>JAFDYI010000015.1 GCA_018267475.1 Bacteroidota bacterium | reverse complement strand
TTATTTTAAAAAAATGAGAAGCCGTTTTTTTTTCTTTAAAATCCAATGGTGATATTAAGATTTGGCATGATGGGCAATTGATTTACACGCTGGTAGGTAACACGGTTGAAGTAAAAGATATTGCCTCGGTTATACACGTTGGTGCAACCGCCGTTAATTTCAATAAACACACGGTCTTTTAAGCTGCATTTGTAGCGCACCGAAATATCTAAACGGTGGTACATAGGCAGGCGCTGAGAGAATAAAGGACCTGCCACATAGCCCAGTTGTCCGTTTTGCTGAGGCACGTTTACATTCATATAGTTTGATAAATTGAGCTGTTGGTAATACCCTTGTGTGGGTGTAAAAGGAAAACCGGTGCCAAAATTCCAGCGGGCGCTTACCTCCCAGTGTTTTTTCTTATCTACACCGTACGTAGCCACGATATTTAAGTTGTTTCTTCTATCAAAAATAGGAAAATAAGATTGTATGCCGTCCCAACGTTGGTTGTACATATAAGAGTAAACCGTCCATAAATAAAAACGGTTTTTTTCGTATTTTACAGTTACATCAAAGCCGCGCACATAGCCTGTTTCTACAATAAAATCTTGCACTTGAGAGTCGGGGTAATAACCGATGTGTTGTGGGTCGGAGTTAAATAATTTATAGCGATTGGCATTGGTTAAAAAGGTAAAGTTTTTTTGGTAGGCTTCTACATTTACTTCTATGTGTTTAAACAAATCAAACTCAAAGCCGGCTACTATATGGTTGGCACGTTGTAGCTTGCCCGTAACGGGTATGCTATCGGCACCGGGTTTGGGTTTGTAATAGCTTTGTATGTTATCGGGGCTAAACAAAAAACCATAAAACAGGTTTACGACATCTTGGTCGGAGTTGGCCGACATCAAGTTTTGGGAATAAATACCGGCAGCGGCTTTAAATCTAAATTTATCGGTAAAGCTGTACTTACCGGCAAAGCGCGGCTCCGGCGAAAGTTGGTTTAAGGTAGCGTATTCATGCAGGCGGAAGCTAGGCTCTAACACTAATTTTTTATTTCTAGAAACGTATTTTAATTTAAGATACCCGGCTATTTCGGTTGAGTTGCCTAATTGTGTAACTTCTATATTGTTGTAACCGGCATGAAAATCAAAATTAGAGTGGTATCCTTGCAGTTCTATACCATAAACAAGATGCACGGGACCTAAAAAATTGGTAAACTTAAAACCGCCGTTAAAGCCCCCGATAAGGCTGCTGCTGGGCTGTGTAACAGTAGCTGTTTGTTCTGTAATTTGGTATTGCGAGTATGCAAAATTTCCTTCTATTAAGGTATTGTTTCCGGTAGGGATTACTAAAAAATTAGCCCCACCTCCTACCGAGTTCCACTTAAAAGAGGCAATGCCCGAATAGTTCACTTTATCATTAAAATCAAATCCGAACAAACTTATTTTAGAACCGTTGGTAGAATTTAAAGACATTTTTGCATACAAATCGTTGTAGCTAAAGGGTAAGTTGTTTTGCCCATTATTATACGGGTTTGACATTTGCTCTGCATAGGGATAAAACCATTTTGAGGTGGTAGGCAGATATGATGTTTTTCCTGAAACGATAAACGACAGGCTGGTTTTTCCATCTTCCTTTAGTTTTACCATGGGGCCTTCTATCAAGGCTTTGGCACCAAAGGTAGAAACGGATACTTTGGAAGAAAGGCGTTTTTTATTTCCATCGCGGGTGGTGATATCCATGATAGAAGAAGTGCGTCCTCCATACTCGGCACCAAAGCCGGCGCTATATACATCGGCATTTTTTATAATATCATTATCAAACACCGAAAACAAACCGATAGAGTGAAAAGGGTTGTAAATAATCATGCCGTCAAGCAGCACTTTGTTTTGTACGGGCGAGCCTCCGCGTATATACAGTTGCCCTCCTTGATCGCCAGTAAAGGTTACACCGGGCAGTACTTGCAGATACTGGGCCAAATCGGGTTGGCCTATACTGGGTAGTTTTTTTATCTCTACCGGGTCTATGCGGGTAACGGCTACTTTTGTATTTTCTTTTTTCTCTTGTTGCTCGCCGGTGGCTACTACCTCGGTAAGCTGCAAGGCACTTTTATTTAAATAAATTTTTTCGTTTACAATTTGGTTTACGGAAGTAATGGATACTTTCATAAAAATGGTATCGTAGCCCAAATAGGTAGCTACTAAGGTATAATCGCCTTTTGTTACTTTACTGATGCTGTAAAAACCGTTTACGTCGGTTACGGCTGCATAATTAGTGCCTTTTAAGTACACATTGGTAAATAAAGCGGGTTCACCATTATCTTTGGTATAGATAAAACCGCGCACATTGGCGTTTTGTGCCGTAAGACAGATAGCGCCCATAAAGAGAAAAAAGCAAAGTGCTTTTTTTGTAATTGTAATCATAATAGGGCGCAAAAATAGCATTTTTAATCATACCACCTCCATAGCTGTTCTTAGCTTATTGGGGGCCGCTTTTTCTTGCTTTTTAAGCCCATGAAGTAGCTTGATACAGGGTATAAAATTGCTCGGTGGCCTTTTCAATCGCCTTTGACATACGCATGTTGCCGTACATCGCCGCTATTGAATTTAGCTCAAAGGTGGTTACGTTGCCCAGGTGTTTTAGCTCTTGGATTATTTTTTGCGCTCTTACTATCCTACTCTTTTCAAAAGAAAAGGGTAAAGAACCAATGATATAGAAATCTTTTTGTTGCCGGTATAAGTGTAAGCTTATTTCTTTAGTCGTGGTGCCCCCTGTATAACCTCCTAAGCCCGATAACAGTACAAAGCGATGCGGCTGCTCAAAAACCTTCCATACTGTTTGAGGGATTAGGTACTCCTTGGTGGTATCCGGCCCTAAATCATAGCGCTTCCCTTCTTTTGTTATAAAAATATCGCGCGGATGTTCTAAATCAATAAAATTGATTTCGGGTGAAAGGTCGATTTTTTCTCCTGTATTCAGGCAGGTAAAAAAACCTTGTAACCCTTTATTATGAAACAAGCGTACGGCCTCACTGCCGGCACCCCCTAATCCTACAAAGTGAATCGGGCGTTTTTTTTCTGTTGATTGCTCTGAAAAATGGGCTTTTAATACCGAGGGCAATAAAGCGGCTGCCCCTAAACTTATTAAGCTTTTCAAGACTTGGCGTCTAGATGTTTTTTTGTTTTGTGCGTTATTCATGTTTTTTTATATACGTTTTTTACAATTAGTTCATCAGTACATTTAAAATGCGTCTATTTTCTTTTTCTATTATAGCCGTATCACGGTTTCTAAAAATTTCGGTATAGTTGTTATATACTTTAAATTTATTGAGTGTTATTTTAGGCGCATCTGCTTCATACAGGCTTTTTATAGGATTGTAAAGAACCTCTTTTTCTCTTGTGGATAAAGTAGATGCATCTACTTTGTCACTCGAACTGTATTGAAAGCTTTTTCCCATTTTTTTTAAATTTTCTATCACTAATTTTTGAGGTTCTTGTTTTGTACCTTTACACAACCCTCTCACCAACACTTTTAGGTCTATGGTTTCGTCTGCCAGTTGTAAAAAAACTTTTTTTTGTTGTTCAAAAGCAGGCTCTATAAGCGGTATTCGCTCTTTAAAATCTTCTAAGAATGAGTTTATCGTTGTTTTGTAATGGCGTGTTCTTACATTAAAAAGTTCTTCTCCTACTGATGCAATAAGCCCATTTGAGCACAGCAAACGATAATACCCCACGCCCATAAGCAAAGGGTGGCGACCGTTGGAGGAGGAGCGTACATAAAACACTTTTCTAAAAGATTCTTTATTTATTTCAAGCTCTTCTCCAAAAATTTTTAATTGTTGTCGCCCGGCCATGATATCCAGTGTATAATAGTCTATGGGGAAACTCTTTTTCAGCCACGGCAGACTTTCTTTTACAAAAGTAGGAAAATCGAAAAGGCCGTATTTTTTTGATGGGCACATGCTGCATATTTTTGTGTCGCCCAACTGGGTGATGACTTGCCTTCTTTTTTTAAAAATCTTCAAATCATCTAAAATAGAACATAAATTGTGGTACGAATAACCACCGCCAAACGCTATAAAAGGCACGCCTTTTTTTGTGTAACTGATTATATCCATAGTTTGTTTATTTTTTACAAAAAAACGACAGCAGTGCGACAAAACGTGTCGTTGTAAAAAAATAATGGTATTTTTTATACCTTCGCTTGCTTTTTAATTATGATAGCTATTGACAACACCCTTTTATCGGACGATATTTTTGAAGAAAAATTTGTGTGCGACCTCCAGGCCTGCAAAGGTCAGTGCTGCGTAAGCGGCGAAAGCGGAGCCCCTTTAGATGAAGACGAACTGCCTATTTTAAACAGTATTGTAGAGCAGGTAAAACCCTATCTTACCAAAAAAGGGCTGAAAGCCATAGAGAAATACGGACCCTATGTGCTGGATAGCGATGGCGACTACACCACCACCTTGGTGGCACCCAACAAAGAGTGCGCCTTTGTAGTATTTGACGAAAACAAAATAGCCAAATGCGCTATAGAGATGGCCCATAAAGCCGGAGTTATTAACTGGCAAAAGCCCATATCCTGCCACCTGTACCCCATACGCATTAGCTCCCATAAAGGCTACGATGCCCTAAACTACCACCGTTGGGATATTTGCAAAGATGCCTGCGCCTGCGGCTTGAAACTAAACGTACCCGTACTGAAGTTTTTGCAAACACCCCTAACGCGCAAATACGGAAAAGTCTGGTACAAAAAAGCAGAAAAAGCCTATCAAGAATTTAGCAAAAACAAAAAAAAATAGTGCGCGCCTTAGTTCTAAAATCAACCGGCAATTTGTATAAGCTGGCAGGCCCTGCGGGCGAAATAAAGCAAGCCACCTTAGCCGGTAAAATACGAATGGAAGCACGCAAAAGCACCAACCCCGTAGTAGTAGGCGATGAAGTAGAAATAGACAAAGGACAAATAATAAAAATATACCCCCGAAAAAACTACATCATTCGCAAATCGCTTAACCTTTCTAAGCAAACGCATATTTTAGCCGCCAACTTAGACCAAGCTTTTTTATTAGCAACGTTAGTACTTCCGCGCACCTCTACCGGCTTTATAGATCGGTTTTTGGTAACAGCCGAGGCCTATCAAATTCCGGCTAAAATTATTTTTAATAAAAGCGATTTGTTGGATGCCGAATTAAAAAAAATACAAGAAGGTTTCATACAAATGTACCGCCGCATTGGCTACGAATGTATAGAAATATCGGCTTTAGAAAACAAAAACATAGAGGCGGTAAAAAACACTTTAAAATACAAAACAACCTTGCTTGCCGGGCATAGCGGCGCAGGCAAATCAACTCTTATAAACCAATTGCAAGAAGGCTTACAATTAAAAACCAAGGCCCTTTCAGAAACACATTTAAAAGGGAAGCATACTACTACCTTTTCGGAGATGCACCCACTGGCAGCAGGCGGTTATATTATTGACACGCCCGGCATTAAAGAACTGGGACTGGTAGAAATGAAAAAAGAAGAAGTAGCACATTACTTTCCTGAGTTTAGAGCGTTGATGCACCAGTGTAAATTTAATAACTGCATACACATAAACGAACCCGGATGCGCGGTGCTAAAAGCTTTGGAAAAAGAGAACATACACCCCGAACGATACTACAACTATTTAAGTATTTTAAACAGCGAAGAAACCGATACGCCTGCCTGGAACGATTAGCAGATAAACGCTCGTTTTGTGACTCCGAAGGGACTCGAACCCCTAACCAACAGAACCGGAATCTGTCATTCTATCCAATTGAACTACGGAGCCTTTTTATAGACAGGCAAAAGTACAACTTATTGTAGATGGAAACATTATAGATACAAAAAAAATGATGAAGCAGTAACGACCTTTAAGGGCGCAGATCTAAACATAAATACCGCTTCGCTTAGTTTCTTGTTTACTTTTCACAATACCATTCTGTATAAAATACTAAAACACGTTAAAGATAGTTAAAGTAAGTCATCATAAAAAAAAGCGCTTTATTTTTGTACCCATAAATTTAAAAAAAATGAAGACGAAACACTTATTTTTATCGACTATTATATCTGCCTCTTTAGTGGGCAGCATGCGCGCGCAAATTCCATCGAACAACATTAAAATTTTATTTTGTGCTACAGAGGGGCAAAGCTCCGGCAACTCAGATTGGGTAGTAGATGCCGATACCGACAACATTGCTTATACCGGCCCGGGTGGCTTACCGGTGCGCTCCGGCTCCTCATCAAACGGGTGGCACTCCAACGCGCAGCGCTTTCCTACCCCGGCGCAATCGGGAGTTAGCAGCACCACAACCGAATCGTACTGGACAGGCTCTTCCTCGCACTGGGCTATTGATATGGCGAAGATGGGCTATCAAATAGAATCCTTGCCCACTTTCGATTCTATTACCTACGGAAACAGCAGCCACGCTCAAGATTTAAGTAATTACAAAGTATTTATTATTGACGAGCCTCAGTTTCCTTTTTCTACCCGGGTAAAAACAGCTTTGATGCACTTTGTGCAAAACGGAGGAGGTTTGTTTATGGTGTCCGACCACAACGTATCTTCAAGAACGAATAACGGCTGGGACTCTCCTCACGTGTGGAACGACTTTATACTGAACAACCCCATAAAAGATACCGCTTTTGGCTTTGTATATGACTTGGTTAATATATCGCCTACCTCTGCCGCCGTAAATCCCTCCCCTACCGATTCTATTATTGTTGGCCCTATGGGTACCTGCCCGGGTATGGAGTGGCACAACGGCACTACCATTACTATGTATCCCTCTGTAAATCCCTCTGTTACAGGAGATGTGTTTCAAACCGCAGTGGGCAACACAGGCGTAATGTTTGGGCACGGACGGTACGGTGCCGGAAAATTTGCTTTTGAAGGCGATAGCTCCCCTACCGACGATGGTACCGGAAACCCCAACTCGCACCTATACCCCGATTTTGCAGGAGATCCAAACGATGAAGAAGAAATTATTATTGTAAACGCTACTATTTGGCTGGCCACAAGCCCCGCCTCTACTACCGGAATAAAAAATATAAGTGCAAACCCCATCAAGTTTGAGTTGTATCCAAACCCGGCTTCTTCTGTATGCAAAGTAAAATACATTTTAGATGAACCCGGCAACGTAAGCATACGTGTATTTGATGTAAACGGAAACTTAGTAAAAGAAGTGCAAAGCGTGGATATGCCCCAAGGCTTGCAAATACGTACTTTCGATTGCAGCGAATTAAGCTGTGGCGTGTATTCATGCCAAATACAGAGTAAAAACCTAACACAAACTCAGAAACTATTTATTACCCGATAATAAATTCTATGCTATTTTGTTGAGTGAAGAAAAGAGGCTGCCCGGTGCGGCCTTTTTTCGTTTTTTACTTTTTTGTTCTTTGGTTCTTCAGCTCCACGGTACTCTTGCAGGCATTGATCGTGGTTCAACGCTCTTTGTAAAAGAAATATGGGCATCACAAACTGCCAAACTCCTTACAGTGAACGTCTTTGCACCAAGCAGTTTCTGTTTCTATCGTAGCGTGTTGTATGTTTAAATGCTCCAGTTTGTGTTTTAGTTGTTTTTTTATATCCATAATTTCCGACTCGCTAAGGTTGGGTTGCAATAACAGGTGTGCCGTAAGGGCATTTTGTGTAGTGCTCATAGCCCAAATATGTATATGGTGTATGTTTTGTACGCCGGCAATAAGCAAAGCTTCTTCCTCTATTTTTTTTGTATCAATGGTGTGAGGCACCCCATCTATCAATAAACGCAAACTTTCAAAAAACAAATCGCGGGTACTGTATATAATGACGAACATAATGAGCAGGCTTACTAAGGGGTCTATCCACATTATATGAGTGTAATAAATAAGCAACCCGGCTATTACTACTCCCAGCGAAACCAAGGCATCTACCAAAAGATGCAAGTAGGCTCCTTTTACATTCAGGTCTTTATCTTTATCTCTAAGGAAAAAAAGAGCCGATACCGCGTTAATAACAATGCCTACCGCCGCCACCCAACTTACTACATCTCCTTTTGTGTTTTGTGGGTTAGAAAACCGGCCTATTGCCTCCCAACCAATGGCACCAACGGCTACCAACAACACCAAGGCATTAATAAACGAAACCAATACCGTAGTTTTACTAAAGCCGTACGTATATCTAGTACTGCTTTTTTTCTTAGAAATTTTAAAAGCAAGTAACGCCAAAGCCAGCATAGCTACATCGCTCAAATTGTGTCCTGCATCAGAAAGCAAAGCCAAGGATTGGGTGTATATGCCCGCCACAAACTCCACCACTACAAAAGCAGCATTTAAGAAGATACCTACTACAAAGGCTTTCCCTAAACGATCTGAAGCCGAGCTATGATGGTGATGGCTATGTTCCATATTAAATAAAAACGCTGTTTCAAAGGTACGTTAAAGTAAGTGTTGATGCAAACTTGTCTTTTATCCAAGTCAAAAGTGAGCAGCGTTGTATTCTGTAAAAAATATTTTATATCTTTGGTTGCATGCGTAATATATCAACTACAATCTGCACCCAATGCCGCATTAAATTGGCTATATTAAAGCCAAAGTAAAAAATAATTTTTATGTATTTTATTCGATTCTTTTTTATCCACCAACTACTGACTTTTAAAAAGCACTTTACAGGAAATAAATTGTTTTTCGGCATCAAAAAACAAGGCAAAAAAAACACGAATGCGGCTATTTTATGGACAGGCGGAAAAGATTGCAACTTAGCCCTTTACGAAGCCAAAACAAGAGGATTACAAGTAGTTTGTTTAATTACTTTTTACAAAAAAGAAGATGCCGATTTACTGCCTTTTTTAAAAAAGCAAGCGGCCTCTCTATCCGTCCCTTTAGTTGCCTTGTGTGCAGATGGTTATACCACTTCTCAATATATTTTTGAGCTCACTAAACTGAAAACAGATTTCAGCATACGCACCGTTGTTACCGGTTCCATATCAAACGTAAAAGGGAATATTTTTTGGTTTCTTAAAATAATACGAGGAGCGAAGCTAAAAATTTTTTGTCCTTTGTGGGGAGCCAACAGGGAAGCGCTTTTAAAGGAACTAATAGCCCTAAAGTATCGAGTAAAATTTATTGAAGCAGACTCTTTTATATTTACCCATCTTATTGATTGCGAATTGTCGAGTAACATCATCAAGAAACTTAAACATATTCAGAAAGTAAAGAAAATAGACATTTGTGGAGAAAACAACGAATACAACACCTTGGTGCTTGATGGCCCCTATTATCATCACGTTGTTGAACACCCATAACATTCCCTACATTATAGGAATGCTTCTAATGAGGTTTTCAGCAGCGATA
>JAFDYI010000014.1 GCA_018267475.1 Bacteroidota bacterium | reverse complement strand
CACACTTTGGGGGATAGTGTCTTATGTTAATACACCAGATAGTGTTTATCATTATGCCCCTGGCAGTTTTTATTATGAAAACAATACCTTATTTCAAATAAAAGACGATAATCCTCATAATGGTTTTGACACTACAGATGCTTTAGTTAATATAAAAAACTATATCCCTAATAATTCCCAATCTTTTGATATTAATTCTGCGTCAACTCTCCAAAATGGAGGAAACAATCAAATAAGTGCCTTTATCCTCGCCTACAGCACCCCCTGCCCGGCACGTGGCGGAGTAGATAGTATAAAAACCTACCCCCCTATATGCAGCGGGGCTACGGTGCAATTGCAAGGCGTAAGTGCAGGCAACTATACATGGAGCGCCGCTAATAACAGCTTAAATAATGATACGGTAATAAACCCCATAGCCAACCCTACGGTAACTACCAATTACATAGCTTTGGTAGATAGCGCCGGCTGCAAACATACCGAGCAACACCGGGTAAGCGTATATAGCACTCCCATAACCGATAGCGTACAAACCACTTTGGGCGTATGCGGAGGCAACCCAGCCACAGCCACCATTATAGCCCCTGTAGGCAGCCCCAACAGCTATACCGTAAACGGCAGCGTACAGCACAGCCCTACCTTTAATTTAGCCCCCGGCACCTATACCTTTGCCCTAAGCAATGCTTTTGGTTGTAGCTATAGCAGCCCCAAAAAATTTACCGTAAAAGATACCAACTTAGCCCAAGCGGCTTTTTACCCCAGTCCCAGTACCGGCTGCGCCCCCCTCACTATAAGCTGCCAAAATATGAGCAACAATAAGGCTAATGTAACCAACAACTGGGTTTGGTACACCAATGGAGATAGCAGCATCAGCCAAAACTTTCATTATACTTTTTTAGATACAGGGGTATATAAAATAAGCTTACTGGCTTACCAAAACTTCCGTACTTGCAGTGCTATTACAAGCCAAATTATAAGCGTAGGCTATTGCCCACCGGATAGCTTTAGCTTAGCCGCACCCAATATCTTTAGCCCTAACGGAGATGGCATCAACGATGCTTGGCAACCCATTATACACAACTACCAATACAGCCTAAACAGCTATCAATGCACCTTATATAATAGATGGGGCAACAAGGTATTTACTAACAACAGCCTCACCCCGGGTTGGAGCGGCAAAGCCCCCAATGGGGAGGCCGCCCCTGCAGGCACGTATTTTTACATCATCCATTACAAAGCCACGGGCAACAGCCAAGGCACAGTACAAGAAAACAGTTTAAAAGGATTTATAGAATTAATACGATAAAAACATGAAAACGTAACCTCATAAAATACAATACGGCGTTGCTGTAACTTTCTTCTCTATAGGTGAAACGACCAAAATTTCGAAAAAAGAGAGGGGTATGGTAAGAAGCAACACGCCCGTGCACGGGCGTGTGCTCTTACTGATATTCATTTCTTTTTGGGTGCTTGGTCGTACCTTCCTATAGATGAGTTTTCAGTAAGGGTTCACGCCTTGCTTTTTTTTAACCCTGTGCAGCGAACCTTATGCGCAGTAAAAAATAATTTTTTAATAATTTTTAACAAACAACGGCTATTTTTTGTTAGTACCTTTGCTGCGACCAAGTAAACTAAAAGAAATGAAAAGAGTATGTTACATACTTTTATTTTTTATTGTTTTTAACACGAAAGCACAGATGCTTTTTTACCAAAATACGTTTAGAGGGGGCTGTTCTTTTGATGGAGTTACGTATGTAGGAACTACTTGGACATTTTCAGACACTATGCATTTTAAAAATACTGTCCCTTCAGGATGTTCATTAAAAAAGGCGTTTCTAATGTCGTTAAAAGAAACTTGTAAAAGTTTTGGAGTTTACCCCACACATGATGCGCCTATTTCATTCGACTATAACAATCATATTATACAGTTTGATACAACTACTAATGGTACGCCTATGTTTTTTTCGGGAACAGGTGGCTCAAATGCTCGTATGTGGGTGGCTGTAAAAGACGTAACGGAATTCACACAAAACAATAATAATATTTTGGTAACACCATTGCAAGGCTACACAAATACTTGTGGATATTATTATTACGATAGTTTTTTTCTTCTATTATTGTACGAAAACAGTTCGTATAACAATATAAACGTAGCCGTGTATTTAAACAATATGAACCAAGTTGTTCCAACAATGACCTACCCACTAAATAATTTAAACCCTATAAATACGACTAATGATATAGGTTTATCCATTGAAAGTTGGGATGTTGCTGTTTCTCCTTATGTGCAATATCAATTAACATCTTCAACAAGTAATGTAAACTTGGGCACTTTAAGAATTGTATCTATAGATAATGCTAATGATTACAAAACAGGATTTGGTAGTTTTCATTATGAAAATGGCACATTAAGCGGTTTAGTTGATGACAGTAATACGCCTTTTATTGATACTACTGATGCTTTGGCAAACATTAAAACCTATTTGCCCAACAATGCAACTGATTTTACTGTTACAGCAAATACAAGCACATTGCCAAATATATATGATGATGATATGACAATCGCTTTTCTTATGGCATACAGCACGCCCTGCCCTGCTACACCAAGCAATGTAGATAGCATAAAAGTACATACATTTTGTAACAACGCTGCTATACAACTACAAGCCACAAGTGGCTATGCCAGCTATGCTTGGTATCCTAAAACAGGTTTAAGCGATACTAGCGTTGCCAACCCTATGCTAAACACACAAAGTTGCACCAACTATATTTGTTATGTAAAAGATACCGCCGGTTGTATGCATACCGAGCATACTCAAATAATTGTGCACCAAGCACCTGCTCCACAAAATATAAACAGTACCCTTGCAATATGTGGCGCTATGCCTAGTACACTCAGTATAACGCCTAACCCACATAATTATGGTTATACCTATAGCTTAAACAATAATCCGCCTCAAACAAGTACAAGCTATACCAATCTTACAGCAGGGCAATACACTCTAAATATAAAAGATACGGCTTTAGGTTGTATATATACTACTACACTTGCTATAAAAGATACCAATTTAGCCCAAGCGGCTTTTTACCCCAGCCCCAGTACCGGCTGTGCCCCCCTCACTATAAGCTGCCAGAATATGAGCAACAATATAAAAAACGTAACGAACAACTGGGTTTGGTACACCAATGGAGATAGCAGCATCAGCCAAAACTTTCATTATACTTTTTTAGATACAGGCGTGTATAAAATAAGCTTACTAGCTTACCAAAACCTTCGTACTTGTAGCGCTACTACAAGCCAAACTATAAGCGTAAGTTATTGTCCTCCGGATAGTTTTAGCTTAGCGGCACCCAATATCTTTAGCCCTAACGGAGATGGCATCAACGATACCTGGCAACCCATTATACACAACTACCAATACAGTCTAAACAGCTACCAATGCACCTTGTATGATAGGTGGGGTAATAAGGTATTTGCCAACAACAACCCCACTCCGGGTTGGAGCGGCAAAGCCCCCAATGGCGAGGCCGCCCCTGCGGGTACGTATTTTTACATCATCAACTACAAAGCCACAGGCAACAGCCAAGGCACGGTACAAGAAAACAGTTTAAAAGGATTTATAGAATTAATACGATAAAAACATGAAAACGTAACCTCATAAAATACAATACGGCGTTGCTGTAACTTTCTTCTCTATGGGTGAAACGACCAAAATTTCGAAAAAAGAGAGGGGTATGGTAAGAAGCAACACGCCCGTGCACGGGCGTGTGCTTTTACTGATATTCATTTCTTTTTGGGTGCTTGGTCGTACCTTCCTATAGATGAGTTTTCAGTAAGGGTTCACGCCTTGCTTTTTTTTTAACCCTGTGCAGCGAACCTTATGCGCAGTAAAAAAATAATTTTTATGAATGTAAAACAGCATCTTAAAAAAGCAGCATCGGCTTGCCTGCTGCTGGCATCGGGCTTATTGCCTGCGCAAACGCAAAACCCCTTATGGAATTTGCAACCGAATTACCTACTAAACATAGGTTCACCAACCCCCCTCCCCACGCAGACCTACACCTATGGTTATGGCCCCTTCTGACAATTACGGTGTACCCAGTACCTCAGGTCCTAAAAACATGTATAAAGATGAAAACAACAACCCTTTGTTTTTTGTTAATGGCAGTTTGGTGTATAACAGTCATGGTTATTTAATAGATGACTTAAATTTAACGCCTTATCCTGCTACCGGTTCATCGTATGATGCCACCGGCCTTACGGAGGTTTGTATAGTACCCAACCCGGGTAACTGCAAACAGTATTATATTTTTACGTCCGGCTACAACGATACCAGCAACACGGCACGGTCTCGCACCGAGCTTCCCGGCTTTCGCCCTTATTATGCTTTAGTAGATGTATCTTCTACCGGTGGGGCTTATATGCCGGCAACCGAGTATGGTAAGAATGTAACGCCCGGTCTTAGCGGAGGTGGCACCGTAGTCGATTTGTTTAACAGCACCAACACTCCTAGTTTAATTCTTAAACAACCGGTTTATTATTCGCCTCAACTGCCTCTTTTTATAGGTGATGTATTTTATGCCGCTACCCCTCCGCGCAAAGATGGCAGCAGGCTTTTGTTTATGTACAACAACGGTGCTGTTTTTATCTATCAAATTACAGCAAGCGGCGTTAGCTTTGTTGTTGCCTACAGCGTATCTACATTTACTAATTCAAGTGGCGCAACCATTGATTTTGGAGCAGATATGGCAGGAAATGCTACGGAATTAGAGGTTTATACCGATACCATACACGGTGTGTATAAGCTGGCAGCAGGGGGGTCTATCGAAGGAGCTAGTAATACTCCAAACGCTATGATGTTTGCTAATTTTAGCATCAATACCGGCTCGTTTGTAACAAACTCGGCGCAATGTGTTTCTATTGCTACATCAAGTGTATCTATTCCTCATAACGCAACAGGTATTGAGTTTTCACCTGATGGCAATTGGGTATATTTTACCAATCAGCCCAACGGAAATGTATATCAAGGTTCCGTAATAGCTTTAAGCTATACCAACCCGGCAGTAAGCTATACCATCAGCACCGATTATGGTTTTAAAGATAGCCAAATAGAGCTGGGTACCGATGGAAACTTGTATTTATTAAAGTATGGTAGTGTAAGCAGTTCTACTTTATATAAAATAAGTAATTCAAGCACCCCTGCTTCCGCTGTACTTAGTAGTGCCATGGCACTAAGCAATTATTCGGTTAACAACATGATGAGTGGAGCCTCTTTTAATTCCTTACCCGACCAAATAGATGGCGAAGTATATGGCAAACAGTTTAACAGCAGCTTATCGTGCTGTATGTTTTATAATAAATACGACCGCCAAACATACAATGCCGGTACACAAAGCGGCTGGACGGGTACATCACAAACCTGGTCGCCCAACACGGTGGCAGGCACGTATCAAAACAACCCTTTAACCCTTAATACCGGCAGTGTAGTTACCATAGGCAGTGAGTTGCGCATACCGGCGGGCTACACCGTTACCATTAACAATATGCTGATAAAATTTAGTCCTCAGGCTCGCTTAATTATAGAGAACGGTAGTTCTTCAAGTAATGGAGGAAAACTGGTATTAAACGGTTGTACGCTTGATGTGGATACCCGTTGTGTGCAAGATATGTGGCCGGGCGTGCAAGTGTGGGGTAGCCCCGGAAACAACCTACACTCCAATACGGCTCAGGGCTTTTTAGTTTTAAATAATTCGCAAGTGCAAAACGCCTACACAGGCACGTTGGCTGGTTTTTATAATGCTTGGGCATCTAATGTTACTCCTAATCCTGGACTTCCGTATATAAACCCCGCTAATTATTCTTTAGGTACCGGAGGTGGCGGAATAGTTCAAATTTCGGGTAGTACTTTTTTAAACAATAAAGAAGATTTAGTAGTGTACCCTTATACCGGTGGTGGCCCTTTTGAAAATTCAGCCTATACCACTACGTTCACTTGTAATGCTCCTTTATTAAATTCAAGTGTAAGTCCAGACCAACACATTAGTATTTTAAGCAATAACTCAGGTATTTTTTTTAGCGGATGTACCATTTCTAACACGGCTTATAATTATACCGAGTACGGCTTGTATGCGAATAACTCTTCTTTCTCTATGTCTGCTAATTGTGTTGTAAATAATCAAATGTATGGTGTGTATGCGTTAAATAGCGGAGGAAATATCAATACTTTTTCATGTCAAAACAGCACTTTTACAGATAATAAGGTAGGTATATATTTTGGTTTGGTGCCGGCAGCTATTGTACAAAATAATACTATTAATATTTGGAGTAAAAGTTGGGGCAACGCCAGTGGTATTTATATTGATAACAGCAGTGGATTTTTAGTGCAAAATAATACCATTGGCAAAGGTATTTCGGGCGGAGGTTTTTCCAGTACCCGCTACGGTATTGTAGCTAATAATACAGGGGCTAATGCCAACACTATTAACAACAATACATTTTCAAACCTGTACAAAGGCAGTCAAGCTCAGTATGTTAATTACGCTTCTACCCCTCAAATACCTAATGGCACGGGCTTGCTGTATTTTTGCAATACCTTTGTAGCCAACAGCATAGGCGGTGCCGATATTTACGTGCCGGGCATTGGATCTTCCAATAACGTAGGCGCTACCTATACCGGAACCGCTACCACAGCAGGCATAGGCTACGCGCAAGGTAACGGCATGGGCGGCACCAGCAACCGCATTACCGCCGATAATCAGTTTAGCCATACCTCAGGCGGCAAAGATTTTTGGATAGAAAGCAGCAATACGTATCTGTCTAACTATGTATATGAAACGCCCATAGGTTGTGCAAATCCTGCTTCCCCCTATTATCCGGTTGTTGTAAACAACCTTTTATCAACTTGCTATTCTGGTAACGGTACTCCCAATTGTTCTTTAGGCGGAGGTGGTGGTACACACCGAAGCGCTTACCAAAATCCTATAACCAAAGATTTGGCAGAAGCTGCGGAGTACAAACAAACCTACGATTCGCTGCTGTTTGTGTATAACATGGGGCATCATAGCGATAGCATTACGCAACCGATGTCGGCCGCTTTTAGCGCCAGGCACTTAGCACTTAACGATGCTGTTCGTTATTTTTTACATAGTTCTTCGCACGATTCCTTACAAATGGGTTATGCGCTGATGAAAGAAGCAGCTCTTGAATTGCCTGCCCGCACCCAAGTAGAAACGGCTTTAAATATCCATGATTCTGCTTGGGCAGCCCAGTCTTTATCGCAAGTAGTAAGCCAAGAAGGGCAAAATAATTATGTAAAGCTATACACCTTGCTGATTCGCAACATAAGCAAAACGCCTGAGCAGATTATGCAAGACCTAAGTGCGGTGGAGATGATGCAAAATTTTGATAAAGACAGCACCGACCGCAACACCTATTTACGAGCTAATGCGCTGCTACACGTTATTCATGAATCAGACTATGTGCCTTATATTCAACCGGAGGATAGTCTAGGAAATGATATAGCTATGCGCAAACAAGCCGCAGGTATTGCTTCCAATCAAATGGCTGTAAAATCGCAAAGCACTTTATCTAATAGTCCAAACCCTTTTAAAGAAAGCGTAACCATACAGGCTCATGTGGCAGAAAAAACACAAAACGCTTACGTGCTTATTACCGATATATTAGGCAATGAAGTGGCTCGCTACCCGGTACAGCAAGGCAACAACAGCCTTACTCTGCAAGCAGCTACGCTCAATCAAAACGTACTGTTCTGCACCTTGCTTGTAAACGGTGTAAAAATTACCACCAACAAAATGATGATGGCGAAATAAAATAACCTACCTCATCTTTCAAGCCGCCCCAAAAAGGCGGCTTTTTTTTAATTATCGCTCTTTAGCTACTTGCAACCCATATAGAACACAAAAAACAACCACACATAAAAAATAGCTGCAGCATCGAATTTGGTAATAAAATCTATTTAAACCTTATTTAATACTTTTGTCGAGCAACAATGTAAAAAAATACATACATTCGCAGTCCCGATTTTTTAGCTATGAAGCACCTGATATACGCCCCCCTCATTCTTTCTTTTGGATTAACTTTTTGTAGCAATGATGAGGCTAACACAAAAGTTGAAATAAAAACGAAAGCCGCGATTAAAAACGAAGTTAAGGTTGAAAAAAACACAGAAGTAAAAGAAGAAGATAAATCACTTAACAATCAGGATACCAATAATTTATACAACGCTACCGCTTCTGTTTTAGCGGGTTTAAAAAGCGGAACCGGCTCTTTACATTCTTTTTTAGATTCGGCAGCCTGGAAAGAAAACGCAGCCGCTATTGACAGCAGTTGGAAACGGTTGGAGCGCCACCGCTTAAACAAAATGCGGGCATGGCGCAGCAAAGAATTAACATCTGTAAACGAAAACCCAAAAACCTTATTTTATCCCTTTTCGGGCCCCGATTTTTTAACGGCCTATACCTTCTTTCCGGAGGTAGAAAACTACGTCATGCTGGGGCTTGAACCCGTAGGGAAATTACCCGAAATAAAAAAAATGAAAGGAGCTGAAGCTCAAGAATACGTGCAGTACTTCAAAACGTCGTTATCCGATATTTTTAACAAAAGCTATTTCATTACCCAGTACATGGGGCGCGACCTACAAAACCAAAAAGTAAACGGTACCCTGCCCATTATTAGTTTTTTTATTAGGCGTACCGGCAATCAAATAAGCGACGTTAAATACCTTGCTTTTGACAATAAAAACAACATAGTAGAAGTGCCTTACACCTACAAAAGCAACGAACACAAGCCCTTTGGAGTGCACATCAGCATCGTGAGCCAAGGGAAAGCAAAAAATGTGTATTACTTTAGATACGATGTAAGCAACAAAAAGTTTAACGACACCACCTCTTTTTTAAAATACTTGCAAAAAATGCAAGCCCCGGTAGCCACCTACATAAAAAGCGCCTCTTACCTGCTGCACAACAACTTTATGAGCAACATGCTTGGCTTTATTTTAAAACAAAGCGAATATGTGGTTCAAGATGACACCGGCGTACCTTTTAAATACTTTGTAGAAAAAAATCAGTGGAACTACAAGGTGTATGGCGAATATCAAAAACCGGTGAAAAACTTTAATTGGTTAGACCGACAGCCCGCCCTGCAAGCTCTTTTTGATAAAGACAGCCTTAATATCCCCAAACTGCCTTTTCACTTAGGGTATCATTGGAATACCAATAAAGATGTATTGATTGTGTGCAGCAAAAAAAAGTAATTTTTTTCGCCTATTTCCACTAAAATTTTACTTTTGCATCTTAATTTGCTTAAAAGCAAAAACAAAAAATACAATCTAAACCCATACACCTTTTAATATGACTGATATTAGAGAACTAAACGAACGCATACAGAAAGAAAGTGCCTTTGTGGATTTACTTACTGCCGAAATGGACAAAGTAATTGTGGGGCAAAAGCACATGGTGGAGCGTTTGCTTATTGGCTTGCTTAGCAACGGGCATATTTTGTTAGAGGGAGTGCCGGGCTTAGCAAAAACCTTGGCCATAAACACCTTGTCAAAATGTATAGACGCACAGTTTAGCCGCGTACAATTTACCCCCGATTTATTGCCTGCCGACCTTATTGGCACCATGATATACAATCAAAAAAAGGAAGAATTTGCCGTGCGTAAAGGCCCCTTATTTGCCAACTTTGTATTAGCCGATGAAATAAACCGCGCCCCGGCCAAAGTACAAAGCGCCCTACTGGAAGCCATGCAAGAAAAACAAGTTACCATTGGCGAGCAAACCTTTAAGCTACCCAACCCGTTCCTAGTATTGGCTACTCAAAACCCGGTAGAGCAAGAAGGTACCTACCCCCTACCCGAAGCACAGGTAGATCGTTTTATGCTAAAAGTGGTGATATCCTACCCCACCAAAGAAGATGAGAAAAAAATTATAGCCTCTAACATATCGGCTGCCGGCATGGCTACGCCCAACGTGGTACTTAAACCGGAAGATATTATAAAAGCACGCGGTGTAACCCGCGATGTGTATATGGACGAAAAGATAGAACGATATATTGTAGATATTGTTTTTGCTACTCGTTTTCCAAAAGACTACAAACTAGAAAAATTAGCACCTCTTATTAGCTTTGGAGGCTCGCCTCGCGCTAGTATCAACCTGGCTTTAGCGGCCAAAGCCTACGCCTTTATCAAACGCCGCGGCTATGTAATACCCGAAGATGTGCGGGCTGTGTGCCTAGATGTGTTGCGCCACCGTATTGGCCTAACCTACGAAGCCGAAGCCGAAAACATAAACAGCGAACATGTTGTAAACGAAATTTTAAATACGGTTGAAGTACCTTAGCTTTTAGTTAAAAAAACGCAACGCTTTAAACAAATGTGTTTTTTTAGCATCAAAGCTTTGCGATGGTGCGAAAAATCACACACACATTATTCAACAGAAGGGTTTTAGTATTACTTACTGCTCTTGTTGTCATCTTGTTTTTTGTGAATCGGTATATGTATCTGCACCGTTTTGAAGGATATTTATATACCGACGCCCTTACTTATAACGAGTTTTACTTTGTAAAAGAAAAACCACACATACAGGGGTTTCAGTCCTTTTCCGAAGACTCCTTGCTTATAAAGCTCATGCCCGAAACAAACGAAAACAGTTGGCGCATACAAGATACCAACGGCACCTACTTTTATAAAGGCCATCAGCCGGTGCTAAAATTACGGCAAGGAAAACAAAGATACCACATCTACCTTAAAAACAGTACTATTAACATAGATATGCAGGTAGAATATAAGCCGGAAGACAACTATACCTACGTTTCCATGTGCAGCATACCTATTATAGAAAACACGTTATATCCCATCGATCATTGGACTAAACTTCCAAGCAACGTGAGTCAGCCAGAAATAGATGAGGTAAAAAAAATACTGCGACAAGAAGTCCTGATTTCAGACAGCAGCAGTTCGCTGGAAAAAACAAGCAAAATAGGCGCCTATTTGATAAAAAAATTACATCCGCACGAAGGAGATCCTACCGGAAACATGAAATCATTAACGCCTTACCAACAATTTGTGAGCGCCTGTCAAAACAAAAACAAAATAGATTGCGCCGATTATGCCGACATTTATTTTATGTTTGCTAACTGCGCCGGCGTTCCTACACGCCGTATAGGCATTGCAGGCTGGGTGGACTATATAACCACCTCGGGGCACGTAGTAAACGAAAGCTACATTATTGAAAAACAAAAATGGGCTTTTGTAGATTTAACTTCAAAAAAAATATTAACTTTTGTAAACGAAAATACCCCTCTCAACACCATTGATGTGCTGCATGCAAACAGAGAGCAAACCCTACAAGGCATAAAAACCCTTTTTGTAAATAAAACCGGAGGGATAGATACCGTTCTCTACGAAAAAGTAAACCAATCGGAGAGGGAATACTTTAAACCCAACTCTATTTTTTACGCCATATATCCTGACATTAACAACAACATGGGTTTTAAAGAATGTTTTGAGGAATACCTAAGCACACACAGTCATTACGGGCAGTATTACAACGGCACTTTTAAAGTAGATAACAGCAAACATTATCTTAAACGCTTTGTTTTTAAAATTTCTATTTTCGTTTTTCTTGTATGGGTGTTATTCATTGCCTTTCATCTTTTTTTGTGGGGTATAAAATACAGGCGCAATCACTCCATTAAAGCACATACCTAATCTACGCTTTACAAAAAACGACTCAACCGCCTCGCCTACACGTTCCGTTGTACTTCCAAGTATGGTGCGCCCCCTTTTTTTCTTCTTGGTATTTTTTTTCTTCTACATAAAAATTTAAGTTTACATTTGCTTCAACCAAATTATTTTTTTTATGAGTCATCAATTATTAAAAGGAAAAAGAGGCATCATCACCGGAGCCTTAGACGAAAACTCTTTAGCTTGGAAAACAGCTGTAAAAGCCCATAGCCAAGGCGCCCAAATAGTGCTAACCAACGCCCCTATTGCTATGCGCATGGGCGAAATAAAAAAACTGGCCGAGCAAATTGGCAGCGAAATTATTCCGGCTGATGCCACCAACACCGAAGAACTAACGCAGCTTTTTACCAAATCGCAAGAGGTAATGGGCGGAAAAATAGATTTTGTGCTACATGCCATTGGTATGAGCACCAACATTCGCAAAAACATATCCTACCCCGAATTAAACTATGATTTTTATGCTAAAACCCTTGATGTTTCAGCCCTTTCTTTACACAAAATGCTAAGCGTAGCCTACAAAACCGATGCTTTAAGCGAGTGGGGAAGCGTGGTTGCTTTATCATACATAGCCGCACAACGAACCTTTTCTTTTTACACCGATATGGCTGAAGCAAAAGCCATGCTCGAATCTATAGTGCGCAGCTTTGGCTACCACTACGGCAAATACCGCAAAGTACGGGTAAACAGCGTATCTCAATCGCCTACCAAAACCACTGCCGGAGGCGGCATTAAAGGATTTGGCGATTTTTACGACTTTGCCCAGCTCAACTCCCCTCTAGGAAATGCCAGCGCCGATGCCTGTGCCGACTACTGCGTATCTTTGTTTAGCGACTATACCCGCATGGTAACCATGCAAAACCTATATCACGACGGGGGCTATTCCTATACCGGTATTACCGATGACTTACTAAAAACATTCCAAGCAGAATAAAAAACACCGTATCGTTGTTATGATAAAAAAAAACGTTCTTCTTGTCGCCTTAGCGGCAGCCTGTTCTTTAACGCAAGCACAAAACAAAGCTGTTTCTAAAAATAACAGCGCCCCCTTTCAGGCAACAAAACCAGGAAACAATATAAGTCCGAAGCTAATAGAAAGCGTTGAGAAAAAAAGCGAAAACGACTTACTGATTCCGTACAAAAAATACGTGCTAAGCAACGGCATGAACGTGTTGATACACGAAGACCATAGCGACCCTGTGGTGTATGTAGATGTAACCTACCATGTAGGCTCTGCCCGCGAACAAGAAGGGCGTAGCGGCTTTGCCCACTTTTTTGAACACATGATGTTTCAAGGCTCCAAGCACGTAGCCGACGAGGCACACTTTAAAATCGTAACCGAAGCCGGAGGTACCCTAAACGGAAGCACCAACACCGATAGAACCAACTACTTTGAAGTACTTCCGTCAAATCAATTAGAAACCGCCCTGTGGCTAGAGAGCGACCGTATGGGCTTTTTGCTGGATAGCGTTACCCAAGCCAAATTTGAAACCCAACGCGCCACCGTAAAAAACGAACGAGGGCAAAACTACGACAACCGCCCCTACGGCTTGGTAAGCGAAAAAATAGGAGAAGCCTTGTACCCAGAAGGACACCCCTACTCTTGGACTACCATTGGTTATATAGAAGACCTCAACCGAGTAGATGTAAATGATTTAAAACGTTTTTATCTGCGTTGGTACGGACCCAACAACGCTACCCTTACCCTGGCAGGAGATGTGAACCCTGAAAAAGTGCTGCCCTTAATAGAAAAATACTTTGGCAGCATACCTGCAGGGATACCCGTAGCCAGAATGCCCAAAACAACAGCCAAACTAAGCGCTAACCGCTACATTTCATACGAAGATAACGTGAAATTTCCGATGCTGGTACTTACCTGGCCTTCTGCCCCTGTGTATAGTGCAGAAAGTGCCGCCTTAGATGCATTGGGGCATTTTTTAGCCGGCTCTAAATCTACCCCCTTAGAAATGAACTTAATAAAAACTAAAAAAGCCGTATCGGTAGCCGCCTATAATTACGATAGAGAATTAGCCGGTCAATTTCAAATACAAATACGCGCCAACCAAGACAGCAAGCTAAGCGAAGTGCAAGAAGAGTTAAGCACCATTCTGAACAACTGGGAGAAACAAGGAGGCGTTACCGATGAGCAACTGGCGCGCTACAAAACCGACACCAAATCAACTTACATAAGCAGGCTTACTACCGTGCAAGGCAAAGGGGCTGCCCTAGCCCAATACCAAACCATAGCCGGAAACGCTAATTTCATGCAAAAAGAATTAGAAGCAGTAAACAAGCTTACCAAACAAGAAATAATGAACGTGTACTATAAATACATAAAAAACAAACCCTGTGTAACATTAAGCGTAGTACCTAAAGGGAAAACCGATGCAAAAGCCCATGAAGACAACTGGAGTATGTACAAAAGAACCATTCAAAACGAATCGGCTGAATATAAAGGCTTGCAATACCTTCCGCTAAGAGAAACTTTTGACCGAAGCAAGCAACCCATTTCTACCGAAAACCCCGTAGTAAAAACACCCGAATTTTGGAAAGACTCTTTTAAAAACGGGCTGCAGTTTATTGGCACCTACAGCAACGAAGTGCCTAAAGTATCCATACAAATAAGCATTTTAGCCGGGCATCGCTTTGAAGATATAAACCGAGCCGGCCTGGCCTACTTAATGGCCGATATGCTGAACGAAAGCACCCAAGACCACAGCGCCGAAGAAATTAGCGATATGTTAGAAGCCCTGGGCGCTTCGGTTGATGTTTCTTGCGGCAATCATGAAATCACGCTCAATATATCCTCGCTCACCGAAAATATAGACAAAACCATTGCTATAGCCGAAGAAATTTTATTTAAACCTAAATTTAGCGAAGAAGATTTTGAGCGTTGCAAAAAGCAACAAATAGACGTCATACATCAACAACAAACCAGCGCCAGAGAAATTGCCTCGCAACAATTTATGCAAATCCTGTACGGAACCAACAACACAATGGCCTTACCTACCTACGGCACCATAGGCACCGTAAACAACATCACGTTAGACGACATAAAAAGATACTACTTATCGCACTTATCTCCTTCACAAACAAAAATAGTAGTGGTAGGCAATCTTAACAAAGAACAAATGATGCCTAAGTTGCAGTTTTTTAGTCAGTGGAAAGAAGTGCCGGTAAAAAAATTAGAAGAAAACCCCGTTCCTAAAATTGCTAAAACAAAAATTTATTTTATAGATAAAAAAAATGCCCCACAATCAGAAATACGCGTAGGCTGTATGGCCATGCCCTTTGATGCTTTAGGTACTTATTACAAATCAAGCATTATGAATTTTCCTTTTGCAGGCTCTTTCAACAGCCGCCTCAATCTTTTATTACGCGAAAAAAGAGGTTTTACCTATGGGGCAGGCGGCAGCTTTAGAGCTTATCTATACGACGGATACTACATGGCAAGCACGGGAGTGCGTGCTAACGCTACCGATAGTGCCTTGGTAGATTTAATGAGCGAACTAAAAAAATACATAGATACCGGTATTAGCGCCGATGAACTGGGTTTTACCAAAAGCAGCATGGGGCAAAACGATGCCTTAAAATACGAAAGCCCGTTTGGTAAAGCCGGCTTCTTAAAAGAAATTTTAACCTACGATTTAAACGGCGACTATCCCGCCAAGCAAAACCAAATACTGCAAAACATATCCGTAGCCGAGATAAACGACTTAGCTAAAAAAAACCTACCTTACAACAATATGAATATCATTGTGGTAGGCGATAAACAAAGCAACTTAGAAAAAATAAAAAAACTAGGTTATGAAGTAATTTTACTCGATATTTCCGGAAAAGAAGTAAGCGAATAACGCGGAAAGCAGAAAAAGTAAAAGCAAAAAAACGGCGCAAATGTTAAGAATTTTAAGACAAAAAAAGCCTTTATTTATGTTTGCTTAAAGCAATTATGCTTACCTTTGAAGCCTCTATAAACCATTAAAAAAAAACACTATGGCTTTTGATATTGATATGATAAAAAAGGTATATGAAAATATGCCTTCGCGCGTAGAAGCCGCCCGAAAAACATTAGGGCGCCCGCTAACTTTAGCAGAGAAAATTTTATTTTCGCATCTGCACAAAGAACAAAAATTTGAAAATTTTGAACGCGGTAAATCGTATGTAGATTTTGCACCCGACCGCGTTACCATGCAAGATGCTACCGCCCAAATGGCCCTGCTGCAGTTTATGCAAGCAGGTCGTCCCAAAGCAGCCGTACCCAGCACCGTACATTGCGACCACCTTATCACCGCTAAAGATAATGCCAAGCCCGACTTAGAGCGTGCTATCAAAACAAATAAAGAAGTGTACGACTTTCTTTCATCGGTTACCAACAAATACGGAATTGGTTTTTGGAAACCCGGCGCAGGTATCATACACCAAGTAATGCTTGAAAACTACGCCTTTCCAGGCGGTATGATGATTGGTACCGACAGCCATACCGTAAATGCAGGAGGCTTAGGGATGGTAGCTATTGGCGTAGGTGGAGCCGATGCCTGTGATGTAATGGCAGGCTTAGCATGGGAATTAAAATGGCCTAAACTTATTGGTGTAAAATTAACCGGAAAATTAAGCGGTTGGTGCTCGGCAAAAGATATCATCTTAAAAGTAGCCGGTATCCTTACCGTAAAAGGGGGTACCGATAAAATTGTGGAATATTTTGGCGAAGGCGCAGAAAGCCTAAGCTGTACCGGTAAAGGAACCATTGCCAATATGGGGGCCGAAATTGGCGCTACCACCTCTACCTTTGGGTACGATGCCTCTATGGAACGCTACTTGCGCGCTACCAACCGAGCCGATGTGGCCGATTTGGCAAACAAAATAAAAGAACACCTAACCGGAGATAAAGAAGTATATGCTGATCCAAAAAAATACTTTGACGAAGTGATAGAAATAAACTTATCCGAACTAGAGCCATACATAAACGGTCCTTTTACTCCCGACTTAGCCACCCCCATCTCGCAAATGAAAAAAGTAGCTGCCGAAAAAGGCTGGCCGCTAAAAGTAAGCGTAGGCTTAATAGGTTCTTGCACCAACTCTTCGTACGAAGACATATCGCGAGCTGCCTCTTTGGCCAAACAAGCTGCCGATAAACACCTGAAATCAAAAGCAGAATTTACCATTACGCCCGGTTCGCAACAAGTGCGTTATACCATTGAGCGCGATGGTTTTATTGATACCTTTAATAAAATAGGAGCAGAAGTGTTTTCTAACGCTTGCGGCCCATGCATTGGTATGTGGGATAGAGCCGGTGCTGATAAAAAAGAAAAAAACACCATCATTCACTCTTTTAACCGCAACTTTGCGGCACGCCAAGACGGAAACGTAAACACCCACGCCTTTGTAGCTTCACCCGAAATTGTTACCGCCCTTGCTATTGCCGGAGACTTATGCTTCAACCCACTAACAGATACTTTAACCAACGAGGAAGGAAAACAAGTAAGCTTAGACCCCCCTACCGGATTGGAACTGCCTGCAAAAGGCTTTTCGGTTGATGACCCCGGCTATCAAGCTCCTGCCGCCGATGGCAGCAAAGTAGAAGTAGCGGTAAATCCAACCTCTGACCGCTTGCAACTCTTAGCCCCTTTTAAAGCATGGGAAGGTACCGACTTGCACGGACTGAAATTGCTTATTCGCGTAAAAGGAAAATGCACCACCGACCATATTTCTATGGCTGGCCCTTGGCTTAGATACCGTGGGCATTTGGATAACATCTCTAATAACATGCTTATTGGCGCTATCAATTCCTACAACGATAAGGCCAATAGCGTAAAAAATCAATTAGATGGCTCCTACAACGAAGTCCCAAAAGTACAACGTGCTTACAAAGCAGCAGGATTAAACTCCATAGTTATTGGCGATGAAAACTACGGAGAAGGTTCAAGCCGCGAACACGCCGCTATGGAACCCCGCCACCTGGGAGTACGCGCCGTATTAGTAAAATCTTTTGCCCGCATACACGAAACAAACTTAAAAAAACAAGGTATGTTGGCCTTAACTTTTGCTAACAAAGAAGACTACAATAAAATACAAGAAGATGATAATGTGGATATTATAGGCCTAACCTCTTTTGCGCCCGGAGTGCCGCTAACGGTAGTGTTTCATCATAAAGACGGCAGCAAAGATGAGATAAAAGTAAACCACAGCTATAACGATTCTCAAATAGAATGGTTTAAAGCCGGAGGCGCGCTAAATATTATTAGAGCCAGTGTAAAAGCATAATTTACCTCTACACGAATAGGTAAAACAAAAAAGGCTGCCAATGGCAGCCTTTTTAATGAAAGCACAATTAGCTTAGAAATAGAAATTTAAACGTAAAGCACCGGTAGGGCCAAAGAATGAATTTCTGTTATCGGTACCAAATACGAAAGAAGAAGAACCCGCTGTACTAACAGATTGAGTGATAGCTTGAGTACCCGCAGAATTCATTAACTGAGTGGTTTGTGTGCCGCTTCCGGTTGTTTGAAAACCAATACCCCAACCAAACTCTCCGCCTACCGACATTTTGGGTAACACAAAGAACTCAGCGCCTATAAAACCACGCACCCCAAACTGAAACGAAGTGCCTAATTTATCTGAAGTTACACGAGTGCCCGCAGGGCCATTTCCTGTGTAAGTAGGAATACCGGCAGCCGCATCTGTTTGAGCCGATGCCCAAGTAGTAGAGTTGGGAGTAAGCGAGTTTCCGGCAGCCGTACTGTTGGCCATAGCATTACCATAAGTATTGCTTTGTCCTTGGGTTTGCACATAAATACCTGCTTCAGCCCCATAGTATCCTTGCAAACGGGTTTTTCCTTTGCGTTTTTCAATACCGCCGGTTAGTCCTAAACCAAAAGTAGTAAAATTAGACTTATCGGTTACAACAGGAGGCAATTGATCGGTTACAGGCGTATAGTTATCTTGCGTAACGTTATTTTTTACCGTTTGACTGTTTAAACCTAAGTTTACGCCTACACGAATAGCCGTTTTCTCATCTAAAAAGTACTTCCCCATAATAACGCTTCGGTTGCCCAAAAAGTTAAAAGTAGGCGCAGAGTTGTTGGCTGTTTTTCCAAAGAAATTGCCAATGTAACCCAAGAAAGGAGTGGCATCTACCGACAGCGCCCAATCTCCTTTTTCAGGCAAAATAGGCTCTCCCTTTTTCGATGTTAAGTCTTGAGCAAAGGCCGACGATACGCCAAAAGCCATTGCTAATGCTAGAACTGATTTTTTCATGATTTTTAATTTTATGTGTATATTTATTTTTTATGCCCAACCACCATGGTTGAGCAACACAAAGGTATAAACAAGCAAGAGTAAAGTTTATTAACAAAACACAAAGTTATTAACAACGCCGTGTTAAACAACTCATTTGTTTGTTTAGTGATTTTAGCATCTATGTTAATTTTTTTAAAAACTATCCTTTAAGTAAGAAAACAAAACCTATATATTTGTAATCGCTTAAAAAAAACATTGATATGCACCACACCGAACCCGCCGTTTATATAAATAAAATAGCCTCCTTTTTACCCGGTAAGCCCATCGGCAACGAAGAAATGGAGGAGTATTTAGGTTTTGTAGATGGAAAAAAATCGCGGGCCAAGGCCTTAGTATTGCGCAACAACCGCATAAAAAACCGCTACTACGCCCGCACCAAAGAAGGACTTAGCACCCACTCTAATACCGAGCTGACTAAAGCCGCTATTGATGCGCTTTGCGCCAATACCTACCAAACAAAAGATATAGAACTACTGGCCTGCGGCACCACCTCGCCCGACCAATTACTTCCTGCACACGCCTTAATGGTGCACGGCTTGTTAAAAAACAAACCCATGGAAAGCGTTACCTTTTCAGGAAGCTGCTGCTCTAGTATGAACGCCTTGAAATACGGATACATGTCGGTACGCACCGGCAACACTCAAAATGCCGTTATTACCGGTTCAGAAAAACTATCTTCTTGGATGGCGGCCGACACCTTTGAAGAAGAAGCCAAAAAGCTAAAAGAAATAGAGGCCGAACCCGTACTGGCTTTTGAAAAGGATTTTTTGCGTTGGATGCTATCCGATGGAGCTGCTGCCTTATGGATAAGCAACAAGCCTAACAAAGAAGAACTTTCTCTAAAAATCAATTGGATTGAGATATGCTCCTTTGCCAACGAGGTAGAATCCTGCATGTATTGTGGCGGTGAAAAAGACCAACAAGGAAACCTACACGGCTACAGCGAATACAAACCAAAGGAATGGTTAGAAAAATCTATTTTTGCGCTAAAGCAAGACGCCCGCCTGTTAGATAAATACATTACCCAATTAGGCGCCACCAAGCAAGTTGAGTTTTTTAAAAAACACGGAGAAAACCCCTTATCCATTGATTGGTTTTTGCCGCACATATCATCGTTCTTCTTTAAACAAAAATTAGACGACGAGATGAAAAAAAACAACATTCAGCTTCCGCCAGAAAAATGGTTCATCAATTTAGATAAAGTAGGTAACGTAGGCGCCGCCTCTATTTTTTTAGCTTTAGAAGAACTGATGCGCTCTGCAGAGCTAAAAAAAGGGCAAAAAATAATCCTGTCTGTGCCCGAAAGTGCTCGCTTTTCGTATGCTACAGCCCTGCTTACGGTTGTTTAAAAACCATGTCTTTTATTTTAGAAATAAAAAACCTTTCGCATAGCTACTTTGAGCAAGATACTCCCTGTTTACACAACATAAATCTATCCATACAAAAAGGAGCGCGTTTTGGCATTTTTGGTCCTAACGGAGCCGGTAAAACCACCCTGATGAGTATTATCACCGGGCTTATTCCGTTTACAAAAGGAAACGTTTATTTACAACAACACCAAGTGCAGCAGCAACACAGCAAAATAAAAAAAGTTTTTGGATTGGTACCTCAGGATTTTTCTTTTTATCCGGAGTTAAGTCCTACTGAGAATATGCATTTTTTTGGTGCCTGGTATGGTTTAAATACATTAGAAATAAAACAACGCACCGAAGAACTGTTGCAAACGCTACATCTTACTAACGTAAAGGATAAGCCCATAGCCACTTTTTCCGGGGGTATGAAACGGCGCGTGAACTTAGCAATTGGCCTTCTACATCAGCCATCTATCTTGTTTTTAGATGAGCCTACCGTGGGCGTTGATACCCAAACCCGAAAAATTATTATAGATTATTTACTAGAGTTAAACAAAAAGGGCACTACCTTATTTTACACCTCACATCAACTACACGAGGCCGAAAGCCTGTGCACACAAGTAGCTTTGATAGACCAAGGCACCATCATTGCCAATCAAAGCTTAGAGCATTTGCTTGCGCAACATCAAGTGCGGCATTTAGAAGAACTTTTTTTAAACCTTACCGGTAAGGCATACCAGCATCAAGATGTTTAAGCTATGGGCTTCCATAAAAAAAGACATTAAAATTCTGCTTCGCGATAAAGTAGGTTTAAGCCTTATGTTTGTAATGCCTATTGTATTAGCGGTGCTCATTACAGCCTTGCAAGCAAGCGTTTTTGATGTGGTAAACAAAAACAAAATTCCGCTTTTTGTTTGTAATAAAGACAGCGGGCAGGCGGCGAAACAATTAGTGGTTTCTCTACAAAAAAGCGGCCATTTTATTGTAATTAAAAGCACAGAAAACCTTAACGAAAGCCAAATAGCTCAAAAGATGAATGAAACAGATGCCCTTATAGCGCTGTGCATTCCCAGCCAATTTTCAGAAAAAATAAAAAATAAAGCCGCCGAAATAAGCGCTAAAGCGTTAACTAATTTTGGGATAAAAGACGAAGCCGGTGCCTTAAACAAAGAAAATAACGTATCGGATAAAAACTTGTTTTTTTACTACCACCCTGCCTTGCAAACCTCATACCGCCAATCTATTGAAGGAGGAATATATGCAGCCGTACAACTAATAGAAACCAAACAAATTTTAAGCGCCTTATACACCTCGCTAAACGAAAAACCATTGCCACAAGATTTAGAGCAAGAAATCACTTCGCAACAATTAAAAATAAATGAAATACCCTTATCAAAAGATGGTGGGCACCTTATTCCTAACGCCACACAGCACAACATACCGGCCTGGACTTTATTTGCCATGTTTTTTATTGTAACCTCTTTAGGAAGCAATTTAGTAAAAGAAAAAGTGAGCGGAAGTTTTACGCGCCTTAAAACACTACCCACCCATTACGGTTTGATTTTATTATCGAAACAAATAACCTATTTATGCGTATGTTTATTACAAGTGCTGGTTATTTTTCTTATTGGTTTGTTTCTATTTCCCATTATGGGTTTGCCCAAACTAAATATACCTACCAACCTTTTTGCGCTGGGCTTAGTATCCATACTATGTGCTTGGTGCGCCATTAGCTATGCGCAATGCGTGGGCACCTGGGCTCGTTCGCAAGAGCAAGCCAATGGATTTGGCTCCTTGTCGGTAGTAATACTGGCAGCAATAGGCGGTATTTTAATACCTTATTTTGCTATGCCACAAGGCTTTCAATACGCGGCCTACATATCCCCTATGTTTTGGTGTTTAAAAGCGTATTACAATTTATTTTTAGAAACGGCTCAATGGCACGATGTACTAAAAAACAGTCTTCCTATTATACTTATTAGTGCAGCGTTGCAGGCGGTTTCTCTTTGGAGGTGGAAGTCTTAGTGTCTTTTTATTTAACGACTTTTATCTTTTAGCATAGGTACAAATTTATACTTGCCCAGCTCGCTGCGTTCAAACAAAGTTTCTGATTTTTTTTGAATAATGTTCATGATCTGCTCGGCCCCCTTGCCTATGGGTATTACCATGGTCCCCCCTATGGCCATTTGTTTTAATAAGGCATCGGGCGGGTAGGGAGCGGCAGCCGTTACAATTATTTTATTAAAAGGGGCATAATGAGGCAGGCCTTCATAGCCATCTCCATAAAAAAAGCGGGCATTATAACCTAAAGAAGATAAATGCAGTTTTGTTTTTTCGTATAGTTTTTGCTGACGTTCAATGGTAAATACTTTGGCTCCCATTTCCAGCAAAACGGCCGTTTGATAGCCACAGCCTGTGCCTATTTCAAGCACTTTATCGTTTTTTTTTAGTGCTAAAAGTTGGGTTTGAAAAGCCACCGTACTGGGGTGCGAAATAGTTTGCCCTTCGCCTATGGGAAAAGCCTCATCATCGTAAGCAAAATTTAGAAAGGCACTATCTAAAAAAGTATGGCGAGGCACCTCGTTTATGGCCGCCAACACCTGCTCGTCGGTACAGCCTTTTTGCCTTAACAAATCTACTAATTTTTTTCTCTTTCCTTTATGCAGAAAGGTGTCTATTCTATCTATCATTGTTTTGCAAATCTATCTTAAAACTAACAACCTGTTATGAATATCTTTAGAAGTTTACTAACAAAAGACTTTTAATTATATCTTACGTTTGCATTATTATGATAAAAATAGGCGTTATAGGCGTAGGACATTTAGGCAGCATACACCTTTCGTTGCTAAAAGAGCGCAACGAGTTTGAGGTAATCGGTTTTTTTGATACAGATGCGGAAAGAGCGGAACAGGTGGGACGTACCTTTTCTATAAAGCACTATGCTCATTACACCGATTTGCTAAAGGTATGCGACGCTATTGATATTGTGTGCCCCACCCCCTTTCATTTTGAATATGCCCAACAGGCTATAAAAGAAGGCAAACATCTATTTATTGAAAAGCCGGCCACCCTGCACCCAAAAGAAACCAAACAATTAGAACAGCTGGCTAATGAAGCCGGTATTATAGCGCAAGTAGGACATGTAGAGCAGTTTAACCCGGCGTGGTTAGCTGCCAAACCCCATTTCGCAAACCCCATTTTTATCCATGCCGAGCGTTCGGCCTTGTACAACCCTCGCGGCACCGATGTATCCGTAGTGCTGGATCTTATGATACATGATATTGACTTAGTATTAAGTATTGTGAAATCTAATGTAAAAAAAGTGCAAGCCCAAGGGATTTCCGTTTTATGCAGCACACACGACATAGCCCACGCCCGAATAGATTTTGATAATGGAGCCGTAGCCAACCTTAGCGCCAGCAGAGTAGCTATGGAAAACAAAAGAAGGGTACATGTTTTGCAAGAAGAAAGCGTTATAGATATTGACTTATTAAACAAGAGCGCACAAAAAGCAAGTTTTTTTGAGCCTCTCAGCCCACAAGAATCTGGTAAAATAATAGCCGATAGAGAGGAAAAAAAAATAATACAAACATCACTAACAATAAAACCTGTAAATGCCATTTCGCACGAGTTAGAGCTTTTTGCAAGAGCCATAAAAAGTCGCATCAATCCGGAGGTGTCTTTAAGCGAGGCCTACCTGACTATGCGCACCGCACAACAAATTATAGAATGCTGCCACGCTTGATATTTTACGAAAAAACATTTGTTGCAGAAAAAAAATGAAAACTTTCTCTTCTCAAATCGTTTTTTTATAGTCAATTTGCAATATGTATAAAGGATTTAATGTGCGAGTATATGGTCTTTTGATAGAAGGCGGCCGTCTATTAATTAGCGATGAGTATATCAAAGAAAGAGAAATCACTAAACTTCCGGGCGGCGGATTGGAATTTGGCGAAGGAACCAAAGATTGCATTATACGCGAATTTAAAGAAGAACTAAACCTATCCATACGGGTGCTTCATCATTTTTACACCACCGATTTTTTTGTGAAATCAGCCTTTAATGAAAGTCAGGTTCTTAGCGTTTACTACACCGTGCAAGCCTTAGAGAAGCTAAAAACACCCATTTCAACAAAAAAATTTGATTTTAAGAGCAAAAAAAATGGGGCGCAAAGTTTTAGGTGGATAACTTTAAACGAACTTTCTGAAAATGATTTTACCTTTGTCATCGACAAAAAAGTAGCCACTTTATTAATTCAACAAAAAGAACTTTTTGCATAAAATATGATTCAAAGAAAACAAACCTTGCTCCTGCTCTTAGCGCTGCTGTGTAATATAACCTTTTTTTTTGTGCCCTTTGCGCAAACAGACACCGGCGTGTATTTGCTAAACTTTTCTGCGCCCCAAGCAACGCCTTTGTACCAGGTACTATGCGTACTTAATGTAGCGCTATCCATCCTCACACTGGTTAATATCTTTTTGTATAAAAAAAGAAACGTGCAATTTAAAATAGCAAACCTTACAGCACTGTTTTTTTGTTGTTTTCTTTTTTTATTTAAAACAAACTCGGTACTTAATACCCCTGCCGGCACAACCTGGGTGCCTTTTTTAGGATTGATAGGAACCTTTGCCTCTTTTGTTGCAGGAAAAATGATAAAAAAAGACGAAAAATTGGTGCGCTCCGCTGATAGAATTAGATAACACAATGGATATAAAATCATTCACAATTTAAAAATTAAAATCATGATAACGCGCCCTTTTAATTTCAAAAAATGGATTGACGAAAACCGCCATCTATTAAAGCCACCGGTAAACAACAAAGTTGTTTATAAAGATGCTGAATTTACCATTATGGTAGTAGGAGGTCCAAACTCTAGAAAAGATTTTCACTACAACGAAAGCGAAGAGTTTTTCTACCAATTAGAAGGAGATGTAGTGGTTCAAATTCAAGAAGATGGCAAGGCCATTGATGTACCCATAAACGAAGGGGCTATTTTTTTACTTCCTCCTAAGGTGCCTCACAATCCAAAACGCCCCGCCAACACCATAGGTTTAGTTATTGAACGCCGGCGCAGAGCGGGCGAGAAAGACGGGTTGTTGTGGTTTTGCGAAAAATGCAACCATAAATTGTATGAAGAATACTTTACCCTTACCGATATTACTACGCAGTTTCAAACTGTTTTTGAAAAATTTTATAACAGCCAAGAGCTGCGCACCTGCCAAAAATGCCATACTACTATGCAAGCCCCACCTGTTATTAAATGAGGCGCTTACTTGATTATTTAAGAAACAAGCACGCACTTTGGTTTAAGGTAGGCGTATTTTCTGTAAGTCTATTTTTTATAGTGTGGTTGTTGCCTGGTGCAGACGCCCCTCTTATTAAATACGAAGTGGGCAAACCTTGGATGCACGAAAACTTAGTTGCCCCGTTTGATTTTGCTGTATATAAAAGCAAAGCTGAAATTACTGCCGAACAGCAAGGCGTACAAGCTCATGCCGAATTATATTACCGAACAAACGATTCTGCCTTTAAACAAAAAACAAATGCTTTTTTTAAAAACAACAAGCTCAATCCCGCTCAAAAACGTATTTTTGAAACTATTTTTTTAGCTCTACTAAATAAAAAAATTATTGAATTGCCCGATAGCGCTACTTACTCCGCTAATCCAAAAATTTTAATAGAAAAAAACAAAGTAGTTACAGAAGCCTATTTGCAAGATTTTTATACACTGGCGCAGGCCGATAGCTTTTTAGAACAAACATTAAAAAATAATTTTGACGAACATACCGCTATGCAACTAACGAACCTATCCGAAGATTATTTCGTTCATACCTTGCAGTATAATAAAAACCTTACGCAACAAAACCTAAAACAAGAGTTAAACGATATTGCTTTTATAAAAGACAAAAAAATAAAAGGGGAAACCATCATAAATAGAGGCGATGTAGTATCCTTACAAAGCGCTGCTGTTTTGCAGTCCTTGCAAAAAGAATTAGATAAACAAAGCAGCCAGCGCAGTACCTCAGCCTTAGCACTATTAGGTAAAACAATGTACGTATTCCTTTGTTTGCTCATGGTGTTTTTATTCTTAGCTTTATTTAGGAAACCTATTTTTGCCCAAAACACACACGTCGTTTTTATTTTTTTGATTATCTGCTTATTTGTTGTTTCTTCTTCTTTAGTATCAAAAAGCGTTTATATTAGTCTATACGTCATACCCTTTGCTATTGCGCCGGTTATCATTCGTACTTTTTTCGATACGCGCACCGCCTTGTTTGTGCATCTAAATACGGTTTTAATATGCAGTCTGTTTTTTACACAGCAAAAATTTAATTTTCTATTTATAGAATTATTTACAGGAATTGCTGCTATTTTTAGCGTAGCGCATTTGCTTAGGCGTTCGCAATTATTTATCACCTCTATAGCTACTTTACTAATAAGTATGGGAGCTTTTTTTGCTTTACATGCCTCAACTATTAAAGACATTGATATTAGTTGGTGTTACCCTTTCTTGTTCTCTTCAGCCAGCTTATTGTTGGCATACCCACTTATTTATGTGTTTGAAAAAACATTTGGTTTTATTTCTGACTTTACTCTTCTAGAACTAAACGATGTAAGCAGCAATCCTTTATTGAAACAGCTATCAAGCCACGCACCCGGCACATTTCAGCATAGCGTACAGGTAGCTAACATGGCCGAAGAAGCCGTAGCCATTATGGGAGGCAAAGCTTTGTTGGTACGCACAGGGGCTATGTATCACGATATCGGGAAACTTTACAACCCGCATTTTTTTACCGAAAACCAATCTTCAAAAACAAACCCACACGAAGATTTAAGTTATAAAGAAAGCGCGCAAACCATAATCAATCATGTTATTAAAGGAATAGAAATGGCGCATCAATACAAACTTCCCGACCAAATTATTGACTTTATTCGCACTCACCACGGCACTACTTTTGTAAGCTATTTTTACGCTAAACAGATAGAAGAAAATCCCAGCACTAAAACCGAAGAAATAAATTTTAAATACCCGGGCCCCATTCCTTTTAGCAAGGAAACTGCCGTACTCATGTTAGCCGATAGCGTAGAAGCATCTTCTCGCAGTTTAAAAAAATACGATGCCTTGAATATAGATGAACTGGTTGAACGTATCTTTAAATTAAAAATAGACTCCAATCAGCTTATAAATTCCGACATTACCTTAAAAGAAATATCGCTTCTAAAAAAGATATTCAAAAAACGACTGATGAATATGTACCACGTACGTATTGAGTATCCCAGCCTATAAAATCAACTACCCTTTTATCTTATCAACAAAAGAGAGCCGTGCTGACTAAACGTTTTGCCATTATTTCCCTGCGCTTCTAAGATGTACATATACGTTCCGTCGGGTGCTTTTTCACCGCTGGGGGCATTGCCGTCCCACTGTTGACTGGGAGCCGATATGGTAAACATCAGCTCACCCCATCGGTTGTATATTAGGCATGACAAGGTATTCATTCCTGAATTTTCTATAAAGAAATTATCATTTATGCCGTCTCCATTAGGTGTAAACACGTTAGGTATAACTAAAGTAGTAGGCGCATTAGTGGTGATGAGCACGCGAGCCGTATCTACACACGGACCATTAGAGGCTATTAATACCGCTGTATAAGTACCCACATTGCTATATGTGTGCGATACATTATTAGCTTGGGTAGAGTTACCTCCATCGCCAAACACCCATACATAATTGCCTGCCCCCGTAGAGCCGTTGTTAAATGTAACTACTAAAGGAGTGGTGCCCATGGTAGGATTGGCTGTAAACTGAGCTACCACCGCCGCCGATGCAGGAACACTAAAGGTAGGACTGCCTCCCGCTACACTTGCTACACAACCATTAGCATCACTTACCTGCAGGCTATAACTACCCGCAGACTGATTGCTTAATACAGAGGCTGTAGATACTACCATACCAGTACTTGTATTCGTCCATTGATAATTGTAGGAAGGCGTACCTCCGTTTACAACAAGCGCATTGTTGCTATTAACGCCGCCGTTGGGCTGGCCGCACTTTGAAGTATCTATAGAGACACCACTTACATTAACCGTAGGCGTTGGATTAACCCAAACATTTGTAGTTGCAGTAGCCGTACAACCAATAGCATCAGCACCTGATACCGTATAAACCGTAGTAGCAGCCGGGCTTACACTCAAAGAATTAGTAGTAGCACCTGTGCTCCAAGTATAGGAGCTAGCACCGGAAGCCATTAATCCGGCGCTGGCACCACTACATACCGTAGCGTTAGGAACTGTAATGGTTGGTAGGTTGTTTACAGTTACTACTGCTACGGCAGTGTTGGTACAATTATTAACGTCGCTTCCTGTTACTGTATAAGAGGTGCTGGTACTCGGGCTCACGCTGTATGGATTAGAAGTAGATGTGGTATTCCATGTGTACGTAGTAGCACCTCCGGCAGTTAAAGTAACTGTAGTGCCTGCACATATAGTAGCACTGTTTACCACCACCGTGGGGGTTGGGTTTACGCTTACTGTAGCTACAGCCGAATTAGTACAACCTGCTGCACTAATTCCTGTTACGGTATAACTGGTATTCACAACAGGATTTACACTATATGGATTAGTGGTAGAGCCTGTGTTCCACGCATAAGCAGCGGCTCCGGAAGCGGTTAAAGTGGCGGTGTTCCCGGCGCATATAATACTGTTACTATTTACCGTTACGGTAGGGGTTGGGTTTACGGTTAAAGTTAAGGTAAGCGGGTTACTGGGTGCGCAACCACTGGCCGTACCCGATACGGTATATATGGTTGTAGTACTTGTGTTAGAAGTAGGCGTAGCCGTATTAGCCCCTGTTAAAGAACCGGCCGGCGACCACGTATAAGTGCTGGCGCCACTGGCTGAAAAAGTTTGAGTAGCTCCATTACATATTGTATAAGAGGTGGCAACTAAGCTTAAGGTGGGTACCGAAGTAACATTTACGGTTGCTACCGCTGTATTCGTACAGGTATTAGCATCTGTGCCTATTACGGTATAAGAAGTGGTTACTGTTGGACTGGCTGTTATGGCAGCCGTTGTTTGAGAAGTGCTCCATGTATAAGTGCTTACCCCGCTGGCGCTAAGAGTAGCGGTGCCTCCACTGCATATAGTAGCGTTGTTTACCACCACCGTGGGAGTTGGGTTTACGCTTACTGTGGCTATAGCGGTGTTGGTACAACCCAATGCACTGGTGCCTGTTACAGTATAAGATGTAGTGCCACTTGGGTTTACATTATATGGATTGGTGCTCCCTCCTGTATTCCATGTATAGGTGCTGGCTCCATTAGCCGTTAAGGTTGCCGTACCTCCATTGCAGATAGTAGGATTATTTACCGTTATAGTAGGTGAAGCATTTACTGTTACATTAGCCACCGCCGTGCTGGTACACGTTCCGTTAGAACCTATTACGGTATAAGAAGTGGTAGCGCTTGGGTTTGTGCTGTATGGGTTAGCGGTAGAGCCGCCCGACCAGGTATAAGAAGAGGCTCCGGCAGCCGTTAAGGTAGCGGTGCCTCCACTACAAATAGTGGCGTTATTAACTGTTACCGTAGGCGATGTATTGACGGTTAAAGTCAAAGTAAGTGGGCTGCTGGGTGCGCAACCACTGGCCGTGCCCGATACGGTATATATGGTTGTAGTACTTGTATTAGAAGTAGGTGTAGCTGTATTAGCCCCTGTTAAAGAGCCGGCCGGTGACCACGTATAAGTGCTGGCGCCACTGGCTGAAAAAGTTTGGGTAGCTCCATTACATATTACATAAGAAGTGGCCGCTAAGCTTAAAGAAGGGATAGCGCTTACATTTACCGTAGCCACGGCGGTATTGGTGCAACTATTCGCATCTATTCCTGTTACGGTATAAGAGGTAGTAGTACTTGGGCTTACACTGTATGGATTAACCGTAGTTCCTGTGTTCCAAGTATAAGAACTAGCGCCGCTAGCGGTTAGAGTTGCTGTACCACCATTGCAGATAGTAGGATTATTAACCGATACAGGCGGCAACGCATTTACGGTAACATTGGCTACCGCCGTGCTGGTACAACCTACGGCACTAATACCTGTTACGGTATAACTAACCGGTATAGCCGGACTTACTACATAAGGGTTGGAAGTAGCCCCGGTACTCCAAGAATAAGTGCTGGCTCCTGAGGCGGTTAATACAGCCGTTCCTCCATTACAAATAGTAGCATTGTTTACGGAAACAGTAGGGGTTGAATTCACTGTTACACTGGCTGTTGCCACATTGGTACAGCCGTTTACGCTGGTACCCGTTATAGTATAATTAGTAGATACGGTAGGGTTTACATTATATGGATTAGCTGTAGAACCGGTGTTCCAGGTATAGGTGTTGGCTCCATTGGCTGTAAGAGTAGCGGTTTCTCCTTTGCATATTGTAGGACTATTAACCGCTATGTCGGGCTTAGAATTTACAGTAAGCGTTAGGGTAACCGGGCTACTAGGCGCACAGCCCGCTGCTGTTCCTGCAACATTATATATGGTAGTAGTTGTTGCACTGGAAGTAGGCGTAGCTATGTTGGGATTATCTAAAGTAGTTGACGGCGACCAAGTATAAGTGCTAGCGCCACTAACGGTAAATGTTTGAGTAGCTCCTTTGCATATAGTGTAAGAAGTAGCCGTTAAACTTAAAGTGGGGGCAGCATTGATATTCACTGTGGATACGGCTGTATTGGTGCAACCCGAAACGCTGGTTCCGGTAACCGTATAAGAGGTAGTAGAGCCCGGGCTTACACTATATGGATTAGAAGTAGAGCCCGTATTCCAAGTATAGGTGCTGGCCCCATTGGCGGTTAAAATAGCGGTACCTCCGCTGCATATTGTAGCGTTATTTACCGTTACAGAAGGCAAAGCGTTTACCGTTACATTAGCCACCGCCGTATTGGTGCACGAATTGATATCGGTTCCGGTTATGGTATAAGAAGTAGAAGCCCCCGGACTTACACTATATGGATTAGAGGTAGAACCCGTATTCCAAGAATAGCTAGTGCCTCCATTAGCTGTTAAAACAGCTGTACCTCCACTGCATATCGTGGCGTTATTTACGGTAATACTAGGTTTAGGGTTTACGGTAACATTAGCTACTGCCGTATTAGTACACGAATTTAAGCCCGTTCCGGTTACGGTATAAGAAGCAGAAGCACCCGGACTTACACTATATGGATTAGAGGTAGAACCGGTGTTCCACGAATAAAGGATGGCTCCATTGGCTGTTAAAACCGCAGTACCTCCATTACATATTGTAGCGCTATTTACCGTTACAACAGGTTGCGATTTTACGGTTACTGTTGCTACCGCCGTGTTAGTACAGCCCGATGCGCTGGTGCCTGTAACGGTATAAGAAGTGGTAGAACCCGGGCTTACACTATATGGATTAGAAGTAGATCCCGTATTCCAAGTATAAGTGCTGGCGCCATTGGCTGTTAATACAGCCGTTCCGCCGGCACATATAGAAGCATTGTTTACCGTTACCGTAGGTTGGTTTACCGTTACTGTAACAGTAGCAGGCGTAGTAGGGCAGCCACTTAGCGCAGTGCCTGTAACCGTATATACCGTAGTGCTTGATGGATTCGCTATAGGCGTAGCGCTATTAGCGTTATTTAAACCCGTAGCCGGCGACCATGTGTAAGAACTGGCGCCGCTTACACCAAGCGTTGCGCTACCTCCGTTACAAATAACATAACTGCTTGAAGTAAGGGTAAGGGTATAAACCGGCACACTATACATAATAACTACCTGCCCATTGCCACCCGCACCGCCATTATTTGTTAACCACTGGGTAGGCCATGCGTGATTGTGTATTAGCCCCCCCGAGCCGCCACCGCCTACAACACTTCCCGCATTTCCATTATTCTGACTTTTACAATTGTTTGTGCATAAGCTACCCGCGTAACCGTTAGCCCCTGCACCTCCTCCACCCGAACCGCCGGCACCTCCATTTTCATTACCCCAGCATGCTAATACCGTAGCGTTGCCGCCTGCTCCGGCACTACCGGCACCGCCACCACCACCACCACTTTGGTCGTGACAACTGGCATCGTCTCTTCCGTTAGCTCCCAAACCGCCCGAATAAGTAGTAGTACCGTTAGCGCCTCCGCCACCAGTACCTCCAGCCCCATTTCCGCCTAGGTGGCACATACACCATCCTGGATTGTCTATTAAAGCACCTCCTCCAAAAACACCACCATAAGCAGTAAGGATACCCGGCGCAACTGTTGCCGGTCCTGAAAAAGTACTGTTTCCGCCCGAAGCGCCATTTCCTGCAGTAGCAGATGAGGTATTTCCTGTCCCTCCACCCCCACCGGCACCTACTACTATGGTATAGGCATCGCCCGGATTGACGGAGTATACTCTCGAAGAAAAGCCACCGCCGCCACCGCCACCGCCGCAAGAGCAAGCCTCGTTGCCATCGTAGTTGCTACCATCTTGATTGCGCGAAGACACTCCGCCGCCGCCGCCGCCACCGCCCCACACCTGCACCGTTACCGAAGTAACGCAATTGGGTACAACCCAAGTAGTGGTTCCGGGAGAAGAATAAGTTACCGTTTGTGCCTTGTTTTCTATAGAAAAAAAAGAGCAAGCCGCTAAAAAAAAACTTTTAAGTAATTGTTTGTTTACCATCTTTTAATTTATTAAAGATTCTACAGGCAAAACTATTACATCTAAAAACAAACTATATCTATATCAATGTATATTTTTAGTACCTACTAGTAGGTATTTTTTAGGCTTAACTACATGCTATTTTCTTTAAAAAATCAAAAAAAAAGAGCCTTTTAATTAAAAGGCTCTTTTAGCGTTAGTATCATGTATCTTACTTGGTTCTATCTAAATCAACTACTATAGGAGTAGAGATACACAATGAAGAGTAGGTACCGATTACACGACCTATTAACAAAGCAAAAATAAAGCCTCTGATGGCATCACCACCAAAGATAAAGATAACTAATAGCACAAAAAATACGGTTAACGAAGTTAATATCGTACGGCTTAATGTGCTGTTTAAGGCAAAGTTAATCAAACTGTTACGTTCTTCGCCATGTGCATCGGTTTTGCCCGAATCGGCTAATTTTTCGCGAATACGATCGAACACAACAACGGTTTCCGTCATGGTATAACCCATTACGGTAAGAATGGCTGCTATAAAATCTTGCCCTATTTCTAAAGAGAAAGGCAGTATTTTATCCAAAATGGTATAGAAGGAAAGTACTACCAACACATCGTGAAACAAGGCCACTACCGCCCCTAAGCCATATTGCCATTTTTTAAAGCGAATGATGATGTATATAAACATCAACAAACAAGAGAACAAAATAGCTCCGTATGCGCTATACAAAATATCGGTAGCAATGGTAGGGCCTACTTTTTGTGAGCTAAGCACTTCAAACTTAGTGTTTAGTTGAGTAAGGCCGCTTTCCAGAGATTGTTCTACGTCTTTATCTACGTTTTGGTCGTTTTCATTGATTCGGTATGAAGTAGTTACTTTTAGTTTGCTGCTGCTTCCGGCTGTTTTTACCTCAGGTGCTTCGCCTCCAAAAGATTTGGCAAGGGCTGTTTTTACCTCTTCGGTGTTCATGCCTTTTTCAAAACCTACCATGTAGGTACGTCCGCCTTTAAAATCAACGCCTAAGTTAAAGCCTCCGTTTTTAAAGTAAAAAACAATCCCCAACACAATGATAACAGAAGATATAGCGTAATATATTTTACGACGACCTACAAAATCAAAATGTAAGTTTTTGAATGCGTTGCGGGTAAAATTATTATCAAAGGTAATTTCTTTTTTACGCTCCAACATCCAATCGAATACCACGCGCGATAAGATTACGGCGGCAAAAAGGGAAGACAAGATACCGATGCATAAAGTAGTGGCAAAACCTTGCACGGGGCCGTTACCGAACACGTATAAGATGATGCCTAATATCAATAAAGTTACGTTGCTATCTATAATGGTAGGCATGGCGTGTTTAAAGCCTTCTTTTATGGCTTGCCCTATTGATTTGCCAAGCGCCAATTCTTCACGAATACGCTCAAAAATTAAGATGTTAGCATCTACCGAAAGCCCAATGGTAAGCACGATACCGGCAATACCCGGCAGGGTTAGAGTAGCTCCTAAAGAGGTAAGAATACCCATAATAAAGAACAAGTTGATTAACAGCGCCAGGTTAGCTACCCAACCGGCTTTATTGTAATACAAAGCCATAAACACCAAGATTACGATAAAGGCTATCACAAAAGATATTAAACCGTTAGAGATAGACTCTTGCCCTAAGGTAGGCCCTACTATGGTTTCTTCTACAATGCGGGCGGGGGCTGGCAGTTTACCGGCACCTAAAATAGCCACCAAAGCATCGGCTTCGCGGTTATCAAAATTACCGGTTATTTGTGAGTTTCCGTTAGGTATTTCGCCGTTTACGGTAGGAGCCGAGTACACGGCATTATCCATTACAATAGCGATACAATGCCCACGGCTTTTACTATCTTTTGGGGCATTCGCTTTGGTAAGTTTAGCCCATTTTTGAGCGGCCTCGCCCTTCATTTGCATGCTGATAGCAATTTCGCCGGTTTGTTGCTGAAAGTCTTTACGGGCTTCATCAATAATATCGCCATACATAGCGGGTTTGCCGTTGCGTTCGGTCGTTTTTACGGCATATAGGGAAATAACTTCAGTACCTTTTTGAGGCTTAGCATCCCACATAAAGCGCACTTTTGATGGGAATATAGCGCGTACTTTGGGGTTGTTTAAATAGGAATTAACCAACGAGGTATCTTTTACGCGGGCGTAACCTACTACGGCGCCTAAACCAAAATACTTGCCATCTTGCGATACGTTGGGCACCAAGGGACCGGCCATTGAATACAGTGGGTTGTTTATTTTGTAATTGGCTAAAGCCGTATCGTTAGCGGCTTTGGTTTTAGCGCTATCGCTGGTGTTATTTAATTTTTGTGCTAATGATTTAGAAGCATTTTTGGCACTGTCTTCTTTTATTTTTGCAACAGAATCGGTTTTGGCTTTAGCCAGTTCCTCTTTTGTTAATTTTTTAGCAACTGCCTTTTTTAAAGAATCTGTTTTAACGGCAGCAGTATCTGCTTTTAAGCTGTCTGCTTTAGCTAATTCAGGATTTAGGAAGGCTTTTACCTTTTTGTTGGCTTCAGGCCAGTACTGCCCCAATTCGGCGTTTTCATAGGTTTCCCAAAACTCAAGGTTAGCCGTTCCTTGCAATAGTTTGCGTACTCGCTCTTTATCCCCTAAACCTGGTAGTTCTATTAGAATACGCCCGCTGGCTTCTAATTTTTGGATATTGGGTTGCGACACACCAAAACGGTCTATACGGCTGCGGAAGGTAGTTTCTGAATTATCTACCGCTTCGTTTACACGCTCTTTAATAAAAGAGATAACCTTGTCGTTGTTGTCATTGTAATCTATTTTCCCTTTATTTTCGATGGTTTGAAACAAGGGAGCTAAGCGGCCGTTGGGGGCTATTTGCTTATAGGTTTCGGCAAAAAGGGTAACAAAATCTTTATTGTTGTTTACACCCAGGTTTTTTTGTGTTTGGGCTAAGGCTTTATTGAAGTCGGCATCGGGGTTGTTGTTGGCTATATTTCTAATAATATCGGCCACCGATACTTCAAGGGTTACGTTCATGCCGCCGCGCAAGTCCAAACCTAAGTTAATTTCTTTTTGTTTGCACTCTTCGTAGGTGTATTTGGTTAAAAGAATGTCGTACACGCTTACATTCTTCATAGAATCTAAGTAGTAATCTAATTTAGCATTTTTTACATTTTCTAAATACTCCCTCTCTTTAGCGGCATCGCCTTTGGCATAATCGGCAGCGGCTTTCGCTACTAAGGGGTTTGCGGCCTGCGTTTCGGCAAAGGCCAAGGCATCTTTTTCTACCCCGCGGGTTACCCATGTAAATGATAAATAAAATAGACAGGCCAGCCCAAGTAGCGCGGCAAATGTGGTAATAGCTCCTTTATTTTGCATAAATTACAATTATATTATTAAAATTTTTAAGACCGCAAATGTAAGATTAAATTTAAAAATGAGAAATGATTTTTATTACCACCATTTTTTTCGGCGAAAATAAATGCCCATTCCTACCATAATGCTAATCATAACGAGCCATACGGCGGCATAGGAGTATTCGTTATCCAACTCGGGCATGTGCCTAAAATTCATACCGTAAACCCCCGCTATAAAGGTTACGGGTATAAAAATAGAGGAAATAACGGTAAGGGTTTTCATGGCCTCGTTTAGCTTGTTGGAGCTGTTGTTTAAATAAACCTCCATAGTGCTAGAAAGCATCTCGCGATAGCCTTCTATGGTTTCTATCAAGCGGTTTGTGTGGTCTTGTAAGTCAAGCAAATACACATGGGTGCTTTCTTGAATTAAATCGGTTTCGCTGCGCACCAAGTTATTAACCAACTCGCGCACGGGGTATATCTGGCGGCGCAAAAAAATCATTTCGCGTTTTAGCTCATGCAGGCGGGGCAGCACCTTGTTTTGCGACATATCAATTACTTCTTCGTCAATCAGCTCTACGTGTTCGCCTACTTTTTCCAGCATTTTAAAATATCCGTCCACCACGGCATCTAGTAAGGCGTGCGCCAGATAATCGGCTTGCATTTTGCGAATACGCCCTTTGGCATGTAATAAACGCAGGCGTACTACATCAAAGGCATCTTTGCCGTTGGGCTCTTGAAAGGAGAGTACGGTATCGTTAAAAAGCAATACGCTTAGATGCTCGTTGCTAAGACCTTTTTCGTTGCAATACAGCATTTTCATGATGCTGATAACATAGTGGTCGTAATCTTCGTACTTGGGGCGCGACTCGGTGTGTACTATATCTTCTAACGAAAGCGGGTGTATGTTGTAGTGTTTGCCTATATGTTCTATTAAATCTAATTTATGGATGCCGTCAATGTTGATCCACGTTACCATTTTGGGTTTTATAGCGCCCACGCAGGCCGACCAGTCATAAAAATCGGTTTCATAAAAATCGGCTTCGTTATATTGAATAAGAGTAATTTTTACCTTATCCGAGCGTTCTTCGCCTATATAATACAACTCGCCGGGCGGTGCGCCGGCATTGTGTTTGGCTTGTATGTTTTTCTTTTTCCCTATGTTCATATTTTTAAATGCAGCTTAATACAAGATGGTTTTTGTGGCTATCCGAGGAGCGGGGACCAGCAGGCGGTAGCCAAAGCACAGAGCCAAATGTACAAAATGTTTTTCAACCAAAAATATGCCAACCGCCCGTGTCTCGTCCAACTAATTTCTGCAACCATTAGCTGCATATTTTCAAGCAATTGATATTTAGCATAAAATTGAGTCATGAGCTGGCGCTTCCTTGTAAAGTTATACTTTTCTTTTTGCTTTTCATCTGTTCTAAATCTAATGCTTCAATTGAATATATCTGCTCTTTTGAATGTTCAAATATCATTGTATTGAAATACTCTACTTCATTTTTATCAAGAGTTCTATTTTCTTCTAATTCTTCACTTATATAAATGGCTAATTTTGGAGTAATTGGAAAATATAACTCGAATTGATTAGGAACTTGCTTAGCTTCATTTGTTATTTTCGTTTTGGTGCTTATTATTGGTTGGTCGCTGGTAATAAAATTCAAGTCTGTATTATTGGTTAATAACGAAACCTTAAACTTAGAAAATACCCAATTCCCGATTAGGTTACTATAAAGTAAGGCAAAAACTCTCGCAATACTTTCCCTATTCATATCACTGGGGATTTGAAGATTCACATTTATTAGGTTTTCGCGCATTTTCGCAGTTCTCATATATTGACACCCCACATAAAAACTGAAATTGTTCTTATCTTCTACATTTTTTAGAAATGAAAGGTCTTTCAAATATAGTTTAGCCAAAATATTTTTGAATTTTTGTTCTACTATTCCATGAAAATCTTCTATCCCGCATTTTTTTATATAATCATCATATTGAGTTGTTTCGCAATACATTTTTAGCAACTCAAGTTGAGAGGATTGAGCCGAAGGGTGCAAGTGTTTAATGAAACCTTTAATAAAATCGAACTCTCTTTCTCCAAGAGGTTCAGATGCGTAAAAAAATCTTTCTTGAGCTATGTTATTTGGTGATGTATTAAAAATATTACCACGGCCTAAACAATAAATTTTGTCATTTTTTGCCCAAGGTTTGAGATAGTGTTTCCAAACAAAATGTTGCTGTTTTTTTAGACTACTCATTTTATACGTTTTCCACAATTTTTATTTCCTCTTCGCTTAGCTCATAAAGTTGATAAACCAATTCATTGATTTTATTTTCTGCGTAGTCAATTCTGCTTTGCAGTTGCTCAATTATACTTTCTAATTTGACTTCTTGTTTTTCTTTATTTAGTTGCAAAATTTGTTCAACTAATTTGATGATTTCGTTTTGTTGTTTGCTTGTAACATTTTTAGGAATGGGTAACTGCTCAACGTGGTTCTTTTTCACTTCAGCCAAAGCCTCACCACGTTCAGGATTGATTTGTTGGTAATAAAAATCGGTAAGTTTTGAATTTAAAACCCCAAGAATAAACTTGTGGTCTAATCCATTAGAAATAATAATGTGTAGGTTATTTCTGCAAATAATGTTTTTGCCAATTAAAGTTGCAATTATTCTATCGCCTGTTTGGCGAACTATAACTTTCTCTTCTGCTTCAAAAGTCGCAATGTTTCTAGGTTCTGCTAACCATTCTCCGTATTCAATCCAGCTATTATTATTCCAATTATTCACATAACGGTTCATCAAACTTCCACGCAAAAGTGGTTTCCAATTTTTACCTTTTGGCTTTGGTGCATTTTCTACAACAAAAGGTTTTGTATCTACAATTTCTCTTGTTTGTTTAGGTTTTCCTTTACCAACTTGAAATGGTTTTACGCCAACATTTGAAAAACATTCATCTTTTATAAATGTTGATTTTCCTTTTATTTTCTCAAATAAATTATTTTCACCATCATTTGCTAAAACATTAATCACATCACCATTGTGTGGCAAATCGTATTGACTAATAGTATGAAGTGGGCTTATCTCGCCTTTGTCTAAAATATCAATTTCTAACTCAGTATTTTTTATATAATCATTTTTCTCAAAAATAAGAACATGCGTATCCACAACAGCTTTAAACACTTTGTCTGTAATATGTAATATCTTTTCCCAATAAAAATTATTCATCAAGTAACTTCTGATGTTCCGAAACTTAATGCTTTGCAGCCAGGTATTGGGAATAATCACACCTAGTTTTCCACCTTTTACTAAAAGCATTTTGTATTGCTCCAAAAACAACAAATACAAATCTTGCTGATAATCCTGATGAACAAATTTTTCATTGAAGTAATCAAAAATCTTCTTGTCGGAAACTTTTACATAAGGTGGATTTCCAATAACAACATCAAAACCACCATTGCTTTTACGATATATTCCTTGTGGCTCGCTTACAGTTTTTGAAATCAATTTATCGGTATCGTCTTGTAATTTTTTTACACGTTGATATTGCTTCTTAAACAGTAAACGGTCATCAATAGGCACATCTCTTTTAAACACTTCTGGGAACGCTTTTTGCCAAGAGAAAGGTTTTACTTTTCGTTCTTCTCCAAAGTCCAATTCGTTATCGTAATAATCCAAATCAATCAAAGAATTTCCGCTTTTTATGTTATTGTCCAAAGTCGGTAAAATACGGTCGTGAAAAAGTTTTGTTTGTGCTTCAATACTTTCTTTGGTTTCACCCTCCATACATTTAAGCAACAAAGAAAGTTTGGTTACTTCCACTGCATTGCTATCCAAGTCCACACCATAAATATTATTCAGCAAAATACGTTTTTTCTCGGCTGTGGTCAATTCGCCTGTTGGTGTTAAAGGATTGCTTTTATTACCTTTTGAAATTTTGCCATTTTGCGTATAAAAATCCTTGTGCCAATTCAGTAAAAACTGATAAGCCCCAATTAAAAAACTGCCGCTGCCGCAGGCGGGATCCACAATTTTTAGTTTACTTACTTCTTTCGGTGTTTTTCCGTCAATCAATTTCCCGATTGTGTTTTTCACAATGTATTCCACAATGTATTGCGGCGTGTAATAAACGCCGCCTGCTTTACGCACCTCGGGTTTTTCTTCAATTTGTGCTTTTCCATTTTTAGAAAGCGTAATTTGTTTCCCTAAAAACTGTTCGTAAGCACTCCCTAAAATCTCTACCGATAAAACCGAAAATTCGTAAGGACAAACGGGGTAGTAGAGTTCAGAAATTATACTCTTGATAACTTTGTTATCAATGAAAATTTTGTCGCTTATTTTATCTTTCTTGAAATCAAAAAGCCCCGAATTATATTTTTGGTCGGCAACATGAAAGTTACGTAACAAGTTTTGATAAAAGTCGCCCGACTTTGTTGAATTAAGCAATTCGCCATAAGGCTCTGCACTTCTGTCTTCTGCAATTCTTAAAAATATAATTCTGTCGATGGTGTACTGAACGATAAAATTTAATTCATCTTCGTTAATATGTTTATTGCGTAATGCAATGTTTAAGGCAAGTTCAACACGCCATTTATCAAGCGATTGTAAAAACTCGTTATCAACAGTTGTTGTCCCTTTTTTGTTTTTGTCGCTTGTAATGTATTTGTCAAAACTGCCTTTAAGAACAAACTCTTTTGAAAAGGTTTCCCAAATAAAATCAAACTCCTTTAAGTAATTTTGATACGTGATATACTTAATTCGTCCGTTACTTGCTTTGTCGGTTTCTTTTGGTTTTGTAGTGCAATCGTAAATGGCAAATTCTTCAAAATCGGTAATTACGGAAATGGGCATTTTGGCGCTCCAACCGTAACGCCTTACTTGATAAGCTGGTTGAACTTCATCTTTAATAAAAACACTTGGTTTTTTGGCTTCCAAAAAGAAAAGTCGTTTTCCGCCAACCAAACGGAAAGAATAATCTGGCGCTTTTGTTGCGTTGCCAACCTTTACGCGGTCTTCGTGAATCACTTCTCTGTAACTCTCTGCGTAACCATTTTCGTTATCAACATCCCAACCAAGTGCTTTCCAAAAAGGGTCAATAAAGTCGCGCCTGGTTTGCGTTTCGTTGTAATCGGCTTTTTTATAAAATTCTTTTTGCTCGTCAAAACGCTTTACTAACTTTTCTATTTTGTTATATGCTTCCTTTTTTGATGCCATTATCAAGTGTTTCGTTATGCATTTGCCAAATTTAAAACTAAATTCGGCTTACAATTCTGCTATTGATTAAAATTTATCATTTTTTTTGTAACCTTTTATTTACTCTGTTACTCTGATGCTGTATTAAACTTTTAAAAAATAAATAAAATGAAAAAAATCAAGTTAATCTTAGTAGGTGCAGCTATTGCACTAGTGTCTTTAGAAGGATGCAAAAAATCACAACCCGCGCCGGCCCCTGCACCCGCGCCAGCAGCCACTAACCCGCTTACTACAGCAAGTTATGTAGCCTTGAGCGACTCTATGCGAAAGCTATGGTCAGACCACATGCAGTACACGTACGAAACTGTTGATGCGTTTTACAACGATACAGCGGCACTCTCTGCTAGTCTTAACCGTTTGTTGCAAAACCAAACAGCTATAGGAAACGCTATTGTTCCTTTTTATGGAAATGCTGCCGGTGATACTTTAGCTCATCTACTAACAGTTCACATTCAATTAGCTGTACCAGTGCTTACTGCTGCCAAACAAGGGAATACAAGTGCACTTAATACTGCTTTGGCTAACTGGAATGCTAACGCAAAAAATATAGCTGATTTTTTATCTGCTGCAAACCCCAATAACTGGCCAAAAAGCAATATGGAAAGCATGATGCAGATGCATATTACTCAAACCACGACCTATGCCGTGGATCTTCTACACGCAAACTACAGTCAAGCTATTGCCGACTACGATGTTGCCTTTGAGCACATGATGAACATGTCTGACATGCTTTGCCAAGGTATTGCACTACAATTCCCTAATAGCTTTCACTAATTATTTCCATAAAATAAAAAGGGGCAACCTTCTTAGGTTGCTCCTTTTTTGTTTTACATTAAAATCATTTTGAGCGATGTATTAAAAGAACAAAATTAACGCGCCTACCTAATAAAATTTTGAAACAACAATATATTTTGTAACCTTTTTTTATTCTGCTACTCTATTACTATACTAACCTTTTAAAACCAATAAAATGAAAAAAACAATAATTGCAATTTCACTATTTACAGCAACTGTAACCGCAAACGCACAGCACGCCGACCATGCTTCTATGAAAAATAATTCATCAACAGAAGTAGCCGTACTTATGAAAAACCCTAAAGTTCAGGAACTAAACGCTGCCATGAAAGATTTATGGAACGCGCACATGTACTGGACACTAATAACAGTAGATGCTTACTACAATGATCCAAAAGGATTGTCTGCCAAACTGAATAGGTTATTACAAAACCAAAAAGATATTGGAGCAGCCATTGTTCCTTATTACGGGCAGGCAGCAGGCGACCAATTAGGAAAACTACTTACCGAGCACATACAATTAGCTGTTCCTGTATTAAAAGCAGCTAAAGAAAACAACAAAGAAGCCTTAGACAAAGCTGTAAAAGATTGGTATGCCAATGCTAAAGACATAGGCAGTTTTTTAGCTTCGGCTAATCCTAAAAACTGGACAGCAAAAGACACCCAAGGTGCTTTAGAAATGCACATTACCCACACCATTGCATACTCAGTTAGCATTTTAAAAGGAGATTACACCCAATCTTTTGGAGGGTTTGAAGAAGCTTTGCATCACATGGTTCATTTAGCCGACATACTTACAGAAGGTATCGCAAAACAATTTCCGGAAAAATTCAAATAATACTATTGAACTATTTTGTATATTGCGCTGTAAAAAACATAAAAACTTACAACGTATATGACTATCAAAAATTTTGAAAAAATAACAGACCAAGAAATAATCAATAGAATACTAAGCGGGGAAAAATCGTTTTATGAAATTATCATAAGGCGATTTAACCCCTATTTATACAAAATAGGGCGGAGTTACAATTACGATCACGACGACACCCAAGACCTCATGCAAGATACGTACATAGACGCCTATAAAAACCTGCATCAGTTTGAACAGCGCTCTAACTTCAAAACATGGATTACCCGCATCATGCTTAATAACTGCTACCGAAAAAGAGAAAAAACAAGCCGAAAAAATGAAGTTTCTCAAGAGCATGTGCCTGAAAGCGAAATGATGGGGCACGCAAGCAACAACGTGAGCCAACAAATAAATAATAACGAGTTGCGCCGCATCATAGAAGAAGCGCTAAGCAAAATACCCGAAGAGTACCGCATGGTATTTTCATTAAGAGAAATAAGCGAATACAACACCACCGAAACAGCCGAACTGCTGCAAATTAGCGAAGCTAACGTAAAAGTACGCCTAAACAGAGCGAAAGCGATGCTGCAATCGTATTTAAAATCTTCGTACAACACCGTCCAACTTTTTGAATTTAACCTTACTTTGTGCAACCCCTTTACCGAGCGTGTAATGAACCAAATACAGTTACTTTAAAAACCAGCCACATGAAAACCCTTTTAACCCTAATTATTTTAACCATGAGTACGATTATACAAGCCCAAACCATTTATCAATTTAAAACCAAAACCCTAGAGGGGCAAGATTTTGATTTTGCCTCCTTGAAAGGACAAAAAATAATGATAGTAAACACCGCCAGCAAATGCGGCTTTACAGATCAATACAAAGAGTTGGAGGCACTGTATCAACAATACAAAAACCAACACTTTGTTATTATCGGTTTTCCTTGCAATGATTTTATGGGGCAAGAACCGGGCAACAGCAGCGAAATACGTGAGTTTTGCACCAAAAATTACGGAGTTACCTTCCCCCTCATGGAAAAAATAGAAATTGCTACTTCGCCTGTATATAAATGGCTAAAAAACAAAGATCTGAACGGCGTAGCAAGCTCTAAAGTAAGTTGGAATTTTAATAAATACCTGATTGATGAAAACGGGCATTTTGTAAAACACATAGGCTCTACTACTAAGCCCAACGACACCGAAATTACAAACTGGATAGAAGGAAAAACAAAATAAATGCCCATTGATATTTTAGCCATAGGCGCACATCCCGATGATGTAGAACTAAGCTGCTCGGGCACCTTACTAAAGCAGGCAAGCCTAGGAAAAACCTTTGCTATGCTTGACTTAACATTGGGCGAAATGGGCACACGCGGAAACCCCACGCTGCGCACACAAGAAGCCATGCAGTCGGCCAAGATATTAGGCGCCTCTTTTAGAAGACAGCTTACCCTTGCCGATTGTTTTTTTGAAAACAAAAAAGAAAGTGTAGAGGAAATTGTAAAAGTAATTCGCGATTGCAAACCACAAATAGTACTTTGCAACGCCCCAACCGACCGCCACCCCGACCACGGGCGCGCTGCCAAACTAGTAGCCGATGCTTGCTTTTACTCCGGCTTGCCCAAACTATACACCGGCCAAGAAGCACACCGCCCGCAAGCCGTATATCATTACATACAAGACCAATACCAACACCCGCACTTTGTAGTAGATGTTAGCCCTTTTGCCGAAAAAAAACGCGAAGCTATTATGGCTTTTGCCTCTCAATTTTACAATACAACCAGTAAAGAACCTCAAACTCCTATATCAAGCCCCGAGTTTATGGAAAGTGTTTTTGCTAAAATGAGTATATGGGGGCGAAGCATTGGCGCACGCTATGCCGAAGGTTTTATAAGCAACCGTTATATAGGAGTGGCAAATTTATTTGACCTGACGTAGCCTTCTACTCTTTTATTATTTTTTGAGTGGAAACTTAAACAATTTACTGTGCACAATAAGAAGTATGGTTTTACGTTATAAACGCATGGAATGTAAAAGATGCGTTTTAGACACGACCGTTTCCGATATACAGTTTTATGAAGATGGTTTTTGCAATTACTGTACTGATTATTTAACTAAGCGGTCTATTATATTAAAAGAATCGAATGAATTAAAAATTCTATTAAGAACTTTTAAACTAATAAATCAAAAATATAATTGCATAGTCGGCGTTAGTGGCGGCTTAGATAGTTCTTTCTTGTTGTATAAAACTGTAGAACTTGGTTTAAAACCGTTAGCTGTACACATTGATACTGGTTGGAATACAGAAATTTCATTTAACAATATACTTGCTATTACAACCAAGTTAAATGTTGATTTGAAAATATTCACTTTAGATTGGGATCAGTTCAAAGAACTTCAAATTGCTTATTTAAAGTCAGGGGTTATCGACATTGAGTTCCCTACAGACCATTACTATCTATCTGCTTTATACAAGGTAGCAAGTGATTTAAACATTAAACACATTATAACAGGAAATAACTATGTGTCGGAAGGAATTATGCCGAATTGTTGGATTCATAACAAGGGAGATGCTATGAATATGCTTGATATTTATAAAGTATTTGGAAGCAATACCTCTTTACATAAATTACCAACGCTTACTTTGATAAAAAAATTTTACTACTACAATATAAAAAAAATTGAAAACATATTTTTATTAAATTATTTGAGCTACCATAGAGATGAAGCAAAAAAAATATTAACGAAAGAATGTAATTGGAAAGAATATCCTATTAAGCATGGCGAATCAATTTTTACCCGCTTTTACCAGCGCTATATATTGCCAAAAAGGTTTAATATAGATATTAGAAAAGCTCATTTATCTTCCTTAATTTGCAATAATCAAATTACAAAAAAAGAAGCTCTAAAAATTTTAGAAACAGATATTATCGATGAAACTCTTTTAAAGAATGACAAGGATTTTATTTTAAAAAAACTTGAACTATCTCAAGAAGATTTTGATAAAATGATGGCCTCTCCCATTAATAGTCATTTTAATTTCAAATCAGAAATTAAAATAAAAAAAATATATAATACTTTAACTAAAGCATTCCTCTTCCGTCATTTTTTGAAAATTTCTAATAGACATTAATCTAACGCTTTATATAGTTTTGGAGCACAACTTATAGCAATGGAAGCATCGTACTCAACGCATGGTTGCCCATAGGGCAGCAGCACCGACTTGGCCGACACAACTAATGGTGTTAACTATTATAAAACGACCTAACCGTCTGTTAAAATTTTATTCGAATACTTTATTATTTGTACTTTAAACGAGATAGATATTGCGTATATTCGATTAAATTGCAAAATTCTTGTTTATTACTGTAAGCGGCATTAAAAACATAAAAAACAACGAAAATCTAAATATGCTATTAGCAAAATTTAACATTTCGCTAAAATCATCGCTTTTTTGCAACATCGTAAAAAAAAGTACATTTGCTAAGAAGTAAAAGTGGCGTACCGTCTTTATGTTTTTTTTAATTATAGGAATTCTTTGCAACATTTTATTGTTATTGATTTTGCGGGCTTTTCAAACGTATCATGTAGCGGCGTTTCCGGCTATTGTGGTTAATTATTTTGTGGCAGGCAGTTTTTCTTTATTATTTACAGAACCTAAGAGCGTGTATGTAGAGGCCGGCCATCTGTGGTTTCCTGCGGTTGGTTTAGGTGCTTTGTTTATTTCTGTTTTTTACACCATATCGGTTAGCACCTCTCAGGCGGGCATTGCCATTACCTCGGTAGCTAATAAAATGAGCGTCGTTATTCCGGTAGTATTGGCTTTTGTTTTGTATCAAGACGTATTGCAAGGCTTAAAAATTTTCGGCATAGCCATCGCCCTGCTTTCTATCTTTTTAATTAGTCCCGCCCGGCAAGAAAAAAAGAAAACAGCCTTTGGCCTGTCTTTTTTATTACCCTTATTTGTTTTTTTAGGAAGCGGCATTATAGACGCGGCCGTAAACTTTGCTCAAAAAAAACTAGTACAAAGCTCCACAGAAACGGCTTGTTTTTTAGGTCTTACCTTTTGTTCGGCAGGCCTTATCGGTTTGTTTATTTTTTTGTTTTTTTACAAAAAAGAAAGCATCTCCTACCCCAAAATGCTTTTAGCAGGTCTTGTTTTAGGAACTCCCAACTATTTCAGTGTGTATTTTATTATGAAAGTAATTGAAAACGGTTCTATACAAAGTTCTGTTTTGTATCCCATTATCAACATTAGCGTAATGCTAGGCTCTACGCTTTGTGCTTATTTATTTTTTTCAGAAAAACTTAATACTAAAAATTTTGTAGGACTGGCTCTCAGTGTATTGGCTATTGTATGTATTGCTTTATCAAATTAAAAAAACATGAAATCTATAAGCTTTGATTTATTAAAAGAAATGTGCGCCGTGCACGCCCCTTCGGGTAATGAAGTAGGCATGAAAAATTTTTTGCTTAACTACATCAAGAAAGAAAAAAAACATTGGTTGCACCAACCTACTATATACGCAGGGGAGCGTTTTCAAGATTGTATCGTGCTTGTTTTTGGCAAGCCGCGCACAGCTGTTTTTGCCCATATAGATAGCATTGGTTTTACGGTGCGCTACCAAAATCAATTGGTAAAAATTGGCGGCCCACGTACGGATAGCGGTTTTGTTTTGGTAGACGAAAAAGGGCGCGAAGCCCTGCTGCAAAACAAAGATAATGCCCTTAGCTATCAATCAAAACATATATTGGAACAAGGCACCGAACTGTGTTTTAAACCACAGTGGCGCGAAACAAAAGAGTATGTGCAGTGCTGTTATATGGACAATCGTTTAGGGGTATTCAACGCGTTGCATCTTGCTCAAACACTAAAAGATGGAGCTATTGTGTTTTCTTGTTGGGAAGAGCACGGGGGCGGCAGCGTATCCTACATTCAAAAGTTTTTGCAAGAGAAGTATAAAATAAAACAAGCACTTATATCTGATATTACTTGGGTAACCGAAGGGGTACCGCACGGCAAAGGAGTTGCTATCAGCATGAGAGATAGTTTAATACCTAGAAGAAGCTACGTAAATCGCATTATCTCTATAGCGCAAAAAAGTAAAGTTCCTTTTCAACTAGAGGTAGAGGGCAGCGGGGGGAGCGATGCTAAAGAATTGCAGATGGCTGCCTATCCTTGGGATTGGTGCTTTATAGGAGCCCCCGAAGATTTTGTGCATTCGCCTAACGAAAAAGTACACAAAAAAGACATAGAAGCCATGCTGGCGCTGTATGTGGTTTTAATGAAAGAGCTGTAAAAAAAATTATTCTTTTACGCCAAAAAACTCGTTATAGCTTACTTCCTTTTTAGCCAACTGACCGGTAGTTTTAAACAGATTTAAGACTTTACCTCGGTATAAATTTTCATACAACTGATCCACCTCTTTTTCTTTTCGAAGAATCGACTTTACATTTTTTTCTATCTCTTCTTCCGATGGGTTTTGCCCGTAGCGAGCAAAGTGGTTGCGTACAACGCGACGCGCTTCTTCCGTAGCTTCGTCTGTTGTAACGGTAATGTTGTTGGCTTTAATAATTTTATTTTCTATCAATTTCCATTTCATAGAGCGCGCCCACGAATCAAACTCGGCATTTAATTGCTCCATGGTAACGGGTTTTTCATTTACAGCCATAAGCCAACGTTTCAAAAAATCTTCGGGAAGCGCAGGGTTTATGCTATCTATCAATATCTTTTCGGCCTCCGACATAAATTTGCGGTCGCTGTCTTGCTCAAACATTAAAGCCAATTCGGCCTTTACTTTATTGCGTAGTTCTTCTTCTGTTTTTATAGAACCATCGGGATACATCTTAGTAAACAGTTCTTCATTCAGTTCTGCATCTTCCATGCGGGCGATGTTTTTTACGCTAAGCTGCAAAGGAGCTGTAAAGCTTGCGGCCATTTCTTTATCAATACCTAAAGATACGGAGCGATCTATGGCATCTTCATACAATTCGTTGGCTTTTATAACTATCTTATCTTCTTTTTTTGCACCTATCAATTTCTTTTGGGCGGCTTCGCTTTTTAGGCGCTCTATACCAATGCTGGTAGATTTGTAAACACCTCCGGCTTTAATGCTTCCGGTTTCGTCCAACTCATTTATATCCACAAACACAACGTCTTTTTCAGAGGCAACATCGGGTGTTACGGGTTTTCCAAAATTACGGCGAATGTCGGCCATGTATTTTTCCACTATTTTATCATCTACCTGCACCGTTTCATAAGGAAACGGGGTGCTTTTAAATACATCTACCGTAAAAGCCGGCGCCAAGCCTAAATCGTATTGAAAGGTAAAATTGCTTCCGTTTTCCCAGGTTTTGTTTTCATCTGCTTTAGGTAACGGGTTGCCTAAAATTTCTATATTATTTTCCGTAATATATTCGTGCAAATTTTTGTTCAATATTTTATTTATCTCTTCGGCTAAGATTGATTTTCCATACATTTTTTTCACCATTCCGGCGGGCACTTTTCCGGCTCTAAAACCGGGTATAGCGATGTTGCGTTGTGCTTTTTTTACGGCATCTTCTACTTGTTTTTCGTAATCAGCAGGAGCCACTTGTATGGTTACAACTGCGTTTAAATGGTCAATGTTTTCTTTGGTGATATTCATTTTTGCTCGTTTATATAAAAATAAGGGCGCAAAGGTATAAAAATTTGCTTACAAATTTCTTTTTTAGCACCCGATAAAAGGTAAAAAACTAGGGGCGCGGGAACATTTTATCCAACAGGGAATCGCGAAATTTGCGAGGTAAAATTTTGCTTAAAATAACCAAGGTGTTTACATCGCCTGAGGGTACAATAAGGTATTTTTTATGTCCTTGAGCTTGCTTTAAAATTTTTTCGGCTACCGTTTCTGTTTTCATCAACTTGCGCGGCGTTTCTTTTTTCATCCAGGCGGGTGCATTTTTTACCTCTTCGTGAAACTGCGGTGTATCCATATCGCCGGGGCAAGCTACATATACGTTTATGTTTTTGCTTAACAATTCACGGCGTAAACTTTCGCCAAAATTGATAACACCCGCTTTAGCAGCACAGTACATAGAGTAGCCGGCAGCGCCCATTAACCCAAAGCCTGATGATATCATCAATACTTTAGAGCCTGCTTGCAACAAGGGTAAAAAGGCATGTGCCGATAAAATAGTACCTATTAAATCAATTTCTAAATCTTGCTTTAGTTCTGAAGTTTCTTTATAGTCTGATAGCAACTTCGTTGTAACCACGCCTGCGTTTAATACTAAATAATCTATTTTTCCGTATTCGGCTTTTACTTTTTCGTAGGTAGCTTTTAGGCTGGCTTCGTTGCTTATATCGCAAGAAATGCCTTGTGCTTTAATACTTTTGCTGCCCAATTTGCTTACCGCTTGGTTTATTTTTTCTTGATTGCGGGCAACTACTATAATGGTGTAACCTTGTTTACCTAATAGTTCGGATAGGGCAAATCCCAATCCGGAAGAGCCACCTGTTACTAATGCTACTTTACTCATATTTTATTTTTTTAGGAAATCGAATTTTTGTGCGGCTGATACAATAATGTCGGCTGCTTTTTTTAATTGTTCTTTAGTATGTTCGGAGGTGATAAACATACGAATGCGGGCTTCGTTGCGCGGTACCGCCGGAAACTGAATGATGCTGGTGTCTAAGCCTTCGCGTTGTAAATAATCGTTTAAGGCTAAGGTTTTGCTTTCGGAACCAAAGTGCACAATTACTACCCACGCATCGCCCGGGGTAACGTGTACTTTATCTTCTAACAAACCTCTGTAATAAGTAGCGTTTTCTTTTATGCGTTCTCTTCTTTCGTTGCCCAAAGGCCCTCCGGCCAACTCTATTACTTTTGCCATTCCACCGGTAACGGCGGGGTCTAAAGCGCAAGAAAACATACGGCATTTGGCATACCAGTTCATATATTGGGTAATTTCTTTTTTAGCATACACGGCCCCTCCTACTCCGCCAAAGGCTTTGCTAAAGGTCATTACATACAAATCTACTTCTTCTAACACACCTTGCTGCTCGCACACGCCGCGCCCGTGCTTGCCCGACACTAAGGCCGAGTGTGCCTCATCTACTAAGGTAAAGGCTCCGTATTTTTTGGCTAAACGCACTACATCTTTTATGTTACCGTAATCGCCATCGCCACTGTAAATACCTTCTACGCAAATAAGTACGCGTGTAAATTCGTCGCATTTTTCTTTTAATAATTCTTCTAAGTGGGCCATATCGTTATGGCGAAAAAAAGACGTTTCTCCTCCGGATAGCTTAGCTCCTTCTACGATGGACATGTGCGAAGCTGAATCCATAATAACATGGTGGCCGGGTTTGATAAACGCCGATATAGCGCCTAGGTTTACACTGTATCCGGCTGTAAATAAGGAAACACCGCGACCGGGTAGGCCAAAGAACTTAACAAGTGCTTCTTCTAATTGTTTATGTACGGTATAGGTTCCGCTAATAACCGGCGAACTTGATGCGCCTAAGCCGTATTTAGCAACGGCATCTTGTGCGGCTTTTATTACATCGGGGTGGTAGCTAAAACCTAAGTAGTTATAGCTCGATAGGTTCACTACGTGTACTTTTTCTCCATTAAAACGATCCAGGTCGTTTTCAGGCCCTTGTGTACCGCCGCGAGCGGCTTCAAAGGTGTATATCTTTTTTTCGTTTAGTACGTCCACATATTCCGAAAAAAGCTGCATTTCTTCTAGCTCGGCGCTCATGTTCATCATGAACATATCATACGTATAATCGGCGTATTTTTCGCGCACGTGCTTGGCTAAGCTTGCATCTAATGTATTGGCTGACATGGTTTTTGTATTAAAAATTTATGCTTTGGGGCTGGTTTGCGCGCGATTTACTTTTTGTGCGCGAGTATAAATCTCCATTAAATTATCAAAAAAAGTAGTTCCTTTATCTACGGTAATAATTTGTCCTGATATGGAATCACAATAACCTGAGCAAAGAGCTACTAAGGCCTCAGAGAGTTCTTGAGGTTGTATCCAATAGTTGTCTGGCACGTATTTTTTTGTAAATTCAGCTAAATCTTTTCCAAACGTATTTTCCAACGATTGTGTTTTTATAGCACGCGAGCGCACAGCGTTGATGCACACTCCTTCTTGCCTTAAACGGTAATTTAGGTATTTTACAAAAATTTCCATCACTGTTTTTGAAGCAGCCACGTAGTCGTATCCTATAGAATAGTTGGTAGGGCCGGTAGAAGATACTCCCATAATATATTTGGGATACTTGCCAAAAGTTGAGTGTATTTTTTTTGTATAAGCTACCATCGGAAAGGCCGAGTAGGAAATGCTTTTTTTAAGGCCTTTTAACGAATAATCTTCAAAACTATTAACTACCTGTGCAGCCGATACGTTGCTGATAAAAATGTCTATCTGATTGATGCCTTGTTTTTTTAAGGCGTCCAGCAAATTTTGAGTATCCACATCGTTTGATACATCGGCTTGCAATAGTATGGGTTTAGGTGCTTTTTCTTTTTCAAAAGCTTGATATATAGATTTCTCATCGTGGTCGCCCCAGCTATAGGTAAGCACACACAGGGCGCCTCGTTTAGCAAAAGACAAACCCGTTTCTAAACCAATGCCGCGCGTCCCCCCGGTAATGAGTACCGTTTTTCCCGAAAAATCTAAAAAATGACTCATATAAATTAGTTGGCGTGTGCCGTAAATTTATCTACCAAACCTTGAATGTTTTTAATATCAGAAAGTTCGGTGCGTGGTATTTTAATTTTTAGTTCACGCATAGAACCCGATACTATTTCAACAATATCCAAGCTGTTGGCGCCATAATCTACAAACGATTTTGCGGCGTCTATATTGCCGCTAACGCTAGATACTGATTTTTTTAGGTGTTTTTCAATTACTGTTAAAATTTCTTGTTGTTCCATAATGGATTTTAATTGGGTTTAATGATTAGTACTATGTTTTTTAAAGGGGCAAAGATATAAATAAATTAGAATAATACAACAATTGGTTTTTAACAACAAAAGAACATTTGGAACTTTTTTCTCTTGCTTATAATGGAAATAAGCCCACTTTTAGGGTATATGCCTATAAAAAAAGAGCCGCCTAATTAGGCGGCTCTTTTTTCGTTTTACAAATACTATTTGTCGGCAGGGGCGTCTTCTATTTGACTTGAGTCTTCTTCGCCGCTTACTTTAGGATGGTATTTAGGAATTTCTGTTTTAGGTGCTTTAGGATCTACGTAATCCCAATTTAAGATGCGGAACACGGTACGACGGTTAATAGCGTGCAAAGCTTCTTTTTCTTCTTTTGTTTTAGCTTTAGCTATTTGGGCATCGCTTATTTTTAATTTGTGTTTACCCCAGCCTTTTGCTACCATACGCTCTTTAGGAATACCTTTAGATATTAAATAATCTACGCAGGTTTGCGCACGCGCTTGCGATAAGGGGTCGTTTAATTTGTCGCTACCACGGCTATCGGTGTGGGCGCTCAACTCTACTACAATGGTGGGGTTATCCATCAATGTTTTGTATAGGTAGTTCAAAGAGTCTTGAGAGTTAAGAGGTTTGTGTGTATCGTTTCCTTTGGCAGAGCCTGTTGGATCAATCAAAAGTTCTGATTTACCCAAAGCGTATAATACCGCAGGGAACTTAATCTCGGCTTGTACCGGAACTAATTGAAAATCTTTTTTAAAGTTGGTTGATTCGTTTACATCTACGGTAGTAAATTTACCTCTGTCATCAGAGGCTAAGAAACTTAAAGGAGCCGAAGCTGTTTTTAAATCTTTGTTGGTTTGAGTGTAAATTTCGTATGATACGCCGGGGCTTAGTTTAATGGTGTAATTACCATCTTTATCTGCAGCCGATTGGGCTAAAGTACCATCAGAACCTTTGATGATGATAGGGCAGTTAGGCACCGGAGTTTTGTCTAACGAGTTGGTAACGATACCGCTCACATTAAACACCAATGGCGGTAGGTAAAAAGACCAAATATCGTCTTTTCCTTTTCCGCCTTCGCGGTTTGAAGAAAGGTATCCGCGGTCTTTGTTTCCATCAAAAATAATCCCAAAGTCATCATCGGGTGAGTTTAATGGGTATTTCAAGTTTTCGGGTTGCCCTGAAAAAGAGCCGCTTTTATCTGCGGTAATTTTGTAAATATCAAGTCCACCCATACCTAATAAGCCGGTTGAGGCAAAGTATAAAGTTTTCCCATCGGGGTGTAGGTAAGGATAGCCTTCGTTTTCGCTGGTGTTTACTGCGGCACCTGCATTTACCGGGGCGCCCCATGCTTTGCCTTTTTTATCAAAAGTGCTTATCCAAATATCGTTTTTACCTTTTCCTCCTGCCATGTTTGAAGAGAAGTATAAGGTGTTTCCGTCAGGAGAAAGAGCAGGGTGTTCAAAATAAGAGCTATCTACATTAAAAGGAAGCAATTCGGGTTCTGCCCAAGCCGGACCTTGTTTTTTTGCGATAAACAATTGGCAGGTAATGTTTTTGTTTTTTACTTGCCCGCAGCGCGTAAATATCATAAAGTCTCCTTTACGGCTTACTACGGCTTGTCCTTCGTTGCTAGGCGTATTGATAGGAGGGCCAAGGGGGGTTGGGGTGCTCCATTTACCATCTTTGCCTAGTTTGGTTTCGTATATATCCGAACTTAAACTTCCGGTTGTTCCGTCAATTTTTCCTCCGGTAGAACCATCACGGGTAGAGGTGAAATACAAAGACGTATTTTTCTTATCCGAAAAAGCAGGAGAGAAATCTTCTTCTTTGCTGTTAAAGGGCATGTTATCCACTTTGTGGCGTGTAGGGCTATCTACCCATTTTTGAGCCAATTCGCATGATTTTATTGCGCTTTCGGCACGTGCATCAGAAGGCACTTCTTTTTTGTACTTTTCAAACTCGGTAATAGCTTCGTTGTACAATTTTTGTGCTTTTTTGGCCTGCCCTATACGGAAATGCGAAATAGGATCGGGGTAGTTGGCTGCAATCGCTTTTAAATAAAAAGTTACGGCCTCGTTTAAATCGTTGATACGATAGTAGCTTTCGGCTGTTTGAAACAAGATTTTTGCCTTCTTTTCCTTCTTTTTTTCTTTGGTATAGGCTTTCTTATACCAATCTACGGCTGTAAAATACTCTTTGTTAGCAAAGGCATTATCAGCTTCTTTCAGCGGGTTTTTTTGTGCAAACCCACCTACAAACAACGCTGCTGAAAAAGCAACAGTCAATGTAATTTTCTTTATCATACGATTTGTTTTTTAATTGTAAAACGACCGCTAATATATAAAAATAGTTAAATACAAAAAAAAAAATCTTTTTATTTGGCCTAAAAAAGGGGCTTTTGGTCTAATTTTTTTATTCGCCATACCTACTTATAGGTATTTCTTTACCCAGTATAAATCCAATTTATATTCAAAAAAAAGAGTTTAAGTGAAAGTAAAAATCTTTTTTTGGTATAATTATTGCCACGCACAGCTAAAGTTTTTGTTTCTTTGTACCATATAGATTACGATGCGAAAAAAAACAAGTTTCATAGCCCTTATAGCAAGCGCAGCCCTTTTGGTATCGTTTGCCCTCTCTAGTTTTTTTAATAAAAACCAAGTGATATTAGATATTGTGATGAGCGGTTTAGACAACGCCCATTACCATCCTCAAAAACTAGACAATAGTTTTTCTGAAAAATTTTTTAACCTATATATAAAGCGCATTGATGCGCAAAAAATGTTTTTAACTCAAGGCGATGTAGATAACTTAGCTCAATACAAAACTCAAGCCGACGACCAAATAAAAGCAGAAACATTTGAACTGTTTGACTTAGCAAGCGGTATAAAAGTTAGACGAATAGACGAAAAAGAAGCCTGGTATAAAGAAATTTTATCAAAACCCTTTGACTATAAAACAAACGAAGAGTACGAAACCGATCCCGAAAAAAAATCGTTTGCAAAAAACGAAACCGAATTGAAGAACGTGTGGAAACAGTACCTGCAATACCAAACCATTGCACGCCTAAACGATTTGCTAGTAGCCCAACAAAAAATTAAAGAGGTAAAAGCAAAAAGAGATACCGATGCCGTTGTAAAACCTTTCGACTCTCTAGAGGTAGAAGCCCGAAGCAAAGTACTAAAAATTACCAACGATTGGTTTAAACGATTAAAAAAAATAAACAGAAAAGATCGATATGCTGAATACATAAACGCCATTACCGCTATGTACGATCCCCACACCGAATTTTTTCCGCCTAAAGAAAAAAAGAAATTTGACCAGAGCATGAGCGGACAAATAGAGGGTATTGGCGCGCGCTTACAACAAAAAGACGACTACATAAAAGTAAGCGAAATTGTAGTAGGAGGGCCTGCCGATAAACAAAAAGAACTAAAAGCCGGCGACCTCATCATTAAAGTAGCTCAAGGCAGTAAAGAACCCGTAGATATTGTAGGCATGGATATAGACGAAGCTATTGAACTAATAAAAGGAAAAAAAGGAACCGAAGTACGCCTTACCGTAAAAAAAGTAGATGGCTCCACCAAAACAATTGCTATCACACGCGATATTATTCAGCTTGATGAAACCTTTGCCCACTCGGCCATCATGCAAAACGAAAAAAATCAAAAAGTAGGCTACATACGCCTTCCCTCTTTTTATAGCGACTTTACCCGTAATGGGGCGCACCGCTGCGCACAAGACGTACGCACCGAAGTAGAAAAACTAAAAAAAGAAAATGTAACCGGTATTATCATCGACTTGCGCGATAACGGAGGCGGCTCTTTGCAAGAAGTAATTGATATGGGCGGCTTGTTCATTAAACAAGGCCCTATTGTACAAGTGCGCAAACGAGGAGGCGAAACCGAACAGTTATTAGATAAGGACATAACACAGGTATATGAAAAGCCCCTTGTAATTATGATAAATAAAAACAGCGCATCGGCTTCAGAAATTATGGCGGCCGCCATGCAAGATTATCGCAGAGCCGTTATTGTAGGTTCGGAAAGTTTTGGAAAAGGTACCGTGCAAACCTTTTTAGATTTAGATAACTACCTGCTTCCTCAATTTGATAGCATCAAGCCTTTAGGTTCATTAAAAATTACGACTCAAAAATTTTATCGTGTAAACGGAGGCACTACCCAGCTGCGTGGTGTTACTCCCGACATTACCACCCCCGATCCTTACCTGCTTTTTGATAGCGGCGAAAAAGAATTAGATAACCCCATGTCGTGGGACGAAATACCCAAGGCCAATTACGAACCCTTTAATACTATTGACTACCCAAAAGTGCAAAAGAAAAGCGTGGAACGCATCAAAAAAAACAGGGAGTTTACACTGGTTAGTCAGCAGGCTAAAGAGCTGAAAGCAAAAAAAGACGATAGCAAATACAGTTTGAACTTAGATAAATTTATGGCAGAGGCCAAACAGTACAAAGAAGAAGGAAAAAAATACGAAGATTTAAGGAAGGACATCAAAAACTTTGACGTAAACCTTTTAAATACAGATGTAGAAAAAATAACGGCAGATACCATAAAGTTAAACCGTGAAAAAAAGTGGATAGAAAATCTAAAAAAAGATTTCTATCTGTACGAAGCCGGCAACATTATTGGCGATATGCAATAGCTGTTTTAGGTACTTATTTCAATAAATCACTCATAGTAAAAACGCCCTTTTTGCCTTGTAAAAACTCGGCTGCCAACACAGCCCCTAAAGCAAAACCTTTGCGGCTGTAGGCCTTGTGACTTAACGATATTTCATCAACTGCCGAGGTGTAAGTAGTGCTATGCGTGCCCGGCACTTCATCTTGCCTAAGCACCTCTATAAACAATTCGTTTTTATTTTCAATACTCCATGTTTTTTTCTGTGTATGATGCGCCAAAATTTTTTCGGCTAAAGTAATAGCTGTACCACTGGGCTTATCTAATTTATGTATATGATGTATTTCTTGCATAGAAACAGCATAATCAGAAAAAGAATTCATCAAAGCGGCTACCTGCTCGTTTATCTTAAAAAACAAATGCACACCCAAACTAAAATTAGTAGCGTAAAACAAACTTTGATTGTTTTTTAGGCACGTGTTTTTTACTTCATCAAACTGGTGATACCAACCCGTTGTACCCACCACCACAGGAACTTGCGCATCAAAGCATTTTTTTACGTTTTCAAAAACCGTATGCGGCGTGCTAAACTCAATGGCTACATCTACGCCTTGTAAACTATGGTGCGAAAAAGAAGAAACGTTATGTGCGTCTATTTTCAAAACTACTTGGTGGTTTCTACTTAGCGCTGCCTGCTCTATTTCTTTTCCCATTTTGCCATATCCCAAAAGTGCTATATTCATTTTTTAATTGTTTATTTTTGCAAACTTAACCAAATGCACACATACTGTAAAATACTACTTTGTTTTTTTTCTTGTTTATCGGCGTGGGGGCAATCGTTTAATAAGAAAAACTTTTATGACGCTATAAAAAGCACCGACAGTACGCAAATAAATCAGCAAATAGCGTTGGTACAACAAGCTTCCATAAAAGAAAAACAAGCCTACATAGGGGCGCTTTTTATGAAAAAAGCCGGCGTTATTACTTCTAAAAGTAAGAAAATACACTCTTTTAGCCATGGGAAAGAATCTTTGGAAGCAGCTATACAAAAAGACAGCAGCAATGCCGAATATCATTTTCTTCGACTTATTATACAAGAGCAGGCACCTGCTTTTTTAGGTTACCACAAGCAACTGCAAGAAGATAAAACATACATAAAAAAACATTTTAACACCATGCCGTATCCCGTGCAGCAATTTGTAAAAGAATACAGCAAGCAATCCAATACTTTAAGAGGGCAGTATGAATAAAAAAATAGCCGTTTTATATTACACCCAATCGGGGCAGTTGGGCGATATTGTAAAAAACTTTATCCAACCCTTTGAAGAAGCCGGTTGCCTGATAGATAAAATACGTTTAGATACCGATAAAAAATTTTCTTTTCCGTGGAGCAGCGCTTCTTTTTTTGATGCGATGCCGGAGAGCGTACAGGGGGCTCCCACTCCCCTATCCTCTTTTCATTTTAAAGAAAACACCTACGATTTAATTATACTGGGCTACCAACCTTGGTTTTTATCGCCCAGCATACCTACCACCTCACTGCTGCTGCACCCCGCTTTTGCAAAAATAGCGGCTCATACGCCCGTTATTACTTTAATAGGCTCGCGCAATATGTGGCTCAACGCCCAAGAGCAAGTAAAAGCTAAATTGCAAAACATACAAGCATCTTTAGTGGGCAACGTTGCTTTTTTTGATAGGCACCTCAACTCCATAAGCGCCGTAACCATTATGTATTGGGCTTTCACCGGAAAAAAAGACCGTTTTTTAAATATATTTCCTAAACCGGGCGTAGCTGATGATGATATTGAAAAAGCCTCTGTTTTTGGACAAATAGCCCTCACCCACCTACAACAAAACACACTCTCTGCTTTGCAAGAGCAGTTAATACAAGCCAAAGCCGTAGAAGTAAAAACCAACCTGATGTTTATAGAAGGACGAGCAAAGCGCCTGTTCGCTATTTGGGCAGCCATTGTGATGCGCGCCAAAAACCGAAAAAGAGCTTTATTTTTTTACAAATACTATTTAATTGTAGCTTTGTTTGCAGTAGCCCCTCTTGTCTTATTGATTTACAGAATGTTTTTTGCTCCTTTTTTAACGAAACAAATTAGAAATAAAAAGAACTATTTTTTAGGAATAAAATGAAACAAACAGAAATACCTCAAGACGATAGCAAGCTAAAAAACTTTACAAAAGAGGTTTGCTACGTTGTAGATGATAAGGGCGCATACACCACTCAGCTAAGTACCGGGTGGGAAGTAAAAGCCCTCGCCTTGCAAACAACTTGGGACGAGGTACAGCAACGCGCCGAGGCAGCCAAACAAGAGGCGCTGCAAGGGAAAACAAGTCCTTTAAAATTTTTTTTAGAAATAAAACTAATGGATTTGCCCACCTTGGCCGCTTACACTGGTTTTTGGCAATGGCAAATAAAGCGCCATTTTAACCCTTCTGTTTTTAACCGATTAAGCGAAAAAAAAATGCAAAAATATGCTTCTGTATTTGAGGTAAGCATGGACCAGTTAAAAAAAATGAATGTGCATGAAAGTTGAATTTACCCATATACAATCTGCCCACTGCGAAAACGGAGTTACCACCAATTTATTAAAGCAAGCAGGCGTGCATCAAATGACCGAACCTTTAGCTTTTGGTATTGGTTCCGGCTTATTTTACATACAAATTCCTTTTTTAAAAATAAACAACGGGCCCGCTATAGCCTTTAGAAACATGCCCGGAGCCATTTTTAAACGAACTTGTCAAGAACTAAATATACCCGTAATAAGAAAAAAATTTTCGTCGCCACAAAAAGCACAGGCGTTTTTAGAGGAACAACTGCTTACATACAGGCGCGCAGTGGGCTGCCAAGTAGGCGTGTATTATCTTCCTTATTTTCCGAAAGAATACCGCTTTCATTTTAACGCACACAACATTATAGTGTATGGCAAAGAAGCCGATACTTATTTTGTAAGCGACCCGGTAATGGAAACCGTTACCACACTTTCTGCATACGATTTACAGCGGGTACGTTTTGCTAAGGGGGCTTTAGCCCCTAAAGGACAAATTTATTTTCCGAAAGGAAATGTTGTTATTAGCTCGGAGCAAATGAAAAAAGCGATTAAAAAAGGAATTAAAAAAAATGCATTTTATATGCTGAAACTACCGGGCAACATTGCAGGTGTACGAGGTATTAAACGCACCGCCAATCAAATAAAAACCTGGAAAGACACATTAGGCTTGCATACCGCCGGTTTGTACCTAGCCCAATTGGTGCGCATGCAAGAAGAAATTGGTACCGGCGGAGGGGGCTTTAGGTTTATATACGCTGCTTTTTTGCAAGAGGCACACGCCTATTTAAAAAACGACTCATTGCTTTCTATTTCAGAATCTTTTACGCAATCGGGTGATATATGGCGCAAGGCAGCGGCGCACGCCGCAGGCATATATAAAGGGAGGCTAAGTGCCCAAGCTGATTTTAACCTGATGGCTGATTATTTGCATCAAATATCGGAGATAGAAAAAGAAGCTTTTACCGCGTTATCCAAGCTAAACCCTTCTTTTTAACGAGGCGGAGCCTGATAGCAAGCCCCTGATATGGAATTGCTGCGCGCTCCCGTTACCCCTTTTAGGCAATTAACCTCGTTGCGCATGCGTAGCACGCCTAAAAAAGCAAAAATTAAAGCTTCTTTGTATTGTATTATATTATCATTGGGTATCACCAGGCGGCAAGCGCTGTGTTTTTTTATTTGTTCTATTAAAAAGGTATTGTAAGCTCCACCGCCTGTTATCAACACATTTTTTATTTTATTTTTATTTAATACAGTCGCTATTTGTAAAGCGCTGTGTTCTACAGAAGTAGCTAACTTATCATATACCGAAAGTTTTTTCTCTTCTATGCGTGAAATAAAATGTTGTTCTACCCACTCCCTGCCTAACGATTTGTTTTGTTGCTTTTTGTAATAAGGTAGCGCGTTCAGTTTTTTCAAAACATCATTACAAACTACTCCTTTTTTTGCTAAAAGCCCTCCTTTATCGTATGTTTTTTTTACCTGTTGGGCATAAAAATTAAACACCATATTAGCCGGACAAACATCAAAAGCAATGCGTTTTTTATTCTGAGTGAATGAAATGTTGGCTATGCCTCCTATATTTAAACAAGCATCGAAAGAGCTAAATAAAAGCGCATCGCCTATAGGAACCAGAGGCGCTCCTTGTCCGCCAAGGGCTACATCGGTACTTCTAAAATCACAAAGAGTTTGTATGCCGCTATGTGCTGCTATACTGGCACCGTCGCCTATTTGGCATGTAAAATTATTTTGTGGCTGATGAAAAACAGTGTGTCCATGCGATGCGATAACATCAATACGTTGTTTTTTATTTTTTAAAAAGGCATTTACTTTTTGGGCGGATAAAACACCAAAGTCCACATGTAATTTCCAAAAACTTTGAGCATCTAAAACAGGGGCTTTTTCTAATCGTTCTTTCCATTGTTTGTTGTAGGTATATGTTTTTGCGTCTATTATATGGTAGCTCCAATCTTTTTTATTTTTGGTAAAAGAGCACAAAGCCACATCAAGCCCATCAAGCGAAGTGCCACTCATAAGGCCAATAGCGGTATAGGTTGTTTTCATTATCTAAGAAATCAAAGGTACAAAAAAGCCCGACTAAATAGTCGGGCTTTGATAGGTTTGTTTTTTTTAACCTAACTGGTATCGTTTAAAAGCCGTTACCGTTAAATCTTTTTCTACGCTTTGTAGGTATTTGCGTATGTCCATTTTATTATCTTTTATAAATTCTTGATTTAGCAGGGTAAACTCTTTGTAAAATTTATTTAACTTTCCTTGAGCAATTTTTTCTACCATATCTTCCGGTTTTCCTTCGGCACGTACTTGCTCACGCGCTACGTCTAATTCGCGCTCTAAGGTTTTAGTATCCACATCTTCTTTATCAACGGCTACAGGCGCCATAGCAGCCACTTGCATGGCCACGTTTTTGGCTACCTCTTCGCTTACCGCTTTATTAAAACCTACCACGCAAGCCAAACGGTTTCCAGGGTGGTTGTAGGCAATTACATGGGCAGCATCAACAGTTTGGTAGTAGCCTAACTCAATCTTTTCGCCTATTTTACCTATTTGCTCAATAAACTTATCGTTTACCGTAATTTCATTATTATAAGGCAGCGCTTTAAAAGCATCTAAGGAGGCGGGCTTTTTATCAATCGATATTTTAGAAACGGTATTAGCAAAGTCCACAAAATCTTGGTTTTTAGCTACAAAGTCTGTTTCGCAGCTTACTAAAATAAGGCTTCCGTGTTTGGCATCGGCGTTGATAGATGCTATCACCAGTCCGTCTTTTGCTTCGCGGTCTTGGCGGTTGGCAGCTACTTTTTGTCCTTTTTTGCGAAGAAAATCAATTGCTTGTTCAAAATCTCCTTGCGCTTCTTCTAACGCTTTTTTGCAATCCATCATGCCGGCGCCGGTTTGTTGGCGCAATTTATTTACATCTGCAGCGGTAATAGCCATTTTTGTTTCCATTAAATAGGTTCTTATTTTTTTGCGGTAGTTGTTCTTTTGCGAGCTCCTTTTTTAGCAGGCTCTTTTTTATCCCTTCCTTCTTCTTCTTCTTTTCCTACTGCGTATTTGGTGTCTGCTTCATCAGCGTACTCCTCTTTTTCTTCGGCATCGGCAGAGGCGTCTTTATCGTGCTTGCGCTCTGATAAGCCCTCGGCTACCGCTTTGCAAATAACATCCATAATATAAGCTATAGAGGTAGAAGCATCGTCATTAGCCGGTATAGCAAAATCAACTGAATTGGGGTTTGAATTGGTATCCACAATGCCGAAAGAAGGAATGTTTAATTTTTTTGCTTCGGCTACTGCGATATTTTCTTTATGCACATCTACAATAAAAATAGCCGATGGAAGGCGTGTTAATTCCACGATAGAACCAAATTGAGTTTCAAGTTTGGCACGCTCGCGCGAAATACTTAAACGCTCTTTTTTAGAAATGTTATCAAAAGTACCGTCTTTGGTCATTTTATCTATTTGCGCCATACGACGAATGGTTTTACGTATGGTAGCAAAGTTAGTAAGCATACCACCGGGCCAGCGCTCGGTAACGTAGGGCATACCAATCGCTTTTACTTTTTCGGCTACAATTTCTTTAGCTTGTTTTTTAGTTGCTACAAAAAGAATTTTTTTGCCGGAACGAGCTATTTGTTTTAGCGCGTTGGCCGACTCTTCTATTTTTACAACCGTTTTGTTTAGGTCTATAATATGAATGCCATTTTTTTCAGCAAAAATATAAGGAGCCATTGCAGGGTTCCATTTGCTGCGCATGTGCCCAAAGTGAGCACCTACTTCTAATAATTCGTTAAACGATGTGATTGCCATGTTTTTATTCTAAATATATAAGGATTAACGTTTGCTGAATTGGAAACGACGACGTGCACCTGCACGACCGAATTTTTTACGCTCTACCATGCGGCTATCGCGGGTTAATAAACTATCGGGTTTCATCATTGCACGAAACTCGGGATTTTCTTCTACCAATGCTTTGGCTATGGCTAAGCGTGTAGCTTGTGCTTGCCCTGTGGTGCCGCCGCCTTGCACATTAACTTTCACATTATATTCGTTGCGCACGTTGGCCGCTAATAATGATTGCTCTGCGTAAAACTGCAAAGTAGAGGTAGCAAAATACTCTTTGTAATCGCGCCCGTTGATGGTGATATCTCCTTTTCCTTTACTAAGAAAAGCGCGTGCTACTGATGTTTTTCTTCTTCCTGATGTGGCTATTTGTTCCATTCTTTTTTTATGCCTTAATGGTATTGATATCTAATTTAATAGGTTGTTGTGCTTCGTGTTTGTGCTCGGTACCGGCGTATATAAATACGTTGGTGTTTTGCTGACGTCCCAAACGGTTTTTGGGCAACATGCCGTGTATGGCCAAACGAAGTATTTCGGTTGGTTTGCGTTTTAACAACTCGTTAGGGGTAGCAAAGCGCTGTCCGCCTGGGTAGCCGGTATAGCGAATGTATTCTTTATCTTCGGCTTTTTTTCCCGTAAAACGAACTTTATCGGCGTTGATGATAATAATGTTATCCCCACAATCGCTGTTGGGAGAAAAAGAGGCTTTGTTTTTACCTCTTAAAATGTAGGCTACTTTTGAGGCTAAACGGCCTACAATTTGATTTTCGGCATCAACGATATACCATTTTTTTTGAGCGTTGGCTTCGTTGATAAATGCGGTTTTATAACTTAATGAATCCACTTTTATATAATTTTAAATCCCTATAAGGGGGTGCAAAGATATACTTTTTTTGTTACATACAACAAAAAATATTATTTTTTTATTGCCTTTTTTCAATCGCCTATAAGTCCTACCTTTAATGCGGGATACGAATTAAAGGTGCCCATGGCTTTGGCTATAATTTCGTTGTTTCGGTTGGCTGTTTTTATCACGCCGCTTACTATAATAATGCGTTTACCGGCTCGCTCTATATACGACTCGCCTATTAACTCATCGCCTAACAAGCAGGGGTTAAAATAATTTATTTTAAACTCTACTGTAGATACTATGTTCATATTTTGGCTGGATATGGAAAGGGCTGCCACGCCCAATACGGCATCCATCATGGCGGCTATCACCCCTCCGTGTACGGCTGCGGGGGTAGCTAAGTGCTGAGGCTTAATAGTAAGACGGTGGTGCACCACGCCGGGGGCTTCTATTTCAAAGTGCAAGCCCAGCTCTTTTCCAAACTTATTAAACTCAATGTATTTTTCTATAATTATATTCATAAATGGGGTTAAAGCAGTGCTTTATCCGTTTTTTTTTATTTCTTTAAAAATGGGATTTTGCATACGATTGCTTTAATGTTTTTATCGCGTATTTGCACAAAAATTTCAGTGCCTGCTTTGGCAAAAGCGGTTTTTACATAGCCCATACCAATGGCTTTGTTTAGCGTAGGCGATTGGGTGCCGGAAGTTACAGCTCCTAGTATATTTCCTTGAACATCTACAATAGGGTATCCGTGGCGCGGAATGCCTCTTTCTATCATTTCAAAACCTACTAATTTTTTATCGGTTCCTTTTTCTTTTTGAGAAAGAAGATGGTTTTTGTCGGTAAACTCTTTCGTAAATTTGGTTATCCAGCCCAAGCCTGCTTCTATGGGCGAGGTGCTGTCGTCAATATCGTTTCCATACAAGCAAAAGCCCATTTCTAGGCGCAGGGTATCGCGAGCGCCCAAGCCTATGGGTTTAATACCAAAAGAAGCGCCTGCTTCAAAAACGGCGTTCCATATTTTTTCGGCCTGTTCGTTTTCAAAATACAATTCAAAACCGCCGGCTCCGGTATAGCCTGTATTGGATATAAGTACGTTGTCAAAACCGCAAAAAGTACCTTTTACAAAACTATAATAGGGTATATCGGCTAATTTTACATTGGTTAGCTTTTGTAATACCTCTAGGGCTTTGGGGCCTTGTACGGCCAGAAGCGAAGTTTTTTCTGAAATGTTTTTCATTTCTACCCCTTGGGTGTTGTGGCTGCTAATCCAGTTCCAATCTTTATCTATGTTAGATGCGTTTACTACCAACATATATGTTTTTTCATCTATGCGGTACACCAGCAAATCATCAACAATGCCTCCTTTGCCATTAGGCAAACAAGAGTACTGCGCTTTGCCATCGCTAAGCACCGAAGCATCGTTACTGGTAACGCGCTGTATTAAATCCAAGGCTTTATCGCCTTTTAAAATAAACTCGCCCATGTGGCTTACATCAAAAACCCCCACGGCGTTGCGCACCGTTTGGTGCTCGTCATTTAAGCCGGAATAGCTTACCGGCATATTAAATCCGGCAAACTCTATCATTTTAGCACCAAGGGCTATGTGTGTTTTTTCTAAAGCTATGTGTTGCATAATAAAGTATGTTGTTAAAAAAAGTTGGAGCAAAAGTATCTTTTTTTCGTTTACCCAAAATGCTTTTTTGTATTTTCGCTTGCAATCTCATGTCGCTCCATCGCCTTATATTCTTTTTTTTTACTCCTTTTATACTAGAGGCGCAGTCTTTTTCTACTCTTAAAAATTTTAATTACAAAAAAGCCGATAGCATAGCGCTTAGTCTTTCAAAAAAAGAATATAAAACCGTACCTGAAATAGCAACTGCCTTAACCGAAAAACTGACTACCCAGCACGAAAAATTTAGAGCTATTTTTAGATGGATAACCCATAACATAGAATATAATAAAAGCGCTCAAAACACCGCCGATGCCTATAAAGTAGTACGAAAAAACAAAGCAGTTTGTCAGGGTTTTTCTAATTTACTAAAAGAAATGTGCAATCTGCAAAATATTGCCTGCGAGGTAATAACGGGATATACCAAAACGGAAGTAAGCGACATTAATAAAAAACTAAAAAAAACCGACCATGCCTGGAACTGTGTGCAGCTATATGGCGCTTGGTATTTGGTGGACGTTACCTGGGCTACCAGCAAATACAATGTGGTGGCAAAAAAATTTATAAAAGAGTTTGACGAGCACTACTTCCTTACCCCCCCCGAAAAATTTATTTTAGACCATTTTCCTCAAGACAAAAAATATCAATTTTTGGATAAACCCATGAAAAAATCGGTTTTTGTGAAAATGCCGGTATATTATCCCGATTATTTTCATTACAACATACAAAGCGTAAGCCCCGATAAAGGTTTTTTTTCGTGGCGCGCAAAAGACAGTCTTGCTTTTTTTATTACCACTAACTATAAACTAACCGAAGCCGCCATATTGCTCAATGATGAAAAATACATAAGCCCTACTCCCCTGCTTTTTGACGAGCAAAAGCAAAGCTATTACATCAAAGTTTTTTTCAATCAAATTAAACCTACCGACCTTACCTTATATCTAAACGGAAACTGCATTACAGAATACCTGATTAACCTAAAAAAATAAAATTCTGTTTTTTTTGTTAATTTAACTACTTATTGTATATTTGCATTTGGTATGAGTTGGGAAGATATAGATACGAGCCTATTTTTGGTTATCAATGGCAAACATTACGATGCCTTAGATAGCTTGATGCTAGCCGCCAGCAGCAAATTATCTTTTATTCCCATTCTTTTTATAGCCCTTTATATAGGTATAAAACAAACCAAAGAACAAAACAACCCTTATTTAAAGGTGCTATATAATGCGCTTATTGTAGGTACTTTATTCTCCCTTTTTCTTCTTTGCTTTTATGCCATTCCTGAAATTTCAAAAGCGTTTTATCCTATACAAAAGCCTTGCGCTAACGCCAACATAGCTTCGTTTATACGGCTTTTAAGAGGCGAGTGTGTGCCCAACCACATGCACGCTTACATTGGGTATCGTTCGTGCACGGCTGTTTGCCTTACTGTTTTTGTGTTGCTGTTTGCAAAAAAAGACTTCTTAGGGTTAAAATTAGTTTTGATAACCTGGTCTTTCGTGGTGGCTTACAGCCGCATATACGTAGGCGATAGGCTGCCCATAAACGTATTAGAATCGTGTGTGGTGGGTGCTTTTACCGGTTTTATTGGTTTTAAGTTATACCACTACCTACGCTACAACTTACTTTTAATATAATTTTTTATTGCGGATAGCTCAATTTAAACACCGTACGGCGGTTTTGCTTATGCTCTTCGTCGCTGCATTCAACCCCATTAACACAACGATTTATTAGCTGCGTTTCGCCATAACCTTTGGCGGTAATGCGTTTAGCGGCAATCCCATTTGCTATTAAAAAATCAGCCACCGCATTAGCCCTTTTTTGCGATAAGTCCATATTGTACTCATCGCTGGCGGTAGCATCGGTATGCGATTGTATTTCTAGTAATAGCGTGGGATTTTTTTGCATAGCCGTTATGGCTTTTTGCAACACGGCTTCGGCTGCCGGCAAAACTTTGTACGATCCTGATTCGTAGTAGATATTTTCTATAATCTCTACCGGTGCTTTTTGTGTTGTAAAGTTGATGTTTATCCATGGGTCAAACTCATCTTGTGCTAAGGCACTAAGCATGGCTCGTTCGCTTTCAAGAAATTTAAATTTAAACGTGCCGTCTGTATTTTTAGATATTTCTTTAATAATTTTCCCGTTCTCATCGGTTACATAAATTTTCTCGTATGCAATTTTTCCCACGTCTAAGGCGTCAATAGCAAAGCCGTAAAAAGCATTCGGCATTAGGTTAGGGAAAGAAAAATTACCTTCGGCATCCGTTATATTAAAAGCTATTACTTCATTACTTTCATTAGTTAATAAAAACTTAATAGCCGAAAGAGGGGCGCGGCTTCCGTTGGCGGCAATAAGCTTGCCTCGCAAATCAATTTTTATAGGAGCGTCGTTTACTGTGATTAACTCTAACGTTTTGGCATCGGAAGGTATGATTTCAAAATTAAATTTTCCTTTTTGCGGCGAAGAAGATGTGAGTAAAATATGTCCTTTGCCATCAGATACCACAAAACGATTAACCGTTTTTAAAACTTCATTTTTTACGGTATCCAAACTTAAAAGATAGCTCCTATCAAAGGGAAGGTTATCAAATTTAAAACGCCCTTCTATATCGGTTTGGGTTTTAAAAAACACCTCGCCCCTTACATTGGTTAGATAAATAGATTGATTGGCATAGGGTGTTTTGCTTGTATTATCTGCTTGTATATATCCTGCAAAATGTACGCGTTGGCGGGTTGTTTCAATAATATGCCCCACCTTTATGGTTTTTGAGGTAACGTTTCCATACACGTCTTTAGCTGCAATTTCTAATTTAGATAAATTGATTGAGTTGGGAAAAAAGCATGAAAAAATAGGATTTTTATCGGAGGCATTAAATTTTACCTTTTGGTCGTTTATCGTAATTTTATCTATAAGGCTTTTGTCTTTTACCTCTCCCTCTATCAATATGTTTTGCTGCACATCATATACGTTAATAAACCCGTTGTTATCCGTTTGCGGAGACAATAACAAAAGGGTGGGCGCATCGTTTTCTCTGTTGGCATTATAGTCTTTATCTACCGTTTTTCGTAGCAAATACTGTATAGAGGTATTAGCGGGCTGCAACTGGTTAGCTTGCTTTAAATCGGTTATGGCGTTGGGGTAATTAGCTAATTCTATGTAGCATTGAGCGCGCTCATAAAAAGCCATGTAATTTTTAGGTTGCAACTGCAATACTTTGGTATAGTCGCTAATAGCACTATGAAACTGACTGGTTTGCTTATACACCAACGCACGGGCATAAAAAGCATCGGTATATTGCGCGTTAAGGGCAATTGATTTATTTAAATAACCGATAGCATTGGTAAAATCGCTTTTTTTTAAATAGGGTTGATGCTCTAAGTAAAAAACCCGGTACTGCTTAGGCTCTACCCTATCTGCCACATCTAAAGAAACGGCTGTTTCGTATTCTTTTATAGACTCGTCAAACTCCCCTATTCGGTACAAAACGAGGGCGTGGTTGGCGTAATACGGTTTGTATTGTGCATCTGGTTTCTGCCCATAAGCATACAAACCTTTCATAATTTTTATAGCCGAAGTATATTCTATATGAGCTGTTCCGTACTGCCCCAAGCTATCTAAGGCAAGAGCTTTGTAATAATGACTAAGGTGATTCATTTTTTGTTCAGCCAAAGCCCGGTCGGCCATTTCTAAGGCTGTTTGAAATTGTTTTAAATTCAGATACGAAAAAGATATTTTTTGCAGCACATCAATTCGGGTGGCATCTTTCGCCATGTATTTTTCTAAGTAAGTAACAGCCGTTTTAAAATCGTGTGTGGCCATAGCCAAATCGGCTATTTTCATGTATGTTTTTTTATCTTTCGGTTTTAGCTCTACCGCTTGTTTGTAGTCAGCTATAGATAAAAGTGTGTCCGGTATCTTTTCATAAGCCAGGGCGCGAGCCATAAAAAGCTTGTAATCGTTTGGTTTTAGTTGTATGGCTTTGCTAAACCCATCTGCCGCTTCTTTGTAATGTTGGTTATTAAAATCTTTTTTGGCTTGCTTCACTATTTTTTTGGGCGATTGCGCCACCATAAGCGTTGAAAAAAATAATGAAAATAAAAGTACAACTGGCTTCATAGATATTGTTATTTCAAAAGTAAAGATACTCTTTTTTTTGTATTCAATAATTTATACCTTTGTATCGTAAAACTTTAGGGGTGCGTTGAGATATTGAATGTTGAATAAAGATGATATCTGCTTCATCATAATCGTTTAACTTAAAAATTTCTTTTGCTGAGAAAAAACCCTCATAACCGGCACAGGATAATGCCTGCGAAGGGAAAAGTAAAAGAAATACATTCTGTATTTTTTCAGCTTCTTAAAGTTAAAACGCAAAAAAATGACCGTTTTTATAAACAACCAAGCTACTGACCTTGCTGAAAACGCAAGCGTATCAACCCTTTTAGAGCAAGCCGGCATTCACGTTACCAAAGGAATTGCCGTTGCGATAAACAGCCGCATCATTCAAAAAAACGAATGGCAAACCCAAACAGTAAACCCAAACGATAAAATAACCATTATTAAAGCAACCCAGGGCGGATAGCTTAATTAGGAATTCAAAATGTTGCACATAGAATTGAACATAAAAAAAGTTACCCAGGCCGATGTTGAAAACCTTCAAGACATTAGCAAAAAAACCTTTGTTGAAACCTTTTCGCAGCACAACACCAAAGCGGATATGAGTGCTTATTTACACCACAACCTTTCTATTAAAAAAATACAACAAGAAATAAACCAACCACAATCTGCTTTTTATTTTGCCCTTTATCGCAACCAAATTATTGGCTACCTAAAAATAAACACAGGAAAGGCGCCAACAGAAATGTACGATAAAAACGCCCTCGAAATAGAACGCATTTATGTATTAAAACAGTTTCATGGAAAAAAAGTCGGGCCTTTTTTACTCGATTATGCTTTGCAACTTGCTAGAGAAAAAAAAGTCGCTTATCTGTGGCTCGGCGTTTGGGAAAAGAACGAACGCGCTCTGCATTTTTATCAAAAAAACGGATTTACTTCCTTTGACCAACATATTTTTAAACTCGGCACCGATGAACAAACCGATATTTTAATGAAATTAAACCTATAATAATCACAACCTTTACAAATCTATAATTTATCAAAATGAAAAAAGATAAAGCCCCCCAACAAGACGTAATTACGCGCCAACCTTTAACGGCTTCACGTAAAATTTATGTAGAAGGAACCCTGCACAACATAAAAGTGGCTATGCGAGAAATAACGCTAACCGATACCGTACATAAGTTCAACAACAGTAATAAAGTTGAAAAGAATGAAGCCCTTACCGTATATGATACCAGCGGTCCATACACCGACCCTAACGTAGAAATAGACCTAAAAAAAGGCCTGCCCCGCCTACGTGAAGAATGGATTATGAAACGTGGTGATGTAGAACAACTAAAGGATATTTCCTCCGAATACGGAAAAACACGCGCCAACGATAAAAGCCTTGATGCGCTGCGCTTTGAGCACATAAAAAAACCACTAAAAGCAAAACCGGGTAAAAACGTTTCGCAATTGCATTATGCCAAACAAGGCATCATCACGCCCGAAATGGAATACATTGCCATACGCGAGAACCAACGCATTGATACACTAAAAAAATCACCTCTTAGTGCGCAACATACCGGCAACAGCTTTGGCGCTAACACACCCAAAAACCTAATTACACCGGAATTTGTACGCGAGGAGGTAGCTGCAGGCAGAGCCATTATTCCCTCCAACATCAACCACCCCGAAAGCGAACCCATGATTATTGGCCGAAATTTTTTGGTAAAAATAAATACCAACATAGGAAACTCGGTTGTATCTTCCAGCATTGAAGAAGAAGTGGAAAAAGCCGTATGGAGCTGCCGTTGGGGGGGCGATACGCTGATGGATTTATCTACCGGAAAAAACATTCATGAAACGCGCGAGTGGATTGTGCGCAACTGCCCCGTGCCCGTAGGTACCGTACCCATTTATCAAGCTCTTGAAAAAGTAAACGGCAAAGCCGAAGACCTTACTTGGGAAATTTTTAAAGACACTTTGATAGAACAGGCCGAACAAGGAGTAGATTATTTCACCATTCATGCAGGGGTGTTGCTGCGCTACATTCCGCTTACAGCAAAACGCATAACCGGCATTGTTTCTCGTGGCGGAAGCATTATGGCAAAGTGGTGCTTGGCACATCACAAAGAAAATTTTCTATACACCCATTTTGAAGAAATTTGCGAAATTATGAAAGCTTATGATGTCGCTTTTTCTTTGGGCGATGGCTTGAGACCAGGCTCTATTGCGGACGCCAACGATGAAGCTCAATTTGGCGAATTAGAAACATTGGGTGAACTAACCAAAATAGCCTGGAAACACGACGTGCAAGTTATGATAGAAGGCCCCGGCCACGTGCCTATGCACCTCATTAAAGAAAACATGGATAAACAACTAAAAGAGTGCCACGAAGCCCCTTTCTACACACTAGGCCCTCTTACTACTGATATTGCTCCCGGATACGACCACATTACTTCTGCTATTGGCGCCGCTATGATTGGTTGGTACGGAACCGCTATGCTTTGCTACGTTACACCCAAAGAGCACTTAGGCTTACCTAATAAAAAAGATGTAAAAGACGGGGTAATAACTTACAAAATAGCAGCACATGCAGCCGACTTAGCCAAAGGACACCCGGGCGCACAGTATCGCGATAACGCCCTTAGTAAAGCCCGCTTTGAGTTTCGTTGGGAAGACCAGTTCAACTTATCGCTTGACCCCGACACCGCACGCGAGTTTCATGATGAAACACTGCCTGCCGAAGGAGCCAAAACGGCTCATTTCTGCTCGATGTGCGGGCCCCATTTCTGCTCTATGAAAATAACACAAGATGTACGCGACTTTGCTGAAAAAGGCATGCAAGAAAAATCGAAAGAATTTAAAGAAAAAGGAAGTGAAGTGTATCTATAACGTAAAAAACACAAATATGGCACTGATAAAAGAAGTAAACGGAGTAACACCGAAGCTTGGTACGAACTGTTTTTTGGCTGAAAATGCCACCTTGGTGGGCGACGTAAACATGGGCAACGATTGTAGCGTGTGGTTTAATGCGGTAATACGCGGCGATGTAAACAGCATTAGCATAGGCAATAAGGTAAACATACAAGATGGCGCCGTGCTGCACTGCACCTATCAAAAAACAAAAGTGCATATAGGCAACAACGTATCTATAGGGCATAACGCCATAGTACACGGCTGCACCATACACGACAATGTGCTGATAGGCATGGGAGCTATTGTAATGGACAATTGCGTGATAGAAAGCAACAGCATTATTGCTGCGGGAGCCGTTCTTACAGAAAATACGCGAGTGCCGGCCGGCACTATTTTTGCCGGAGTGCCTGCAAAGAAGGTTAAAGATATTGACTCGCGTTTATTGGAAGGCGAAGTAAACCGCATTGCCAATAACTACCTGATGTATGCCTCCTGGTTTACAGACAATAAAAGAAAATAAAGCATTTTACTTGCCTACGGCATTTCTACTATAAATACTTTTATTTCCGGTCATTTAACGCTAAAACAAAAAACGGCAGAAACCTGCGCGGGTGTTTTGTTTATTGCTTAAAATAAACTTTAAAATACTTGGTTACCTTTTAATACTTTGATTATAAATTGATGAAACCAAGTATAAACCTTTAAAAAACAAAACGTATGAAAACCATTAAAACAATAGCTGCCGCAATTATTATATGTATAGCTATTAACACCCAAGCGCATGACTTAGACGGCAAAAAATTTCATACCACAATGTATGCCGACTACGACTATAAGACAGACAAGTACTCTAATCAAAATAGGGTTGAGCACAATACGGTAATATACCCAAGCGAAAAAAAAATTTTAGCTTATCGAAAAAACGGGGCGATGTGCATAGACGGTATTATTGTTGCTAAACAGGTTATCGTATATAGAGATAGTGTTGTGTTTATAGGGTGTACATACACAAGCCCTATTACCAAGCAAGATATGTATCCGGGTTACACTTGCGACTACTGCTTCCATTTGTACGATGGGGTTACTGATATGAGAGACTACATAGGTGTTATACGCTCTATGAACTATGAGGAAATAACCGAGCGTTCTTTACCTTTTACCTCTTGTGTTATGTACAGCAATACCACTAAAACCTTCTATGATGACTTACCCCAACGGTGGAACTTTATCATTGATGACTTTCATAAAGAGTTGGTGCTGCACAATGTAAAAAGCAGCATTCAGGGTAATACCTATACTGTGTTAAGCGCGGACACTGCCTCTAAAAGCGAATGGACTTTTAAATGTACAGATGTGAAGTATAAAAAAGATTGCGAGATAACCATATCTTTTAAAAACAACGGCAACGAGATGGCTATCGTTTACGCAGACCATATCGCCTACTTTAAAATACCCAAAGCGCTCATAAAAAAATACAGTTGTACCTACGGTGGTTTTGGTAACTTGAAGTCGTTTGAATAAAGCCAAATTATGCATTAGGCAAATTTCGCTCCGTTATTTTGATCCGTATCCCTTGACAACACTAGTGTTTCAAAATACCATTTCTAATGCTATGCGTTAAAAAAGGGGATAGATAAAATCTTCCGAAACCATTACTATTATTATGTTTCAAAGGTGATGAACGGAACTCATGCATAATCTGGGTTGAAATACTTGGTTACCTTTTAATACTTTAATTATAAATTGATGAAACCAAGTATAAACCTTTAAAAAAACAAAACGTATGAAAACCATTAAAACAATAGCTGCCGCAATTATTGTGTGTATAGCTATTAACGCTCAAGCGCATGACTTAGACGGCAAAAAATTTTATACCACAATGTATGCCTATTACGACTATAAGACAGACAAGTACTCTAACCAAAATAGACAGGAACACAATACGGTAATATACCCAAGTGAAAAAAAAATTTTAGCATATCGTAAAAATGGGTTATTATGTAAAGACGGGGTTATTGTTGCTAAACAGGTTATCGTATATAGAGATAGCGTTGTGTTTATAGGGTGTGCGTACACGAGCCCTATTACCAAACAAGATATGTTTCCGGGCTACACCTGCGACTACTGCTTCCATTTGTACGATGGGGTTAAGGAAATGAGGGACTATATAGGGGTTATACGCTTTATGAACTACGAGGAAATAACCGAGCGCTCTTTGCCTTTTACCTCTTGTGTTATGTACAGCAATACCACTAAAACCTTCTATGATGACTTACCCCAACGGTGGAACTTTATCATTGACGACTTTCATAAAGAACTTGTATTACACAATGTAAAAAGCAGCATTTAGGGTAATACCTATACTGTGTTAAGCGCAGATACCGCTTCTAAAAGCGAATGGACTTTTAAATGTACAGATGTGAAGTATAAAAAAGATTGCGAGATAACCATATCTTTTAAAAACAACGGTAATGAGATGGCTATTGTTTACGCAGACCATATCGCCTACTTTAAAATACCCAAAGCGCTCATAAAAAAATACAGTTGTACCTACGGTGGTTTTGGTAACTTGAAGTCGTTTGAATAAAGCCAAATTATGCATTAGGCAAATTTCGCTCCGTTATTTTGATCCGTATTCCTTGACAACACTAGTGTTTCAAAATACCATTTCTAATGCTATGCGTTAAAAAAGGGGATAGATAAAATCTTCCGAAACCATTACTGTTATTATGTTTCAAAGGTGATGAACGGAACTCATGCATAATCTGGGTTGAAATAAATTCAAACGGCTATACAACTTATTGTATTTTTAGCTTGCCGCTTTTTAGTGCTTTTATAAATTGCGCCCAAGCCATGGGATTTAGCAGGTTGTTGGGCGGGTAGCCTCCTAAGTACGACATTTTGTAGTATTGCTGCTGCATGGCATAACGATAATTGCCATAGGCATCCATGCTGATGCCGCGCACCAACTCGCGCATTTGTTCGGCGGCTAGGTTTTGTTTGGCACGGTCTAAATCGGTGTTGGCTACGTTTAGTTTTAAAAAAGCTGCTTTAAAATCTTCTTTATCAGGCCAGGGATAGATGGACACTTCTTTTAGGGTAAAAGTATCTTTGTGTATAATTTGTACAATGGAGTAATGAGTAGCTTTTAGCGTATCGGGTATGGTATAGTGCGCATCTTTGTAGCTTAAATTCACGAAATTAATTTCATCGCCCGGCTTTACTATAAGGGTAAAAAAACCATCGCGGTCGGTAACGGCTCCGTAGTTGGTGTTTTTTATTACTAAAGAAGTAAAGGGCACTCCCTTCATGCTATCGCCCTCTACTACCACACCTGATAGTTGTATGTAACGACTATCGTCTGGCGCTTTGTTTTGGGAAAAAGAAGAGGCACTCGTTGTTAATAGAACAAGGAGCAACAAAAACGGCACCAAGCGAAAGCCCGTGCCGTTTTTTTTATAGATGTTTTTTTTAATCAATTTGTATTTTGCTGGTAGCTACTTCGCCTCCGGCTCTAACTTCTACAAAGTATAAACCTCGTTGCAAATCGCTGGTATTTACATTAATAGGGGCGTTTGTTGTAGTTTCTGCACTAAGGGTTTTTACTTTTTTTCCTATTACATCATAAATCGTTACCTCGGCCTTACCGCTTGCTTGGTAATTTTTTAAAGCAATACTAAAGTTTCCGTTGCTGGGGTTGGGATATACGCTTATTTGTGGAGTTGCAGCGTTATGTTGTTCTATGCCACTGGTTAAATTATCGGCCACTTGAAAATTATCAATATCCAAATACCAATCGCCGCTGGCACGGGTAACGACTAAGCGTATTTGTATGTTTTGGCCGGCAATAAAAGAAGCCATGCTGCTGGAGTAGGTGTAAGTGGTATAGCTAGCGGTAGCGCTAGAGGTAGTTAAAGAAGCTATGTTGTTTTGCCACCCAATAGTCGATCCAAGGTACGCATCTATGGTAACTTTATCGCCGGCTTGCAATTGATAGCCGTTAGCGGGGTATCCTGCTTTGTTTACAAAACGATATTCCAACCCTATTTTGGTGTTAGCGGTAACAGGGCCAATCATGGGAGTTATCAGGGTATCTTGGGTGTTGGTGCTGTTCATCTCTACCGAGCATGAGTTGGGTACGGAGTAGCCGTGAGGCACCATGTTTTCCATACCATATACTTTAAAGCCGCTAGAGCCTACCCACCCCGTAGGAAGTGGCCCGGTTTGCGGGTTCCCACTGGTAGATATCGCATCAAAATTTTGCGAAAAAGGATATTGTGCGTAAGTGAAGCTGCTCACTAGAAGCGAAGCCATGCATATTATTTTTTTCATGATTTTGTTTTTAAAGGTTTATGAGTGCAAGGTACTCATTTTTTTTAATTCAATAATTATTTTTAAGGTAAAATTAATTAAAGTGCTGGAAGTACTTTTGCTTTACACTCGCCAAAGCCTACACGCACCCCTTCTTTTTGGCACCAACCTTTCATTATTACGGTATCGTTATCGTTTATAAACTTACGCTCGCTGCCGTCGTTCATTTTTATAGGGTTGGCACCGCGCCAGGTAAGCTCTAACATAGATCCGAACTGGTGTTTTTCGGTGCCGCTGATGGTGCCAGAGGCCATCATATCGCCTACTTGTACGTTGCAGCCGTTTACGGTGTGGTGCGCCAGTTGCTGTTCCATAGTCCAATACATGTATTTGTAGTTGCTTTCAGATACTACGGTTGCATCAGTGTTTTCGGGCTGTATCAGCACTTCAAGGTTAATGTCTATATTTTTATTGCCGGTGTATTGCAGGTAGGGCAGTACTTTAGGCTCTTGTTCATAGCCTTTTGTTCTAAAAGGCTCTAAGGCATCCAGGGTAACAATCCAGGGTGATATGGTAGAAGCAAAGTTTTTAGCTAAAAAAGGGCCAAGAGGTACATATTCCCAGGTTTGTATGTCGCGTGCGCTCCAGTCGTTAAAGAGCACCATACCAAAAATAGAATCGTCGGCTTTTTCAGTAGAGATGCTGTGCCCCATTTCGGTGTTTTTTCCGATAATAAAAGCCGTTTCTAATTCAAAATCCAATAATTTGCAAGGACCAAAAACGGGAGGCTCATTGGGGTTGGGTTTGCTTTGCCCTTTCGGGCGATGAAAGCTATGGCCTGATACACGTATAGAGGAGGCCCTGCCGTGATAGCCTACCGGCAAGTGTTTCCAATTGGGCAATAAGGCATTTTCTGGATCTCTAAACATTTTTCCTACGTTGGTAGCGTGGTCTATGCTGGAGTAAAAATCGGTATAGTCGCCTATGTGTACGGGTATGAGCATGCGCACCTCGCTTTGCTTTTTTAGTATTTTGTTTTTGTGCGCGGCGTGTTGCAGTTCGTTATTTTCAAGATTTAACAAGTCTGATATTCGGTTGCGTACCCGGCGGGTAGTTTCTTTACCTAAGGCTATAAAATCGTTTAGGTGTTTTTGAGAAAAAATAGCGTTGGGTAAATTAAGGTCTTTAAAGTATCCCAACTGATGTGCTTCATGCAAATCCAGTATGTACTCGCCTATGGCCGTGCAGGCATGGTGCGTTGCTTCTTTGTCGGTATAGATACCAAAGGGTATGTTTTGTATTGAAAAATCGCTTTGTGCAGAAACTTCTACCCACGATTTTAAATTGGGGTTATTTGCTTTTATTTCCATAATTGGCAACAAAGGTACTTATGATTTAGCAAAATAAAACGCCTGTAAAAAAAATAAAGTTAAAAGTTAATAGCTTGTTTTAGTAAAGCAAAAGGGTTGGCCTTATATAAGTTGAGTACAAAGCGTATTTGGTGCCAAAAATCAATGCCGTTGGTATTATTAAAGTCGCGCAAATTGTTGCTGGTAAGGGCAGGTATGGGGACAAAAATTTCAAACATATCGCGCCACAGCACAATGTCTATACCGGCGTTAAAAAATAGTTTTTGCGAAGGGTTTATGTAGCCATCGGCTGCGCAGGTACCTATATCGGCATACAGTAAAATGGGGAGTTTAAATATCTGAGGCGATTTTATGTTTAGGCTAAACAGCCAGTTTGATGTTTGGCCATAGCCGGTGTACATTTTAAAGGCGCCGTTCGTTTCGGTAAATTGGTTGGCGGCTAAGCCTTTGTACTCGCTTCGTCCTAAATAAAGGTAGTCGTATAGATAGTCTTGATTGCCTGTCCAGCCACTCATACGAAAGCGATAATCAACCAAGGTATAGTTTGGGTTTTGATGCATCTTGCCAAAAAAAGCGCGTAACTCAAAAAACTTCTTTTTATTTACATAAAACTTTTGGGTAAGGGTTATTGATGCTTTTTGCATTTGTGCGTTAGCTTGCCCGTTTATGCTGATGAGGGTAGGAAATAAGGGGTTTTTATTTAAAAGCTGATAGCTTAGGTCGTGTACTCCGTAGCTAAGTTTGTTTTCGTTGTAATCTTTTTTTTGTATCCACACAAAACGGTAGGTAAGGCGGTGTTGCAGTGTTGCGATTTCTTCTTTCTTTTTAAAATCGAAGTTGATAAACGGAGCAAACTTATTGTAGTTATCTATACTGCTGTATCCTTTTTCGGCAAAGTGTTGCGACTTTATACCCACATTTACCGTTTGAAACAGCTTGTTGAAGTGCATATTGTATTTGGCGTTGGCAATGCCGGCCATGCTTTTGCTTTTAAAAGCGTACATAGGCATGAGTTCGGTTTCAAACTTTTTTTCAAAGAGTATGTGGTTGTAGTAGGCAGCCCCCAGCATAAAACCATTGTATAAATTATAGCCTAAGGCCGGTTGAATAAACGCTTGTGTTTTGTAAGGGTTATCAAAGGCGGGCAGAAATTCTAATTTTATAGGCTCTGTTTTTCTAAAAAGCCCTTTTGTTTTTATGGTATTGTTTTTCCTGTTTATGTCGGGCATAAACTCTTCGTAATCTATTCTAAACGAGGTAATATCGGCACTGGGAAACGATAAGGTTTTGCTTCCCTCAAAGCCATCGTACCAAACCAAGCCTATAACTTTATTTTTGTTTAGTGCATACAAAGCTACGGGGCCTTTTATTTCGCCGGTATTTTTTACTTCTATAGAGTAAGAGCCATCGCTTTGTTTTTTTACAGAGCGCACTTTGTAATCTAGTTTTTTGGTAGTTCTTATCAGGTCGTCAAAAAACCAACTTAAATCTTTTTCGCTAAAGTATTCGAGTGTTTTTTGCAGGTCGATGGGGCTTGGGTGTTTAAACTTAGCGTGTTCAAAATAAAATTGCATGGCAATATCAAAATCATTTTCGCCCATATAGTTTTTTAGATAATCAAAAAGTAACGCGGTTTTGCTATACACAATAGCTCCGTAATTGATTTCGGTATAAGCATCGGCGGGTAGGTTGCAGGCCTGGTCGGCTCCTTGCTTGGCTTGCATGGCGTACATCCAGTAGTATTGGTAGGCTTGTTTGTATTTATTAATGTGCATGAGTTTAAAAGTGCTATCGCGCCCCAGCACCATAGCGGGTGTGGCGTGTGGGTACTTTTTTTGCACATAGCGCATTTCGTTGAAGGAGTTAATGCCTTCATCCATAAAGGGATACCGGCGTTCGTTGTTGCCCAGCATGCCATAAAACCAGTTGTGTCCTACCTCGTGTGCAATAATTAAATCAAGTTCAAAATCGGTAGATACACTTCCTATAATGGTAATGGTGGGATATTCCATGCCGCCCCCGGCAGATATAAGGCCATCTACGGCGGCTACGGTGTTGTAGGCGTAGTCTCCATTCCATAGCGAGTAATAAAAAACAGCATCTTTTACGTAGTCTATAGATCGGGTCCAAAGCTCAAAGTCGCTATCGGTAAAGTAGGTATAAGCCGTAACTGTTTTTTTGGTGTGAGGCAGGGTTACTTCGCCACTTAGCACGTTGTAGCGTTTGTCGGCAAACCAGGCAAAATCATGTACGTTGTTTTGTTTAAAACGAATGGTTTTTAGCGCCGTATCTGATTTAGGAAAACGCATATTTCGGTTAAAACCGGTAGTGCTTAGTTGTTGTATCTTATTTTTTGTTTGTTTGTTTTTTTCTTGCAAAAACTGCTCTTCTTCGGCATTTTCTTCGCGCTCGCCGGTGGCGGCCAGCACATAGTTTTTGGGTAGGGTAATGCGCACATCAAAGCTACCAAACTCCGAGTAAAATTCGCCTTGATCTATATAGGGCATGGGGTGCCAGCCTTGGGCATCATATACAGCAGGTTTTGGGTACCATTGGGTAATGTAGTAGGCTTGCCCATCGTGCCCCATACGAGAGTAGATAGCGGAAGGAATTTTTACTTTAAAGGGAGTGCTAATGGTAACGCTTTGTTGCGGAGCAAGGGGCTTGTTTAAATATACCTTGCATATATCTACATGGTTTTTATCGTATTCTATTTTTAGAGGTTGGCTGCCTGATTTAAAATTTAAACTGTCTATATATCCCCTGTTTTCGTCTTTGGCAAAATATAAAGACCGGTTTCCGTTTCGAAGCAGTTGTGTTATCAGTGCGGTATTGTTGTTCTTGTAAGCATTAGCCCATAAGTGAAAGTAGATAAAATGCAGGGTATCAGTTGAGTTGTTGGTGTACTCTATATTTTCAAAGGCGCTTAGCTCGTGTTTTACATCGTTTAGTTTTACGTCAATAGTATAATTGGTTTGTTGCTGGAAGTATTGTTTTTGCGCCAAACCCAATAAAGGAAAGAGCCAAGCAAAAATTGTTTTTTTCATTGTTTTAATATTCGGAATAGTAGCGGAGGTGGTTTTGTTGTCTAATGCTTTTCTTAAAAATTTTCAACTACTTCGGTAATGATGCGAGCGCATTCTTTTATTTGTTCTTCGGTTATAACTAAAGGAGGAGCCAAACGAATGATGTTGCCGTGGGTGGGTTTGGCCAACAGTCCTTTTTCGGCTAAAAGCAAGCAAATATCCCAAGCTTGTTTCTCCGGGTTTTCAAAAATTTCTATAGCGTTTAGTAATCCTTTTCCGCGTATGGCTTTTATTAAAGGGTTTTTTATTTTTTTTAATTCGGACCTAAAAATAGCGCCTAAGTATTCGGCTCGTTCTGATAGCTTTTCATCGCGCAATACTTCTAAAGCGGCAATGGCTACTCGCGCTGCCAAAGGGTTGCCACCGTAGGTAGAGCCGTGCTGTCCGGGTTTTATACACAGCATTATGTCGTTGTTGGCTAATACAGCCGATACGGGGTACACGCCTCCTGAAAGGGCTTTTCCTAAAATTAAAATATCAGGGTGTACGTGTTCCCAATCGCAGGCGAGCAGGCGCCCCGTGCGCGATAAGCCGGTTTGAATTTCATCAGCCATAAAAAGCACGTTGTTTTTTTTGCAAAGCTCATAACTGGTCTTTAGGTATCCTTCATCGGGTACTATCACTCCGGCTTCTCCTTGTATTGGTTCTACCAAAAAGCCTACTACATGCGTATCTTCAAGGGCTTTTTCAAGGGCTTGTGTGTTGTTGTAGGGAATGGTAACATAGCCCGGGTTAAAAGGACCAAAATTGTTTTTTGAGTCGCTATCGCTACTGAAAGATATGATGTTTACGGTGCGCCCATGAAAATTATGTTCGCACACGATTATTTTGGCGTTATTTTCGCTTACTCCTTTTTTTTCGTAGCCCCATTTTCGGGCTATTTTTATGGCGGTTTCTACTGCTTCGGCACCGCTGTTCATAGGCAATACCTTGTCGTACCCAAAGTATTGGGTAATAAATTTTTCGTATTCTCCTAGTGAACTATTATAAAAAGCGCGCGAGGTTAAGGATAGCTTTTGTGCTTGCTCTATAAGAGTCGCCGTTATTTTTGGGTGGCAGTGTCCTTGATTAACGGCCGAGTATGCCGAAAGAAAATCGTAGTATTTTTTGCCTTCTACGTCCCAAACAAAAACACCCTTTCCTTTGTCCAGCACTACGGGCAAGGGGTGGTAGTTGTGCGCTCCATATTGATTTTCTAAGGCTATTAAATGGGCTGTTTGAGTTTTGTTGGCTTCCATAAGATGCATACTGATAAGATTAAAAAATACAGGCAAAGGTACAAAATAAAGGCGCAGATACCAAAAAGAAGGCTTGTATAGGCTGCTGCAAGAGGGCGATAAATAATGAAAAATAAGGTGGTGAGTATAAATTTTAGTAGGTATATTTGTCGGAACAAAAAAAGAAAGATATGTCGAAAAAGTGGACTAAAGCCGAAATTTTGGAAATATATAACAAGCCCTTGCTTGAATTGGTGTATGAAGCAGCCCAGGTGCATCGCCAGCATCACAAAGCAGGCGAAGTACAGGTAAGCTCCTTGCTTTCTATAAAAACAGGCGGTTGCACCGAAGATTGTGCTTATTGCCCGCAGGCAGCTCGCTATCATACCGATATAAAAGTGCATAAACTGATGAGCTTGCCCGAGGTAGAAGCCGCATCAACTAATGCCAAGGCCGCCGGCGCCTCACGCATGTGCTTAGGCGCAGCCTGGCGCGAAGTACGGGATAATAAAGATTTTGACCGCGTGCTGGATATGGTAAAAGCTATTAACGCTAAAGATATGGAAGTATGCTGCACCTTAGGAATGCTTACCGAAGAGCAGGCACAAAAATTGGCCGATGCAGGCTTATACGCATACAACCATAATATCGATACCTCAGAAGAGTTTTATGGCGATATTATTACTACACGCACCTACGATGATAGACTAAACACCATCAACCACGCGCGCAAAGCAGGTATGACGGTGTGCTCGGGTGGCATTATAGGTATGGGCGAGAGCATAGATGACCGCATAGGCATGCTTTACACCCTTATTAACCTGACTCCACAACCCGAATCAGTACCTATAAACGGACTGGTACCGGTAGAGGGTACTCCCTTAGAGCATCAAGCCCAGGTACCTACTTGGGATATGGTGCGTATGATTGCCACCACCCGCATTGTAATGCCTAAGGCAACAGTACGCCTTTCGGCAGGGCGTTTAAGCATGAGTATGGAGGCTCAAGCTCTTTGCTTTATGGCAGGTGCCAGCTCTATTTTTGCAGGCGATAAGTTGCTTACCACGCCCAACCCGGAGTTTAATCAAGACATGGAAATGTTTAAAATACTCGGACTTAGCCCCAAAGCCGCTTTTTCGGAAAAAAAGAAAGAGGCGGTTTAGCTAAGAGAACTTTATTTTTTAAAAATGAAATAAACGGCCAAGATTAAAAAACAAAAACCTATCGCGTGATTTAAACGAAAATGCTCGTTCTTGAATACGAAGATAGTGAAAAGGCTGAATACAACCAAGCTTATCACTTCTTGAATTACTTTTAGTTGCCACAGGTTAAAAGGGCCTCCGTTTTCATGAAACCCTATTCTATTAGCAGGAACTTGCACGGAGTATTCAAAAAGCGCAATACCCCAGCTAATAAGAATAATAGCGGGCAGCCCTAAATTGTGCGACCAACTCATTTCTTTAAATTTTAAGTGCCCATACCAAGCAAAGGTCATAAAGATGTTGGATAGGATTAACAACAGTAGGGTGTAGAGTGCTTTCACGTTTTTTTTCAATTAATGGTTAAAAGGCGATACCTATTCGTTTCCGTTTTGTATTCAGAAAAGTAATCTGCTACAAAAGCCAAATGTAGCCTTTTTTACAAAAGTCATGTTTGCGTTTTGTTTTTATGAAAAAAAAGCGTACCTTCCGGTGTCTTGTAGGGTATTTGTTTTTTATTGGTAATTGATGGTTTACAAACATACCTCCTCCAAAGAAGTATTTTCTGAAAACATAAGCGTCATAAACGTAATATTTTTTTAGCTAACTGCCTTTTTTTAATGCCTGTTTTTTTATTCTTTTATGATGCTTACTTGTTTTTGCAGGGTAGGGGTATTTATTTTTATAAAATACATACCTGAAGCGAGAGAGCTTATATCTATTTGAGCTTTGGCACTTGTATCGCCGCTGAATGTAAGAAGCGCTTTTCCTAAAATATCCGTTACGGCTATAGAAACAATATCTTCATTTGAAGTAATAAAGATGTAGTCATGAGAAGGGTTTGGAAACACATCAATAGAATTCGTATTATTTACCGAAGCAATACCAGTTGAGCTAGAGCAATGTATTACGTTTACGGTGGTAGTAGCGCTACTGGAACAACCATTAGACGTGTATGCGTAACTTAATGTGTAATTTCCAAATAAGCCGGCCGGATGAAATTGGGAGCCGCTTACACCTGTGCCGCTGTATGTACCGCCTGCAGGGGTAGCAGATAACGCAACAGCACTAATGGTGTCGCATATTGGGCCTGCTGTATAAGTAAAGGCTATTGTTGGGTTTTGATATACTGTTATATGAGCCGTATCAGAGCTTGTGCAACCTCCAGAAGTGTAGCTGTATGATAATACGTAGGTCCCGTTTAAGCCACTAGGGTTAAATTGGTTTCCGGATACTCCTGTACCGCTATAAGCCCCTCCTGCCGGTGTAGCTGTTAAAGTAATAGCAGTTCCTGCGCTACATAAGGAAGAGCCTGTGTAGTTAAAACTAACAGGTGTGCCGCTGCCAATAGTATTCGTAACAGCGGTAGGGGCACTGGTACACGTCATGTCTGCGGCTACTACCCAGTTGTAAAACCAATAATAATAAGTTGGGGCGGTGCCCATCACGTCATTTCCAGTAATAGAAGCAACCGTACTGACCGCAATAGGATAGGTAGCTCCCGCACTATTTCTGTATAATCCATTCGTACCAACAGCCATCAATTTATACCCTGTTCCGGTAGCTATGTGCCAGTTTAGCGGTATGGTGTTTTTGCCTACCACACTTAGAGTAGGCGTGATAGAATATAATACGTTATTGCTAGCATCTTGCAATTGTATGGTGGTAACCGAAGTAGTGCTTTGCGCATAGATATCTACTGTTTTTAGTGTAAACCCGGCAGTAGCATTAAATACTAAGTAGTGATTGTTGTTTATACCCAAATAGGCTCCTGCGCCTAAGGTGGTGTTGCTGGCAGGTGCTCCAGATGTAGTAGCGGTTCCGGGTATTTGTATGCTACTGGTTACCGAGTAAGAAGTTGTTGTGCTTAAAACGGGCGTAACAAAAACAGAACTAGTACTAACCGTAGTACCTGAGGCATTAGTCCATACAGGGTTACCAACGGAGTTTGCCGTTAATGTAAACGATTGTGGTGCGCAACTGCTTCCTGCTCCGCTTACAGCAGGCGCCCCGTTTATTTTTATGTAAGAAGTTTTTACTAACGTGTCTTTACTGGTAGAGGAACAGGTGCCGGTGGCAATTAAAGTTACAGGGTAAATTCCGGCTGCAGTGTAGGTATGAGCGGGCGATGTATTAGCACTCGTATTCCCATCACCAAAATTCCAAGCGTAGGAAACAGCACCGGTTGAACTGTTGGAAAAAGAAACAGCTAAAGGCGCTGAACAGCTAGAGGTATTTAGCGCTGTAAAGGCAGCTGTAGGCACACCCGCCCCTGTTGCGGCAGCCCCTACACCTACGGCATACCAGGCATTGGTAGTTGAAGTAAGTTCTTGAGAGCAAAGGCCATATAAATCGGTAGCTGCTTGTATGCTGTAGTTTCGGGCATCGGCATAAGTAGTGTTGGGAGTAAAATAGGTAACATTTTGGCGGTACGCTATATACTTAGCTTTGTTCATAGTAATTCCGGTAACGGCCCAGGTATTGCCAATATCGTTGGTGCCACTGCCGCCTTGGCAAAGTAAATAATACCAATAAATAAAAGGCCCGTTATTGTTGTGGCACTCTCCATTAGGATCCCAGTTTACCCCATGGTAACAGTTGGGCTGTCCTAAATTTTTTGGGTTTGACATATCGCGAATGCCCACATGGTTTTGCACCCCGGAAGTAGTGCAAGTAATATCGGCGCCCATAAGCCAATCGTGTTGTAGGGGGCGCGCATACCACTCAATGGTTGTACCAAAAATATCGCTATTGCCTTCATTAAGGGCAGAGGCTTCATCGGTTCCTCCTCCATTAAGTTGAGAAGTGAAAGAAGTAAGACCGTGTGTAATTTCGTGTCCGCATACATCTAAGGCGGTCATAATTAAAAAGCCTTGACTTACATTTCCATCGCCATAAGTCATTTCGGTGCCATCCCAAAAAGCATTTACGTAGTTAGTGCTGTAATGCACATAACTTGGTAGAGCGTAGCCCGCCCCATCAATACTGTTTCTATTATGGATATTTTTATAGTAGTCATAAGTCATTTCGGCGCCCCAGTGTGCATCGGCTGCAGCTTGGTCGTTTCCGGTTACAGTCCATGTATTAGTGGCCGTAATAAAATCAGTAGCAGCACTGTAATTTGTGCCAGTGCTTAGGTTTTGAGTAGTAATACCATTGCCGCGCCCTGTTTCTTGCAGGCGGTACTGATTAGCGGCAAAATTATCCATAGTGATGGTTACATTTCCGCTATATTTGGTAGTGGCTGCCGCTGCAACGTCGGTAGTGTGTATTAAATTATGTTCCGCAATAACTTCGCCTGTTTGCGCATCTACATATACATTAGCGCGATATAAAGGCTCTGAGGCGTAGATATTAAATTTATAAGCTAGGCGCATATTCTCTGCGTCGTAATTTGTTTTTTGCTTATGCACTATAACCAACTCTCCTTTTGGAAAAAAAGTAAAATTAGGGTTGTTTAAGGTCTTTCTTAACGTTGTTTCGTGTTCTTTATCCTCCCACATATAGTGAATGGCATTTACTTTGTTTAATGCTTTATTTAACGCTTGCTGCTCGTTTAGCGAAGCATTGGCACTAGCTGAAAATGCCTGGTAGTAATCTCCGTTTACCATTTCTATTTTTCCGTTTCGCGCATGAGTGATTACTTGACTTTCTTCTACCGGATAGTTATTTACATATTGTTTGTAGCGCGTATGCGTGAATCCTATTTCGTCTGTTTCAATACTATAAGGCTTTAACGTGCTATTGCCGGGTAAATTAAAAGAATATACAGCCCAATCTACAAAACGTTCTGAACCTATTTGCTGTTCTTGTTTTAATTTTATAAAATTAGGTAAACGGGTTGCTTGGCTTGTACCTATTACGTGCGATTGGGCAAGCCTGGTAGAAGCTGTTTGCGCCTTTATACTTAGAACTGAAAAAACACTTGCAACAGCAAGAGTTACGGTAATGTGTTTTGTTTTTTTCATAGTAAATGGGTTTTAGGTTTGTGCGCAATATACAACATGAAATAGATGCTTGTCAATACCTACCATTAGTAAAAACACTTTTTTTAACAATAAAAACAGAATAAAACAGTTAAAAAGTGTTAATTTTTGCTGAAATAATAAATATAAGTTACTCCGCTTTACTAAAAACGCTTTTTTTCAGAGTGCATTAAAAATACCTGCTCTCTAAAATATAAGCAAAAAACAATACCTTTGCCGCATGATTTATGTTACTAGAAGAGAGCATTTCAATGCAGCTCATAAGCTGTATAACGAAAGCTGGAGCCCTGAAAAGAACGAAACTGTTTTTGGTAAATGCGCTAATCCCAACTGGCATGGGCATAATTACGAATTGTTTGTAACCGTAAAGGGATCTGTAAATCCGCAAACAGGATTTGTGGTTAATTTAAAAGATTTAAGCGCGCTTATTCGCACCGAAATTTGCGACAAACTAGATCATAAAAATCTAAACTTAGATGTTGATTTTATGCAAGGTGTTATGACCAGTACCGAAAACGTGGCCATCGTTATTTTTAACAAACTGGCACCCAAAATTAAAGAGTTAGGAACCAATCTGCACGCAATAAAATTGTGCGAAACAGAAAATAATTGTGTGGAATATTTTGGAGAATAAATGCGCATTGTAGATACCATACCGCACCCATCCTTACAAATTAGTATTTTTCAGATGAATGAAAAGTATTTAGTGAAATTTGAAGCGGCCATGATGGAGCAAGTTTTTAAGTTTGATACGATGGAAGTAAAAAGCATAGAAAACTTAAAAAAAATGATTGATGCAAGTTTTATCGATGGAGTGCGCAAGCGCTTTAACGACATGTATCTGCAATATAAAGCCGCTTTGTAAATGAGCGCGTTGTTGCTAAGCACTGCTTATTTGCCTCCCGTTGCATACCTACAAAAAATAAAAAACAATCGCCCCTTTTTTATAGAAAAACACGAGCATTACCAAAAGCAAAGCTATCGGAATAGGTGTACCGTGCTTACGGCTAACGGTGTGCTTCCATTAAGCGTACCTATTACTCAAACGCATCAAAAGCAAGTTGTTTCTACGGTTCGTATTTCCTATTCTGAAAAATGGCAGCAAAAACATTGGCGCGCGATTACCAGTGCCTACAGAAACACCCCTTATTTCATGTATTACGAAGACGCAATACAACCTTTTTATCAAAGAAAATACGATTTTTTATTAGACTATAATACCGAATGGCTTCAGGTACTGCTGCGCCTTTTTAAAATAGACACGCCCATACTGTTTACCGAAAATTATGAGAAAGATGCATTAGATGTTGATTTTAGAAACATCCTGCATCCTAAAAATATAGACTATCACTCCCCTTGTAAGCCTTATGCACAACTGTTCTCTGAGCGCTTTGGATTTCAAGAAAACCTCAGTTGTATTGATTTATTGTTCAATCAAGGAAACCACGCCGCCTCTTTTCTATAAAAATGAGGTAGCTTCTAAATTTAGCCATTTTAAGGCATTATTAGCCAACAGCTTTTCTTGTAACTCTTTTTTATGAATATGTTGCCTGATTAGGTTGCCCGGTATATTTTCTCCCAACGGGAAAGGGTAATCGCTGCCTAACGCAATAAAGTCTTCGCCCATAACGTCTATCAAAAAGTCTAACGCTTGCGGCGCATGCACCAAACTATCTACATAAAATTTGCCTTTAAAATGATTGGGGTGTATGGGGTTGTCTATCGCTACTAAATCGGGGCGACAATCATAACCATGTGCGATGCGCCCCTGTGTAAAGGGAAAGGAGCCGCCGCCATGAGCAAAGGCTACACGCAATTTTTTATACTTTTCAAACACACCGCTTAGCAGCATAGAGCATATAGCGCGCGAAGTTTCTGCCGGCATGCCCACCAACCACGGAAGCCAGTATTTTTGCATGTTTTGCTGTCCCATCATCTCCCAAGGGTGTATAAACAAGCACATGTCTAAGGCCTCGCAAGCTTCAAAAAAACGGTGGAAATGGGGTTCGCTTAAATTTTGTTGGTTTACATTACTTCCTATTTGCACGCCTACCAACCCATTTTTTTTACAACGCTCCAATTCTTTAATAGATAAATCTACATCTTGTAAGGGGACGGTACCTAAACCTATAAACTTTTTAGGGTAGCGGCTCACCACCTCGGCTATATGGTCGTTTAAAAAAACGGCTGTTTCTAAACCGTCTTTAGGCTTGGCCCAGTAATAAAAAAGTACCGGTATGGTTGATAGCACTTGCTGACTTACATGGTGCGTACTGCATTCTTCTATCCGTTTTTCAGGGCTCCAGCAGTTGTTTTCTATTTCTCTAAAAAATTGGGTACCCTTCATCATTTTAGCGCAACAGGGCTTATGGTGCTCTAAATGAATAAAATCGCCATAGCCAAACTTTTTGTTCCAGTTAGGGATATTTTCGGGCAAAATATGGGTGTGAATATCAATACTTAGCATGATGCAAAGGTAAAACTAAAAACAGTATCAAGCACGTAGCTCTATTTTTTTAATGCTACGAAGCAACACTCTTTTCGTACGAACTAAAAAGATTATTTTCCTTGAGGTGCCGGATTGCTTGCAGGCTGTTGTTGTTGAACCGGTTGTGCGGCAGGCGCTTGTGGCGTAGCCGGAGAGGCCGTAGGCATCATGGTTTCGGCTTTTTTACGAGTAACCGATTCGGTGCCGGCTGCAGCGGCATCTGCGCTTGCTTGCTTTTTAGGTACGCTTAGCAAGCATAATACAAATAAAGCTATTGCAAAACCCCAAGTAAGCTTTTCTAAGCCATCGGCTGTTCTTTTTACACCAAACAATTGGTTGTTTGAAGCAAATGAACTGGAAAGCCCACCGCCTTTTCCTTTTTGTACCAAAACTATTAGCGATAACAAGATGCAGATAATAAACAGTGCGATTGAAATTAGTGTACTCATACTAAGGTGTTATTTTTGATTTTTTTTTAATTCGTTAATAAGGGCGGCAAATTTAGCACTTTTTTCGGGAAACTTCAAACTTAAAATTTCATAGGCCCGAATAGCTTTTTGTGGGTTATCTTGCATGGCGTATATTTTGGCTAAAGTTTCGGTTACTAAATTTTCGTCTTCCAGCACGCTGCTTCTCGTTTTTTGTTGGGCAACAAAAAAGTTTTTATCTGCTTGGGCAGGCTTTGTACGGCGCAATTCAGTGTTTAGCACCTTTTCTAATATAGCCTGTTTTTTTAACTTATTTTCTTGTTTTTTTGTTTCTTGCGGCATACATTTTGCCTCTGCTGCTAAGGTATTTACAAGTATAGGCTGTTCCTTTTTATTTAATTCGTTGAGCCATTGACTAAAAGGGCGTGGTTCGTCAAGCGATAGTTCCGGTGTTTTCTCCGTTATTTTTAAAATTTCGGTTTCTATATAGGCTTCTACAACCGGTGTTATCGTTATCTCGTTTAAACTTGCTTCAGGGCTTGGTTGCGGAGCAGTGGCCTCTGTATTTATTTCTTCCGGATTCGTTTCTTTTTTAAAATCTTTTCTTGCTTCGTCAGAAGGGGCGTTTACCCATGTGTATGAGATGTTGAGAGGGCTTGCTCCTGTTACCGATACTGGGTTTTCTTTTTTTTCAGTAGGGGTAGGCTCGCTTACGGGTTCTGTATGTGGCGTTTTTTGCTCTGCTATGGTGAGGTGGGGGGCTTGTTTGGGCTCTAACGTTTCTATAAGCGTTTGTCCCCTGTTGGCGCCTTGTATCAATCGGTATAACACAGCTCTATTGCCGGCTATTACGGCTGTTTTTTTTAGGGCATTATGGTAGTTGATGTTTTTGTTGTTTTGCAGGGCTTTAGCATACAGCAAATGCGCACTTTGAAAGAAAGGGTAATGCTCCAACATTTTTTCTAAAGGCGCAAGATGCTCTTCCTTTAACTCCGTAGGATTGTTTAGCAAGTCTATAAATTGGGTTATTTGCATACACAAAGCAGTTTCCAAAAGTAACAAAAAAAGCCTCATTCCATTCTTTTTTTATACGCTTTTTATTTTTTAGAAAGAACATCATCAAATTAACTACATTTGCCCTCATGTCTATACACAAACAACTAAAAGGAACAGGGGTAGCTATAGTTACACCTTTTACCGCAACGGGCTCGGTCGATTTTTTAGGATTGAGCAAACTAATAAAGCATCTTATAAAAGGCAAAGTGGATTATTTGGTGGCGCTGGGTACTACCGGAGAAACGGCTACCCTTTCTAAAGAAGAAAAGCAACAGGTAATTGCGCATGTAATAAAAGAAACCAAAAAACGAATACCCTTAGTGTTGGGTGTTGGAGGAAACAATACACAAGAAATTGTAGAAACGCTAAAACACACTGATTTAACGGCCTTCTCTGCCATACTATCGGTTTCCCCATATTACAACAAGCCTTCGCAACAAGGCATTTACGAACACTACAAAGCCATCGCACAGGCTACAGACAAGCCTATTATTTTATATAACGTACCCGGCAGAACAGGGTCTAATATCTTGGCCGACACGACTTTAAAATTAGCACACCAGTTTAAAAATATAGTAGCTATAAAAGAAGCCTCGGGTAATATAGAACAGTGCATGAGTATTATTAAAAATAAACCCAAACCATTTTTGGTAATAAGCGGCGATGATAACCTAACCTTGCCCCTGCTTGCCTGTGGTGCAGACGGCGTGATTTCGGTACTGGCTAATGCCTTTCCAAAAGATTTTTCGGAAATGGTGCGTATGGGGTTAAAAGGTAATTTTACTGCCGCACAAAAGCTGCATTACAAAACATTTGAAATAACCAATCAACTTTTTGCCGACGGAAACCCCGGCGGCGTAAAATACGCTTTAGAATTGTTAAAAATATGCGGGGCAACGTTGCGCTTGCCCTTAGTAAAGCCCAACGAATTGGTTCAGCAAAGACTAAAGCACTTGGTAACTTCTTACAAATAGCATGCACATTTCGCAGAAACAACTTTTTTTACAACATGTAGCTCAAACCAGTCCTACACCACTTGCTTTAGAAATAGTTTCTGCACAAGGAATTTATTTGTATGATGCGCAAGGAAAAAAATATATAGATTTTATATCGGGCATTTCGGTTAGCAACATCGGGCATTGCCACCCCGCGGTGGTGGCGGCGGTAAAAAAACAAAGCGAAACGTATATGCACTTGATGGTATATGGCGAGTATGTTCAAAGTCCGCAAGTGGCTTTAGCTCAGGCTCTAACAAAAGCGTTACCGCCTAGTCTAAACAGTGTGTATTTTGTAAACTCCGGCGCCGAAGCTACCGAAGGCGCTTTAAAATTGGCCAAGCGCTACACCGGTCGTAGTGAAATTATTTCTTTTAAAAACGCATACCATGGCAGCACCCAAGGGGCCTTGAGTGTGATGGGCAGCGAAGATTTTAAAACCGAGTTTCGCCCGTTGTTGCCTGATGTTCGCGCGCTTACTTTTAACAAGGAAGCCGATTTGCAATATATTTCTTCTAAAACAGCTTGTGTAATTATAGAAGCAATACAAGGCGAGGCAGGTGTGGTGGCTGCCCTACCTGCGTTTTTACAAAAGCTGCGCGAGCGTTGCACTCAAGTAGGCGCCTTGCTTATTATAGATGAAATTCAAACCGGTTTTGGAAGAACAGGCAGTCTTTTTGCCTTTGAGCAATACAACTTGGTACCGGATATTTTATTGATAGCAAAAGGCATGGGAGGCGGTATGCCCATTGGCGCTTTTGTAGCCACACAAAGCATCATGAGTGCGCTTAGCCATAAACCGGTGTTAGGGCACATTACTACCTTTGGCGGGCACCCCGTATGCTGCGCCGCTGCCCTGGCCTCTTTACAGGTGTTAGTAGAAAATAAACTTTGGCTTCGGGCTAAAGAAATAGGCAGCATCATGCAGCAGCAGATACGGCACCCAAAAGTAAAAGAATTGCGCGTGCAGGGCGCCTTGGCGGCGGTTGATTTTGCCGATGAGGGGATAAACTTTCAAGCTATTTCGACTTGCATAGAGGCCGGCCTTATTACCGATTGGTTTTTGTTTAATACACAAAGCATGCGTTTAGCCCCGCCGCTTACTATTACCAACCAGGAATTGACACAAGCTTGCCAAATTTTAGTAAACTGCCTCAACTAAAACAACATTTATAAAGAATAAAAAGGAAAAAAGCAGTGGAATGTTTCTGCTATGTAAGGATGCTATCATTCAACAACAAGTTGTTAGTTAATACTTTTTTATACCCGTAAGGGCAAGAAAAACCGTTGTATTTTAGCTGTGCTTATGACGCACAACACCATTCAAAATAAAATAAAAACATCGTCGGTTACTATCATCATCAGTCTTTCCTTAGTATTGTTTTTATTGGCGCTGGTAGGTTGGGTTTTTATCAACGCCCGCCTTATTATAAACCACGTAAAAGAAAATGTAGGTTTTCAGGTTTATTTGAAAGAAGACGCCGCTGAAGTAGAAATTGACAAACTTAAAAAAGTGTTGGATATTGCTCCTTATATCAAAAATACTTCGTACAAAAGTAAAGAAGAGGCTTTGGAAGAGTATAAAAAAATAACACACGACGATTTAAGTTTATTAGGCGGTATAAACCCGTTGCCCGCCACCATTACAGCCAATATAAAAGCGGAATATGCCAATCCTGATAGCCTGACTTGGATTGAAAAAGAAATAAGCGCTGAAAAAACGGTGCGCGAAGTGGTATATCAAAAAGTATTGGTAGAAAACATTCATAAAAACACAAGAAAAATATCGGCTATTATTCTGTTTTTTTCAAGCCTATTAATCATCATAGCCGTAGCGCTTATTAATAATACAATTCGTTTATCTATTTACTCCAAACGATTTCTTTTAAAAACCATGTATCTGGTAGGCGCTACCCAAGGCTTTATTCGGAAACCTTTTATTGTTGCCGGTATTATTAACGGGGTAATAGCCGGCATTATTGCCGATATGTTGGTAGTGTTGTTTGTAATAGCCTCTAATAAATTTATTCCGGAATTATTAGTAGTGCAAAACCCCAACTATTTACTCGTTTTATTTTTACTAACTATATTACTGGGCGTTCTTATATCGGGACTTAGCGCGGCTCTTTCTGTACGGCGCTACTTACGCCTAAAGGCCGATGACCTCTACTTTTAATTTCACGCGCTTACCGCACAAAATCTAAACTCAGTGCTTCTTTCAAAAGTTGCTCTTTGTTAATCGGTACTACCCCTACTTTTTCGCACACCAATCCTCCTGCCAAGTTGGATAAGGCGGCGGTAAGAATAGGATCTATCTCTAAAGCCAAACACAAAGCGGCTACGCTTATTACCGTATCGCCTGCGCCTGATACATCGGTTATATTTCGGTAGTGCGCCGGTATAATTTGTTTGATGCTGCGCGAGTTCGTACATATTCCTTTTTCTGAAAGAGTGAGCAGCACGGTGGCTATTTTTTGACGATTTCTAAAACTACTTACAATGCGTTGTATTTCGTTTTCTTTATTGATATCAAAATCTACTTTTAGCCCTTCGCGCAACTCTTTTAAGTTGGGTTTAAAAAGGGTAACGCCTTTGTAATTCAAAAAGTTTTTCTTTTTAGGATCCACAGCTACCGGGATACCTTGTTTTTTTGCTAACTCTACCGTTTTTTGAATGATTTTTTGAGTGATGAGCCCTTTGTTGTAATCTTCAAAAATAATGACATCAATTTTATCGTGCTGAAGAATGAAAGAAATAAGCTGTTGCAACTGATCTATCTCTTGTGCTAAAATATCTTCCTCCATCTCCTCATCAACCCGCACTACCTGGTGGTTGTTGCCTATTACACGTGTTTTTACCGTAGTAATGCGCTCTCTTGATTTTAAAATCCCTTTTTGACTTAATTTTTGTTTTTTTAAAAGGTCTAAAAAAAATTGCCCTTCATGATCCACTCCAATTACACTGCATAAAATAGGGGTGGCTCCTAAGGCTTGTAGGTTAAGAGCCACGTTGGCGGCACCTCCTAAGCGGCGTTCTTTTTCTTTTACAGTTACAATGGGTACCGGTGCTTCGGGTGATATGCGCGATACGCTGCCCCACATATATGAATCAACCATTACATCGCCTATAACCAATACATTTAGGTTAGCAAACGATTTAAAAAGCTCGCGTATATGCTCTTTTTTTATCGAAAATTTTTTCATCTCTTAATGTAATTTTTCTACGGCTTGTTTTATTCTGTCCATAGCTTTCTGTAATTTTTCTTCTGCCGTAGCATAGCTGATGCGTATGCAGGTATCGTGGCCAAAGGCACTACCCGGCACCGTAGAAACCCCTGCCGTTTCTAATAAAAACAAACAGAAATCGCTGGTGTTTTGTATTGTTTTTTCTTGGTATTTTTTTCCTAAGAAAAAACGCACATCCGGGAACACGTAAAATGCCCCATCGGGGTTGTTGCACACAAAGCCTTTTATTTCATTTAGTTTTTTTACCACCAAATCTCTTCGTTTTTTAAAAGCATCGCGCATGTAATGAGTACTTTCTGCTGGCAACAGCATGGCTGCATACATGGCTTTTTGGGTAATGCTGCTGGTGGCTGATGTAAACTGGCCTTGCATTTTATCGCAGGCTTGGGCTATCCACTTTGGGGCAGCTAAAATGCCGCCGCGCCAACCCGTCATAGCAAATCCTTTTGAAACGCCGTTGATAATAAGGGTGCGTTCTTTCATGCCGTTTATATGGGCAATACTGGCGTGCTTACCTACAAAATTGATATGTTCGTATATTTCGTCGCTTATTACGTATAGGTTTTCATGTTCCTTAATAACGTCGGCTAAGGCCGCTAACTCTTGCGCACTATACACCGAGCCCGATGGGTTACAAGGCGAAGAAAAAATCATCATGCGCGTTTTGGGGCTGATGGCTTTTTTTAGTTGCTGGGCTGTTATTTTAAAATTACTATCAATAGTGGTTTGTACTAACACAGGTTTAGCCTCTGATAATTTTAAAATTTCGGTATAGGTAACCCAGTAGGGTGCCGGAATAATAACCTCATCGCCGGGGTTGAGCATGCACAGCACGGCATTAGCAATGCTTTGTTTGGCACCGGTACTTACTACAATTTCTTCGGGGGTAAAATCCAAATCGTTGTCGCGCTTAAACTTTTGGCAGATAGCTTGCCTCAGTTCCAAATATCCCGAAACATGGGTATAAAAGCTAAAATTAGCATCAACGGCTTTTTTCGCCGTCTCTTTTATTACGTCGGGCGTGTTAAAATCGGGTTCGCCTAAGGTAAGGTTTATAATGTCGGCGCCTTGCGCTATAAGGTCTCGGGTTTTGCGAGCCATAGCAATGGTTTGGCTTTCTGCTAAATGATTTACTCGGTTAGATAAATACATACTGCTTTATTTATGCTCCAAATCTAATAAAATGTTTAAAGCAAGAGCGAGATTTTTTTTCTTTTCATAGGGGCTGTAAAAAAATCTTTGGCAAAAAGAAGGAGGTCTGTTTTTCGTGAACTAAATAAAAAGTAAAAAACATTCTTTGTAATCAAAAATAAGGAATAACCACTCGTGTTTTTGCTTTAGGTAAAAATGTGTACTATATTTGCACTTATGAGTACCTATAATGTACGCATCACACCCGATATTACCAACGGCAACATAACCGGCAGAAGCGACCTCTTGCGCGGCCTTACCGAAACCTTTGGCTACGATGGCATAAACCGCCTTACCACCAACACCATTAATGCCAACGTTACTACCCTTGCGTACCAAACTACGGGCACAGGCAACATTGCCAAAAAAACATCCACAAGCCCTAATGGCTCTAACTTAGGTAACTATGCTTATCAAAACAACGCCTTTAACCAACTAAACACCGTAGAAAACGTGGACGCAAGCATTAGCAGCAACACCCAAAGTGCTGCCTACAACAGCTTTAGCAAACTTACCAACCTAACCGAAGGCGATTATACCTACGACATAAGCTACGGACCCGATATGCAGCGCGTACAAAGCATACTAACCAACACCAATACAGGCACACAGCTAAAAAGAGACTATGTACCCAACTACGAAAAAACAACAGGAGCAAACCAATACAGCCGTGAGCTTAGCTACATACAAGCCCCCAGCGGCTTATGCGCCATATACGCCAAAAACGGTAGCGATGATACTTTGTATTTTGTATATACCGACCACCTGGGCAGTATTTTAAAACTAACTGATGCCAACGGAACTGTAAGAGCCGAACAAAGCTTTGACCCCTGGGGCAGGTATAGAAACCCAAACGACTGGACTTATACCAACGTGCTGCCGCCCACAGGTATTATTTACCGAGGTTTTACCGGGCACGAGCATTTACAAAACTTTGACCTGATAAATATGAACGGGCGTGTGTACGATAGCAAACTGGGCTTATTTTTAAGTATTGACCCTTTGATGGATAAAACACCGGGTATTAGCCCTTACCACTATGCTTTGAATAACCCACTTAAATTTACTGACCCGAGTGGCACAACCGGGCAAAGCACTTTTGTAGATGAATTTGGAAATGTGATTGGAGGAAAAATTGACGGAGATAAAGGAGTATATCAAGTGAAAGGTGTTACAAAAGAAAAGTTTGATGAAGGTAAAACAGAAGAATATAAAAAATCAGGCACATATGTTGGATATACAGGATCTGAATATACGTTTAAAAATCCAAAAACAGGAGAATGGATTGGGAAAGTCGATTTTGGGGATGAAGCTCATCAGAATGTTTCAAACGCAACTAGAACATTAGGAAATTTTATGTTAAGTCATAGTATGTATGAATCTTTTAAAGATTATATGGCTAATGCGGGAAATGGAGGTAAATATGATATTAAATCTGTTGGGCTTGATTATAAAAACACAACGCAAGCAGAAAGAGATAAATATGGATACCAAGCTTCTTTTTATAATGAGTATTTAATTATGACTAGAAGAGACCAAGGTAATTTTTTTGCAGGAAGAACTGCCAATATGTTAGGATTGTCATATGAAACAACAATGTCTGGTTTTGGAGCATATAACGATAATGGAAATCAAAAAGGATTTTTATTTTATTTAAAATCTGGATTAAATTGGCTTGACCAACAATTAATGGGAGGTGCTATTAACGGGACACCGATTCAAGGTATTAATATTTCACCCGCATTCCACGACGACAAAGTGTCTCAAGATTTACAAAGGGCAGGTTACTATCAATTTCAAAAATAAAATGAAGATATTATTCTATATAATTAGTGTGTTTTTTTTGACTTCGTGTTTTCACGAAAGTTATACAATCTATTCTCCGAATAAAAAAGAAAGTTTAACGTTAGAGTATACGACTTCGATTATTCCAAATGAAAGTAAGTATGTAAGACTTTTTTTTGGTGCTTATGACAATATAAAACGAAAAGAATACATTAAAATGCATATTTATTCAGGAGGTATGGATATTAATTGGGGAGCAAATCCCATAACAGTTATTAGCAATTCAATAATAGAGAATACTATTCCAGATAGTTTATTTTTAACTAAAAAAGAAATGACAGATGAAGAAACAAAAGATTTTCATAGTGGAAAATCATTATGGCGGTCTTATGATTTTAGTTTAATTTTTAATGGAAAATACGAAGATTGCAAAAAGAATTAATCAATAGATGAAAAAAACACTACAAATGATAGCTTTATTTTTTATTATGCTTGCAAAAGTACAAGCAAATGAAGATACAGTTGTTGTAAAGCTATCTAAAGGTATTACTTACCGAGGCTTTACCGGGCACGAGCATTTACAAAACTTTGACCTGATAAATATGAACGGACGTGTGTACGACAGTAAACTTGGCTTATTTTTAAGTATTGACCCTTTGATGGATAAAACACCGGGTATTAGCCCTTACCACTATGCTAATAACAACCCGCTTAAGTTTACTGATATTACAGGGAACTATGAAGATAATTATTTGATACACGAAGACGGAGCAGTAGGAGTTGAAAGAACTAAAGACCTAACGAATACATATACTTATGTAAAACATGATGGTACAAAAGTAGATTTAGGGACATATAAAGTTAATAAAAAAGGTATGATTGAATTACCTCAAAAAACATCTTTCTTTGCTCATCAATTGTTTTATCAAGGAACAAATTTTTTACCCGAAGATGGCGCAGCATCTTTCTTAGGTGCTACATATTCATATTTTGAAAAGACAGGCTACGTTTCAAAAGTTAATCAGCTAATGAATGAAGAAGGGGTTCATTCTCCCAATAATACAAACCAAAAAAATCCAGGTAAACCCTCTAAGAAAACATTAGTTGATGTTCAATATATTGGTAAAGAAAGAGTACCATATTCTGTTCAGTCAGACACGAGAAATGATAATGCTGATGCTGTAAAAAGTGCTGAATACGCAAATTACTTTAGAAAGTTTGGATTTAATAATGAAGGTATTTGGAATGTAATTACATTAAACAAAGATGGGAACGCTCCTTTTATTCCTAATTCATCTGCCACATTTCCTCATCAAAATCATATGCACTTTCAAGCGTTAATAAAAGCAATAGAAATTACAAAGTAAAGATTTAAAATATGAGATTGAAATTCGTAATACTATTATCTTTTACAGCGTATATATCCTACGCTCAGAAAAAATGTGATATTAGTGTATTTTATGATAATAAAGAGTATTTAAAAGACAGTGTAACTAATTATTTTATTGGACTAAATAATTTTAATCTAATGAATAAACAGTGTTGGAATTTATTATCAGAATATTACTTTAATATTGTTCCTGATGAACAAACAAAACGACAGAACACTTACTTTATTTCTATTAAAGATACTTCAGACACTAAAATAACTAACATATCACAAATTTTAAACTCAAAAAGCATTCAAAAACAAGTAATAGGAGTACACGAATACGGCAAAGGAATTAAGACTTATTCTTTTAAAAAATTCCCCTTTAGAAAATAAGTATAACATTTAATGAAAAGGATAATATACATATTTTTCTTGTTATTTATTTGGTTTGGAAAAATACAAGCCAACGAAGATACGGTTGTAGTAAAACTACCAACAGGCATAATATACAGAGGCTTTACCGGACACGAACACCTACCGCAATTTGATTTAATACCTAATCCTGAAGTTGCCCCTTATTATGGTGAAATTCCATATTCAGGAAGACAAGTTACATTAGGGTATTACGGTAATAATACAAATAATGCAATATTTGCTAATTACCCTTATTCGGCAATATATGGTTCAATTAATATACGCTAATGAAAAAAAAAGTTGTCATAATTATAATCCTAATTATTATGCTGTTAATTATCTTATTTATTTGCCTTGATAAATATGTTACAGATAGTTTTAGTGTATATCCCGGGTAATGTATCAGAAAATCACTTTTAGTAAAAATGCAAAACAGTAATAACATAAAAAGCAAATGCAGTAAAATAGTTGTTGTGCTGTTGTTACTTTGCTTTGCAAAAAACATACAAGCCAACGAAGATACAGTTGTAGTAAAACTAAGCGCAACCCGTGCCGAACAAAGCTTTGACCCCTGGGGCAGGTATAGAAACCCAAACGACTGGACTTATACCAACGTGCGGCCGCCCACAGGTATTATTTACCGAGGCTTTACCGGGCACGAGCATTTACAAAACTTTGACCTGATAAATATGAACGGGCGTATTTACGACAGCAAACTGGGTTTGTTTTTAAGCATTGACCCACTAATGGATAAAACACTATGAAAAAAACACTCACATTACTTTTACTGGTCTTTGCAAGTTTTGCCATGCAAGCACAAAAAGAGCAATATACTTATGATGCAGCGGGCAACCGTAAACTCCGAAATGTTTGCACCGCTTGTAGGCAGGTGCATAAAGCGCCGTCGGTTTCTCAAAAAGCTACCTTAGCCCAACCGCAAGATATACAGTTGGCTATGAAAGAGGGTGAACGTTTATACTACTTCAACTTAAATATGTCGCTTAATCCTTCCTGTTTATAAAATGCTTTTTTACCGAATTTGTGCCCAAACCGACCAGATATATAAAAAATACCGCCAGATATTAAAAATGTTCCTTTTTTGCTTTTAAACATTCTATCTTTGTAACAGAGAAACGAAGTACAAACCCACTAAAACAAAAAATATGAGGCATTTTTATTTTCTTTTGGTTTTTGCTATAGCAGCAAATATAAGCATCAAGGCTCAAGCAGGTATGGGTATTACCAATTACCCCACTACCATAACAGGCGCATCAATTACCCCCTTAAACATGCACCAAAGAAGCGCTTTTGTAATAGATAGTACCGGCAACAAGTGGATCGGATTTTCTTTTAAAAACGCCAATTCTTTTCAACTGCTGCGCTATAATGGTACCCAGTGGGATACGTTTCCTGCTTTTACCGCGCTATCGCCCTCCAACCAAGTGTATGCTTTGGCGGTAGATGCTGCTAATAATTTATGGATAGGCTCTAACATAGGGCTTACCAAATACAACGGCAGCACCTTTACTACTTACAACACAGCCAATTCGGCTCTTATTAACGACACCGTTATTTCTATTGCTTGTAGCGGCGGCATGGTATATGCCGGCACCCATCACAGCGGTCTATCCGTTTTTAACGGTACCAGCTGCACCAATTACAACATATCTAACGGCTTGCAAAGCAATTATATCGGCTGCATCACAGCCGAAAACCCCAACGCCGTATGGATAGGAAACCAAAGCGGCTTGCAAAAATTTGATGGGACGGCCTTTACTTTTTACAATGTAGTACCCAGCACCACCGTTACCGTAAATTGCATTTATGTAGATGCCTGGCACAACAAATGGTTAGGTACTTTTGGTTCGGGAGTTATAAAATACGATGGAACTCATTTCTACCCCGTGCAACAACTGTTTTCCGTACAACAAACACAAGACTCGCTCGGAATGGGGCATTTCCCCCTTAATGTAGGCTGCATCTTTACAGGGCCAAAAGGAGGCGCTGCTTTTATGTCTTGTAATGAATTGATTAACGGGAAATTTGCTCTAGGCTGCACTCATGAAGTAACCCATACAGACTGGTATTCATATAATTTGCCTGGTGGATATGCGTCTATGTTTGCACCTACTTCAAACAATAACAACCCCACCATTGCCGTACACGATAAAGGCTCTCATCAAATTTTCTTTACTAATTTAAATAGTTCTGCTGCAGGCGCAGGGGCCGGAATGATTCTTTATTCGTATGATTACACAGCTTCTACTATACACGCTATTGATCCATCTAACAGCAACTCGCAATTTTTAGATATCAACAACATCAATGCTATGATGACGCCCAACTCGCAAATTCATTGTGATGTACTAAGCAGTACTACCAAGTATTTTACTTCAAAACAAAAAATGCAAAGCCCGGTGTATAATTCCGCCTTTTGGATAGGAGGCTACGACAATAGCAACAACCTGCGCATGGCCGCTATGACCTACCGACAAAACGGCTACGATTTTTGGCCGGGCCCCTTAGATTCGGCGCACAATGCCAATATAGACAGCGCTATGATGATGAACTACAACCGTGTTTGGAAAATAAACCGATTTGATGTGGCTAACTTTATGTACAACTGGGCAGCAGGTAATGTGCAAAGCGGCTTGTTTACCCCGCCCGCTGATTTTATTACTTGGCCCGGTAACTCGCCCTACCCCGGACAAACCTTAGCGCCTTATGTAGATGTAAATCACGACGGGCACTATAACTGCATGCAAGGCGATTACCCTCTCATAAAAGGCGACCAAATGATTTGGTGGGTTTTTAACGACAATGCCAACAAACACACCGAAACCGGGTCTGCACAAAATTTAGGGGTAGAAGTGCAAGCCAGCGCCTATGCTTATACCTGCCCCGGCATAGCCGATAGCAATAAAGTACTAAACAACACTACCTTTTACGATTACAAAATATACAACCGAAGCGCTAACAACTACAACCAAACTTATATGGACTTGTGGGTGGACTCAGACCTGGGCTATTATTTAGACGACTATATAGGCTGCGATGTAATGAATAATTTTGGCTATACCTATAACGGAGAAAACTGGGATCCTGATTATGATTTTTTAAGCGGCTACCATAGCAACTTACCTGTGTTTTCTTGCAATGTGCTTACAGGGCCCTTAGCCTACCCGCACGATGGGGTGGACAACAACCACAACTATTTGGTAGATGAACCCGGCGAGCAATGCCTGATGAGCAATTTTACTTATTACAGCAATACAGGAGCTCCTCTAAACGGGACCCCCTTCGGAGCCCAATCCTACTACAACCTTATGGCGGGTGTGTGGGAGAGTGGTGGCGTACAAATGACCTATGGAAACTTAGGTTTTACCCCTGTAAGCGCATCAAACCCGGTTTGCAAATATTTGTACCCTTATGATAGCGACCCTTATGGTATGGGCTTAGGCGGCACTTATGCCAACCCGGTAGCTACCCCTACTGCATATCCAAACTGGGCAGAGTTTAATACCCCCGGCGATGCCTTTGGCGATAGGCGTTTTATGCTGGGAGTTGGCCCTTTTTCGTTGCCGGCATACGGAAGTACTGAGCTTAATTATGCTTATGTCTTTACCCAAGATTCGGCTGCCTGTATGTATGATACCGTAGGAGGCTTTGTTACTGAAGAAGTTTGTTTAATAAAAAGCGCGAAAAAAGACAATCAACGTATTAAGCGTTGGTTTGACAACAACGATTTTCCCTCTTGCTTAAACCTGAATTCGGTAGGCATTCAGAAAATAAAAGAACCAAGTCTTTCTTTAACGGTATATCCCAACCCAGCCAGCACTAATTTATATGTCCATTTTTCGGAACCTCAGCAAAACGCAACTATTGAAGTTTTTGATATGTTGGGCAACGTAGTTGGGGGGTATCAATATCCGCAATTAAATGGTTATGCTGTATTGCCTGTTAGCAGCCTGGCCAGTGGCGTGTATTTTATACGCGCTAAAAGCAACCAAGGCATATACTCGCAAAAGTTTGTGAAAGAATAAACGGTAAAATAGGGACTGTTTTAGTACATTTCGTATTTGCAGAATTTGCAAGGCAAGCCCCCGTTGTATAAATTTATTTTACGCGATGTTTTCAATCCTACGCTTTTAAAAGCCTCTATGCTAGAACTGATAATCCAAGCCGAAGATCCTTTGTATTTGTGTTTCAAGGTATCACCAATGGTTTTGTACAAAGTTGTTAGCTCATCTTTATTCATGCGCTCGCCATAGGGAGGGTTCATAATAAGGGTGTATTTTTTTTCGGCGCCAAAAGTAGCTTCAAAAAAGTTAGACTGGGTAAACTGTATCATCTCATCTACCTTAGCCGAAGCGGCATTTTCTTTTGCTTTTCGCAGCACATTAGGCGAAATGTCTGTACCTATCAATATGGGCTTATTACTATTTATTTTGTTGATGCAACTTTCATAAATGGTATTGTAAAGTGTTTCGTTAAAATCAGGCCATTTTTTAAAACAATAACTGCTTCGATAGTAACCCGGCGGAATGTTAGCTGCAATTAAAGCGGCTTCAATTAAAATAGTACCGGAGCCGCACATGGGGTCGTACAAAGGCAGGCGCGCATCCCAACCGCTAAGCAATACTAAGCCCGCCGCCAAACATTCGTTTATAGGGGCTAAGTTGGTGCTTTCGCGATACCCTCTTTTATACAGCGGCACGCCGCTGCTATCCAACATTAAAGTCATTTCATTTTTAAAGATAAAAACATAAAGACTAAAGTCTGGGTTTATTTTATCTACCGAAGGGCGCTTGCCCAATTTATCTCTAAATCTATCTACAATAGCATCTTTGCATTTTTGTGCCACATACTGGTTGTGATTAAAATTTTCGGTGTTTAGTACGGCGGTAACAGCTAAGGTTTGTTCTACGTTTAAGTATTTCTCCCAAGCTATTTTATTAATTTCGTCGTACAGGGTTTCATCATTAAAAACCGAAGCAGTAGCTATGGGTTTTAATACTCTTAAAGCGGTTCGTAGGCAGATATTGGCTTTATACAAAAAGCCGTCGTCGCCATAAAAGCTAACGGCACGGTTGTGGGCTTCTACATTTTTTGCTCCTAACTTTCGCAGCTCGGCAGCTAAGGCTTCTTCCAAGCCAAAAAAAGTAGTAGCTATCATTTTAAAATCATTGGCGTCTTGCTTTTTCATAGATAAATAGGTGTGTTATGCTTTTATTTCTTGACACAGTTCTATCAAAACTCCGTTTGTAGTTTTGGGGTGTAAAAAGCAAATGAGTTTATTATCGGCTCCTTTTTTCGGTTCCGGGTTTATGGTTTCAAAGCCTTCTTTTTTCAGTCGTTCTATTTCTGCGTAAATATCGTCCACTTCAAAAGCCATGTGATGTATGCCTTCGCCTCTTTTTTCTATAAACTTAGCAATAGCCGAATTGGGATCTTGAGCCTCCAGCAGTTCTATTTTGCTTTCGCCTAACATAAAAAACGAAGTAGTTACTTTTTCGCTTTCTACGTTTTCTGTTTTATATAACTCTTTTCCAAAAAGTTTTTTAAATAGTTCGTTGCTGCTTTGTATGTTTTTTACAGCAATACCAATGTGTTCTATCTTTTTTAGCATACGGTTGTTTTTTGTAGATACGTTATAGCTTCTAATAGCGAGGGAAAACAGGCGTCTATTTTATCGTTCACTATATTTTCATCTGAAATAAAAATAGTTTTCATTCCGGCATTTTTTCCAAAATCCATATCGCTCATAGAGTCTCCTATCATAATAGATTTAGAAAAATCAATATCCAGAAATTCTTTTTTTGCCTGCAAAGCCATGCCTATATTGGGTTTCCTAAACGTATGGTTTTCGGAAGCTAAGTGTGGCGAGTGGTACACTTTTGTTATTTTCCCTCCTTGCTTTTCAATTTCATCAAGCATGTAGCTGTGTATAAGGTGTAGTTGCATTTCGGTATATATACCTTTTCCAATGCCTTGTTGGTTGGTAACTACTATTATTTTGCCAAACAAAAGAGTGGCTTTTTGTATAGCAGACACTACGCCTTCTAAAAACTCAAACTCGGACAGTATTTTTACATAGTCGTTTTCTATGCGGCGGTTTATCACTCCGTCTCTATCCAAAAATAAAGTCCATGTAGTATCAATAGTTGTATTTTTTAAAATCATTTTGTGCTTTTTGATAATCGGAGGGTATGCCAATGTCTATAAAATAATTGTCGTAACAAAAACCATACATGTTTATTTTACTTATTTTTTTTTCAAAAAAATCTTTTTCTATGGAAAATTTTTTACCGGCCGGTGTTTTTTGAAAATACATATCCTGCCCTAAGATGTACACGCCTGCATTTATAATGCCTTCTTTTTTTTCTGTTTCTGATTTTTCTGCAAAAGAGCGTATGATATCAAATTCACCTAAGGTAATGGTGCCATACCTAGAAGCATCGGATACTTTACGTAAGGCTAAGGAGCAGTCGGATATGGCTTCGCTGTGGCGGTCGTAAAAAGCACGTAAGTCAATATCAAAAAAAGAGTCCCCATTCAATACCAGTACATCGGCTTGTTTGCATTTTTCCAGTGCTAAGCGTATCCCACCTCCGGTACCTAAGGGTTCTTCTTCGTGCGAATAAACTATTTCTATATCTTTAAAGGTGGTGCCGTATGTTGTTTGTATTTTTTCGGCCATATAGCCTACGGATAACACTACTTTTTTTATTTGATAGTGAGCAAGGTATTGAAGCAAATAATCTAAAAAAGGTTTTTCTGCCACTTGGGCCAAAGGTTTGGGCAGGTCGGGCACTGCTTCTTTTAACCGTGTGCCAAAGCCTCCTGCTAATATAATGGCTTCTTTCAGCATTATTTTTTTGGGAATAAATGCGTTTCAACCAACTCGCAAATACTATGACCTAACAGCATGTGGCACTCTTGTATGCGCGGTGTATCTCGGCTGGGTATATTTATCAGATATTTACAAATGTTTTTCATTTTCCCACCTGTTTCTCCCGTAAAACCTACCGTGATTAGCCCTAAATCGTTAGCCACTTGCAATGCTTTTATTACGTTAGCCGAGTTGCCACTGGTAGATAAACCAATTAGCACATCGCCTTTTTTTCCCATAGCTTTTACTAATCGTGCGTAAATTTCGTCGTACGAATAATCGTTTGCCACAGCCGTAACATAGCTGGTGTTTACATGCAAGGCTTCACTAAAGAGGGGAGGTCTGTCGTAATAATAGCGGCCGCTTAATTCGGCTGCTAAGTGTTGCGAATCAGCCGCGGAGCCTCCGTTGCCACACCAAAGTACTTTGCCACCTTGCTGGTAGCAAGCAATAATTTCTTGGGCTGTTTTTTCTACTAAATCCAATACTTGGTGGTTGTTAAGCAAAGCGTTTTTTAACCGAATAGAGTCTTGTATTTTTTCTTTTATGGTTTCTATCATAAAAAATTATTTTTTCTTTTTCGACAATATATTTTTTAGGTGCACCATTTTTATGGCGGTAACAGCGGCTTCGTCGCCTTTATTTCCGTGCTTTCCTCCTGCCCTATCCAGTGCTTGTTTTTGGTTTTGTGTAGTAAGCACTCCAAACACAAAGGGTTTGTTGTATTTTATATTTAATTCGGTAATTCCATTAGAAACAGCATCGCAAATAAAATCAAAATGGCGCGTTTCTCCTTGAATGACGCAGCCCAAGCAGATAACCGCATCGGCTTTGGTGTAAAGGGCTGCATACTGCCCGCCCAAAGTAAGTTCAAAACTACCGGGCACGGCGTGTATAAAAATGTTTTTTTTATGAGCGCCGTATTTTAGCAATGTTTTGATAGCCCCCTCTTTTAAAGCATTCGTTACTTCGCTGTTCCACTCGGCATATACAAGAGCAAATTTCATGTTTTTTGCAGAGGGAATAGCGCCTTCTGTTTTCGATAAGTTTTTTAAACGACTAGCCATGTTTTTTTCTTTGTACAAATAACGCTATTTTATACGAACCTTATGCTTTTTGCATGGTAATTTCTGTTAAGGAAATTATTTTTTCTATATCGTTAGGGCTGTATATGGCGTAGTCGGTATCGTTTTTAAACCAAGTAACCTGGCGTTTAGCGTAGTTGCGCGTATGCTGCTTAATACGTTCAACCGCTTTTTCTAACGACGTTTTTCCCTCTATAAAATCAAACAACTCGGTATATCCTACTGTTTTAAGGGCTAACTCGTGTTTGTATGGGTACAAGGCTTCAGCTTCTTTAAGAAAACCTTGTTGCATCATGGCATCTACTCGGTTGTTTATTTTTTGATACAAAACGCCTCTTTCTTCGTTTACAAAAATTTTAATAGGAATAAAAGGGCGTTCTGTTTTTTTTTCTTTTCTAAGAGAGGAGTAGGCTTTTCCGGTTACCAAATACACCTCTAAGGCTCGCATCAAACGTTGCGGGTTTTGTTTGTCAGCGGCGTGATAGTATGTTTCATCGCATTTTTTTACTTCTGCTTGAAGCCATGTCAGTCCCTCTTTTTGATACATTTCTGTGATTTGCCTTCGTATCTGCTCGCTGCTTTTTAAACCCTCATCAAAACCATTGCATAGCGCCTTAATGTACAAACCGGTACCTCCACACAGTACCACCACTTGATGCTGGCTGTATAGCTCATCTAATTTTTTTAAAGCATCTAGCTCGTAATTTCCGGCGCTATACGGTTTATGAATAGATACGCAATCTATCAAGTGGTGAGTTGCTTTTTCTCTATCATCAGCCGTTGGCTTGGCTGTGCCTATACTCATTTCTTGATACACCTGCCTGCTGTCAGCCGATATGATTTCGGTAGAGAAATGCTGGGCTAAACGAATACTCAAAGCCGTTTTACCTACAGCTGTTGGGCCCGCTATTACCAACAAAAATTTGGGTGCCAAAAAAAGAAAATTAGTTTTTTGTAAGCTGTTTTCTAAGAGCCGCTATTTTTTCTGAGATGCCGGCAAATATTTTTTCATCTATATCTTTAGCATCTTTTATAGCCGCTATTTGCTTGTAAATAGGCTCTAGGCTGGCGTTTAATTTTTTGCTGTCTGCACTTTTAAATTCGGCTATTAAATCCATTAAATTTTTTAGATACAAGCGTTGGTTCCAAAGCTCTTGGTAGGTGTCTTTCTTTTGAGTAGCATCGGTTTGCGTAAGGCCGGTTTGGCAAATAATATATAAAGTTTCTAGCCAGCTGCCTACAAAAATATGCGAAGCTGTTTCCACTCGCTCGTTGCTGCGCAGGTAACTATCGCTTTGGCTATACAGTTGGTCTATAAGTTTAAACAGACTGTCTTTATTACTCAAATTATCTTGCGCCCGTTTGCCCATAGTTTGGTCAATGGCCGATTTTAAGCCTAAGGCATCGGCTTCGGTCATAGAAGATTTAAAGTACTTCATCATATCCCCTCCGTTGTTATAGGCTATAGCATAGCTCATATCTAAATTATAGACACCCAAAGCAATGGCTTTTTCAAAATCGGTATTGTATTTTTTTGTGTTATCGGGGCTGTTTAGCAAGGTGGGGTTATACACCGAGCCTTTTTGCGAAAAGCTATTGATGATTTGTGCAGGCGAAGGAATGTTAGCTACTGCAAAATCAAATTTAAACTGCACCGTAGCATCTACCGCACTAGGTGCTGTATCTTTTTTGACTGTTTGCTGCGTACTGTCAGCGCCTGTTGATTCAGCTTCGTTTGTTTTATTTTCGCTGTTTCCACAAGAAGTAAGCCACAAAGTACTTGCAGAAAGACTGATGTAAAAAAGTTTTTTCATAATTTTATTTTTTGCTTTTTATATTTAGCCAAAAGTAAACTATTTTTTATTATGTGGTATTTTTTTGTGCTGCGTATTTTTTTAAGATACTTTTAACACAGAACTTATAGCTGCTTGATGCTTGCTGCTCTTGCTAAACGACACATCTATACGTCCTAACCATATACCCGCCCAGCCTACCTGCGTAATATACACCGGCTTATTAGCGACATTGACTTTAAGCTTGGGTTCATTTAAAAAGGTGTGGGTATGCCCTCCGATAATAAGGTCTATGTTTTCTGTTTTTTCAGACAAAACAGTATCGCTTATCTTATTTTCCTTGTAATCATAGCCTAAATGAGACAGGCATATTACATAATCGCATTTTTTATCGTGTTTTAAGATGGCCGCTGTTTTTTGTGCTATCTCGATAGGTTGTTGATATTGTATGGCGCCGTATTTTTTCTTCTCAACCAAACCTTGCAGTTCAATGCCTAAACCCAATACGCCTATTTTTAAGGAACCTTTTTTTATTATTTTGTATGGGTTTATTCTTCCTTCCAAAGGCGAATCTTTAAATTGGTAGTTGGCACAAACAAATTCAAAACCTGCATAAGGCAGCTGCTTTACAATGTTTTCTACACCCAAATCAAAATCATGATTTCCGAAAGTGGCTATATCATACCCCATTTGTGTCATCAATTTATACTCTAATTCGCCGGCATAAAAATTAAAATATGGGGTGCCTTGAAAAATATCGCCGGCATCTAGCAACAACACGTTTTTTTCTTCGCTTCGTATTTTTTTTATGATGGCCGCCCTTCGGGCTGCTCCGCCTTGGTTAGGGTATTTAGGGTCGTTATTGGGAAAAGGCTCTATACGGCTATGAACATCGTTAGTGTATAAAATAGTTAGTTTTTCTATGTTTTCTTTTTGATATAGATGTTCGGCATACATACTATCGCTTAGCATTAAGGCAGCAGAACTGCCAAACATATAGCGCAAAAAATCTCTTCTATTTTGTGTAGTGTATTCGGGCATCTAAGGTTGCTGTTAGGGGTTGATTTTGTTTATTTTTATTCTTGCAATACTCAATTAAAACATCACGAAGCAGCATATTCGTTTCTGCTGTTTCAAAAACTTCTTCAGCTTCAAAAAAATGGTCGCCGCCATGAGCCAAGTAATCGCTGGTAGCTACATAATAGTTTTTTTCGGAATTTATAGGTTTTCCTTGTATCCATATATCCGATGCTTTTTCATCATCAATAGCAAAGCGAATACCGGCTACGGGCGCTCCGTGTTTGGTGGCCACAAAATTGAGCAGTTTTTGTAAACGTTGGGCATTTATTTTTAATACCACCAATTTATTTTCAAAAGGCATCAGCTCGTACATGGTACCTACTGTAACGTTTCCTTCGGGTACCGAAGCGCGCAAACCGCCCGTATTAAATAAAGCAAAAGCATAAGCCGTATCTATACCCGCTGTATTTTTTACTTTTTCAAAAATAGCATCAGCAAAAAAGTTTCCCAAAGTACTTTCTGGTAGTTTTTTTACTAAAGCTGCCGGAGCCATCCCTATAATTTCGTGCATTTTAACGTCTAAGTTTTGCTTATAGGGCGCTATGGTTTTTACGACGTTACTATCTATCCCTGCTTCGCTTGCCACCAGGTGCTGAGCCTGTGTTTGCGTGCTTTGCCAATGTTTGCAAGATAGCAGCAAGAGGGCTGCAAAAAACAATATTTTTTTTATAGAAAAAAAAGCGCGATTCATTTTTTGAAATAATCGGTATAAAAATACTAGAAATATAGGCTTACGATGCTAATTAACCCTTATTTTTTGCCCTGCGCGTAGGTAAAAACGCGTGGTAGTGCCGTTTAGGGCGCAAAGCTGTTATCATCATAACGTATTTTGAAAATGTATCATCCAATTAATCCCATATTGGTCTGTAAATTCCCCAAAATAGGCGCCAAAGAACATATCAGCCATGGGCATGGTAATACTACCTTTTATAGACAGTTCCTGAAACAATCTATCTGCTTCTTCTTTTGTTTCAGGCTCAATACAAATGTGCATATTGTTACCTTTTACTATTGTAAATCCCATTTCTTTTGGTGCATCTGTGCCCATTAAAACATAGTTTTCTGTAATTGGCAACTCTACATGCAATATCATATTTTTAATACTTTCTGCAATAGGCGGGCTGCCTGCATTCGCTTGAATATCGCCAAAACGTTGAATTCCTTTTCCTGAAAACTCCGTTTTAAAAACCGACTTATAAAACAAAAAAGCTTCTTCCGTTTTCCCGTCAAAATTTAAATAGTTTGATACCCTTGGCTTCTTGCTTACTTTATTTTGCTTGCGAAGTATAAACTTTTCTTCAACATATTTATCAAGATTTTCAAGAACCATTGTGAAGCCCTCTTTAAAGCCCATTTCTATCATGCTTTCCATCCTGTCAAGAGATTCGTTATAAATAGTAATACTCACTTTTGTTGTTCCATTTTCCTCGCTAAAGTTTAAATCCCAATTAGATCCGGGTAAATTAGGGTTTCCTTCTTTGTCAGAAAAAAAGCTATTCATTTTAAAATGAGTTTTTGGATAAATAGCCGTGTACTCTTGAATAGACCAATGTTCTTGGCCTTCCGGACTTATCATAGCGTAAAATCTTTTTCCGCCAACTTCAAAATTCATGTATTTTGTTTTTGATGCAAAAGGCTTGGGAGCCCACCATTGATCAAGAATTTCAGGTTTCGTAAAAGCATCCCATACTAACGAAAGTTCGGAATTAAATTCTCTTTTTACACGAATCGTTTTGGTTGCTTTATCTACGATAAAGTCAAATGCTGGATTTTTTTTCATTTTATTTATTGATTATAAGTTACATCTTTTTTAAAACCTTCTCAAAGGTGTTTATGTTGCGGGAAGTAAAATAATTTTTTAATTTTTTTTGTCCCAATATTTTCCCAAATTCAGAATCAAGAGTATTACCCTTAGGCACTTTCCAGTAAAAATTATTTGCCTCCACTTTAGCTTCTTCTCCATTTATTTTTTTTGATTTTTCAAACTCATCTGCTAGTATTTTTTCAATCCCATCAATACCTACAAACCCATAAACATGAAAAGCAGCACTAAAAGATAGCGGATTTTTGACTACAAGTGTTTCTATTTCTTCTTTACTTTTTATAAACAGAAAAGCCTCGTAATCAAAATGTGTAGATAATGATTTTTCTAACACTATTTTTAATTGCTTTTTATCTTTATCGGAAGAAAACAAGATATTGCCAGAAGCTAATATTGATGAAACTTTTTCCACATTTTCCTTTTCAAATACAGAGCAAACTTCAGCCATTTTCATGGCAGTTCCTTTTACATTTACGCCGCGTAAAAAGGCGCAATAGCTATTATTTTTCATTTTTTTTGTTTTTTTAATAGAACCAACACATCGTCCAACTGTCTAAAGCGACTTTCCCAAAGGTTGCGATATTGCCCTATCCAATTATCTATTTCTTTCATTTTTTCGAATTCAAGTGAATAGTAAACTTCTCTACCTAATTGACTTTGTTGAACTAATTCGCACTCGGTTAAAATGCGCAAATGTTTTGAAACGGCTTGCCGGGTTATATTAAAATTGTCAGCAATAGCGCCCGCAGTCATTGCCTGTAGTGCAATTAAAGCAATAATGGCTCGCCTTGTAGGATCTGCTATTGCTTGAAAAACATCTCGCCTCATTTTATTTTTTTAGCTTTATAATTAAGAAACTAATCGGTTGCAAATATATAGCAACCATTTGGTTTCTCAAAATTTATTTTCAAAATTTTACAAAAGACAGGAAACCATTCTAATGTCACAGCACTAAATTCTTAATTAACCCTTATTTTTTGCCCTGCGCGCAGGTAAAAACGCGTGGTAGTACCGTTTAGGGCGCAAAGCTGTTTGCTGTTTATGCCGTATCGCTTTATGATTTCGTACCAGCTATCGCCGCGCTGCACGGTGTAAACAGTAGCGTGGGCAGGCAGAGCCAACATGCCGTATTTTGATTTTCTGATAACGAGCGAGTCTTCTAAAATTTTATGTTCGGTAAAGGATATAAACTGAGCAGGGTTTAAAGCGTGCCCCATAAAACGTACTTCAAAATGCAAGTGCGACCCCGTAGCGTGGCCGGTGGCGCCTCCCAAGCCTATGGTTTGCCCGGCTATAACTACCTGCCCCGATTTTACTTTTATTTTAGAAAGATGTGCATATACCGTTTCCAAACCGTTGTAGTGCCTAACAATAACCACATTGCCGTACCCTCCATTGTATTTTGCTAGGCGCACCATGCCATCAAAAGCGGCGTGTACTTGGTCGCCGCGGTTTAGGTCTATGTCAATGCCTTTGTGCATGCGGTTATCGCGCCAACCGTAGTTAGAAGTAATAACCCCGCAAATGGGCGCAAAATAAGAACCTAGGGAGTCGCTGGTTAAGGCCAGCTTTAGAGTGTCGGGCACGCACTCGCTGGCGGCAGGCACAAAGCAGTTTTTGTCGTCAAAATCGGTATATAGCTCAGAGGCCGGCAAGGTGCTTAGTTTTTCGTTTTTTTGATGGTCAAGTTCCGTTTTGTAATAGCTAAGCATCTTTATAACGGCGGGCGATATGCTGTCTAAGTCCAAAATGCTATCCACCAAATAAACCAATTCATTTTGCGAAATGGGCTTGTAGCCTAGGTTTGCTGTATCTTTTTTAGGTAAGCTGTGAGGCACCGGTTTAACAGGCTTTTCCGTAAAGGAAAAAAGCAAACCAGAGGTAAGAAGAAAAACCATATATATAAAGTGTATCTTCATCTAAAGGCTGCTAATATAGTAAAAATCAATTAGTTTTACCGCTTCAAATAATTTTATTTTTCTTTAAAAAGATAAAGCGATTGGTTTTAACCTGAGCTTGGTCGTAAACAAAATTTTGTTAGCAACCTGTAACACCTTTCTACTTTACAAGCCTTATCTTCCGGTACTTTTATGCCATGATTTTTAAAAAGATATTTTTGGTATGGATATGGGTAGCTTTATGCTCTTTATGTAACCTGTTTAAAACGAATATAACGGCTCAAAACACCCCTCCTTTTTTAAGTGAAAGCAAGTGGGTGGACTCCGTAATGGCAAGCCTTACACCCGACGAACGACTGGCGCAACTTTTTATGGTGGCCGCCTGGAGTAACAAAGATGCCAAGCATATTAGGGGGATTGACAGTTTAATTAGTCAATACAATATAGGCGGACTTATTTTTATGCAGGGAGGCCCCGTGCGGCAAGCCAAACTGGTAAACTACTATCAAACAAAAGCCAAAACTCCTTTGTTGATGAGTATAGATGGCGAATACGGATTAGCCATGCGGCTGGATAGCACCATGCAATACCCACGCCAAATGACCTTAGCGGCTATGCAAAACGACTCCCTCATCTATTACATGGGGCGGCAAATAGCCCGCGAGTGCAAAAAGGTAGGCATTCAGGTAAACTTTGCTCCCGTAGCCGATGTGAACAACAATCCCAACAACCCCGTAATATCCATGCGTTCTTTTGGCGAAGACAAAACGGCCGTAGCTCAAAAAGCATATTTATATATGAAAGGCTTGCAAGATGAACACGTATTGGCCTGCGCCAAACACTTCCCCGGGCACGGCGATACCGATAAAGATTCGCACAAAACACTACCCGTTATACCCTATTCTCTAGAAAGGTTGGATACCTTAGAATTATACCCCTTTAAATATCTTTTTGAAAGAGGCTTGGGTAGCATTATGGTTGCCCACCTATTTATCCCGCAACTCGATACGGCAAAAAACATTCCCTCTACCTTATCCAAAAAAATTGTGCAAAACCTATTGAAAGAACGTTTACAGTTTAAAGGATTGATATTTACCGATGCCCTAAATATGAAAGGAGCGGCCAACTACAACAAGCCCGGCCTGCTGGATTGCAAAGCTCTTTTAGCCGGAAACGACATGCTGCTCTTTAGCGAAGATGTGCCAAAAGCGATAGCAGAAATAAAAAAAGCCATAAAAAACAACGAGATTACACAAACCGAAATTGACGCCCGCTGCAAGAAGGTTTTGCAAGTAAAATACTGGTGCGGCTTGCCTAAAAATAAATTTGCCCCTACGCGTCTGCTTACCGATGAGTGGAACAGCGATATAAGCACCGCCCTTAACAGCAAACTATACGAAAGCGCCCTTACCCTACTCCAAAACCAAAACGCCGTTTTTCCTATACCAGCCGACACCCTAAAACGCGCCGAAATATCGGTTGGATATTCCGAACCCAATCTCTTTTCTAAAAATTTAGCACAATACCTAAAAACCGACTTTTACGGCCTGTCGCACAACGAAAAACAAAGCGTATATGATAGCTTGTATAAAAAAATAGCCCAATACGATGCTCTTATCATTCAAGTAAATAAAACCAATCAAAAGCCCGACGACAACTTTGGTACAAGCGCATCCAGTCTAGCCTTTATAGATAGCCTGCTAAAAATAAAACCAAGCACCGTGGTATTATTTTCAAACCCCTACCTTATCAATAAATTTAAAAACCTATTACAAGCAAAAGCGGTATTAGAAGCCTACGAATACAACAATTACACCCAAAAAGCCGCATCAGATGCGCTGGCTGGCGCACTAAGTATAAACGGAAAGCTGCCGGTAAGCACCACCTCTTTCAAACGATATACAGGCATTGCAATAGAAAAAACATTTCGTATGCAGCAAGTAGCGCCTATTATGTTAGGGCTTGAAAAAAAAAAGCTACAACAAATAGACAGCATCGCAAAAAAAGGCATAAAAGATAAATGTTATCCGGGCTGCCAAATAGTAGCCGCATTAAACGGAAAAATTTTTCTAAACCAATCGTACGGAACTTTTACATACCAAGATACGGATAGCGTAAACAATCAAAACCTATACGATATAGCCTCTGTAACCAAAGTAGCGGCCTCCGCCTTAGCCCTTATGGATTTGGCCGGACAAGGAAAAATAGATATAAACCAAAAGCTAAGCCACTACCTACCCGAGCTAAAAAAAACCAACAAAGGCGACATTCTTCTTAAAGAAATGCTAACGCATCAGGCCGGGTTGCCTGGGTGGATTCCTTTTTATCAGAGTACATTAAACAAAGACAACTCTTACAAAGAAGGATATTATAGCAAAACAAAAACAAGCGAATATCCAACCCAAGTGGCCGACAGCCTGTTTGTGCGAACCGAATTTACCGACACCTTGTATAAAAAAATAGACCAATGTCCATTAGGAAAAAAAGGTACGTACTTATATAGCGATTTGGGTTATTATTATGTAAAAAAAATAGTAGAGCGCCTCACCAAAAAGCCTTTTGACAGCTACCTTGAAATTACATTTTATCAAAAAATGGGATTAAACAACCTTTGCTACAAACCTCTTAGATATTTTGAAAAAAAACAAACAGCTCCCACCGAAAACGACACCAAATTTAGAAAACAAGTACTGCAAGGTTATGTACACGACCCCGGCGCAGCCCTGCTGGGAGGTGTGGGCGGACACGCAGGTTTATTTGCTAATGCGAGCAACCTGGCTATACTTATGAATATGTACATGAATGAAGGCTTTTATGCAGGCGTGCAATGGCTAAACAAAAAAACAGTAAAAGAATTTACTCAAGCCTGCCTGTACTGCCCTAAAAACCGAAGAGGCTTGTGCTTTGATAAACCCGAAACAGCGCCCAACAAAGAAAGTCCGGTAGCGGCAACCTGTTCGGCGTTAAGTTTTGGGCACACCGGTTTTACAGGCACTATGGTGTGGGCCGACCCAAAAAACGGGCTGGTTTATGTGTTTTTATCCAACAGGGTATATCCAGATGCCGGCGAAAATAAATTGGCAAAAAGCGGTATTCGTACGCAAATACAAAAACTATTATATGAAGCCGTGAACAAGGCGCAGCCACTATCACAAATACTGAAATAAAAAGAGGTCAAAATGCTCTTTTTTATAGGATAACTTGTTAGCAAGTTTACAGGCTATTTTCAAGATTTTTCTGTATCTTTACGAGATATATATATTCTATGGAAGAAACAGTAAACACAGCCGAACAAAAAACCTACGGCGCCGAGAGCATTCAGGTATTAGAAGGATTAGAAGCCGTACGCAAACGCCCTGCCATGTACATTGGCGATATAGGCGTAAAAGGCTTGCACCACTTAGTATATGAAATTGTAGATAACTCTATTGATGAATCGTTAGCAGGATATTGCAAAAACATCTTCGTATCTATTTTAGAAGACAACTCTATTCGCGTAAAAGATGACGGGCGGGGCATTCCCACCGAAATGCACCCTAAAGAAAAAAAATCAACCTTAGAGGTGGTGATGACCGTACTACACGCCGGTGGAAAGTTTGATAAAGACAGCTACAAAGTATCGGGTGGTTTGCACGGAGTAGGTATGAGCTGTGTAAACGCCCTATCTATATACATGAAAAGCGAAGTGCACCGCGATGGTAAAATATACACCCAAGAATACAGCTGCGGAAAACCCACTACCGAAGTAGTAGAAGTAGGAACTACCGACTACCGCGGCACCATACAAACCTTTAAGCCCGACCTAAGCATTTTTACCGTAGGCGAGTACAACTACAGCACCCTGGCTAACCGCATGCGCGAACTGGCTTTTTTAAATAAAGGCATTAAAATTATTCTAACAGACGAGCGCCAAAAAGATGAAAGCGGAAATTTTATTTCTGAAACCTTTTTTTCTACGCGAGGCATCGTTGAATTTGTAGAATACATTGATAGCGCCAAAGAGCACTTGATAGACAAACCCATTTATGTAGAGGGCGAAAAGCAAGGCATTCCGGTAGAGGTAGCCATGCTATACAACACCTCATACAGCGAAAACATTCAGAGCTATGTAAACAACATCAATACACACGAAGGAGGCACCCACTTAGCTGGTTTCCGCCGTGGGCTAACTCGTACCTTAAAAAATTATGCCGAAAAAAACGGCCTGCTATCAAAAGTAAAAATAGAAATAAGCGGCGATGATTTTAGAGAAGGGCTAACAGCCATTATTTCTGTAAAAGTGCAAGAACCTCAGTTTGAGGGACAAACAAAAACAAAATTAGGCAACAACGATGTGATGGGCGCCGTAGATATGGCTATTAGCGAAGCATTGGCCAACTACCTGGAAGAAAACCCCAAACAAGCCAAAACCATTGTAGATAAAGTAATTTTAGCCGCTACCGCACGCCACGCCGCACGCAAAGCACGCGAAATGGTGCAGCGCAAAAGTGTGATGTCGGGCGGGGGCCTACCAGGAAAGTTAGCCGATTGCGCCAACGACGATCCGCAAGCCTGCGAATTATATTTAGTAGAGGGCGACTCGGCCGGTGGTACTGCCAAACAAGGTAGAAACCGCGACTATCAAGCTATATTGCCCCTGCGCGGAAAAATTTTGAACGTAGAAAAATCGTTGGAATACAAAATATACGAAAACCAAGAAATAAAAAACATTTTTACGGCCCTAGGCGTTTTTAGGGGCACTAAAGAAGATGAGCGCGCCTTGAATATGGATAAGCTGCGTTATCACAAAATTATTATTATGTGCGATGCTGATGTGGACGGCTCTCATATTACCACCTTAATTCTTACTTTCTTTTTCCGCCACATGAAAGAATTGATAGAAAAAGGACATATATATATAGCCACTCCCCCGCTCTATTTGGTAAAAAAAGGAAAAGAGCAACACTACTGCTGGAACGAAGAGCAACGAGATGGTTTTATTAAACAATTGGGAGGCGACAAGCCTGAAAGCGTAGGCGTGCAACGATACAAAGGCTTGGGTGAAATGAACGCCGAACAGCTTTGGAGCACGACCATGAACCCCGATACCCGCACGCTACGAAAAGTATCTATAGAAAATGCGGCCGAAGCCGACCACGTATTTTCTATGCTAATGGGCGACGAAGTGCCCCCAAGGCGCGATTTTATTGAGAAAAATGCCAAATACGCTAAAATTGATGCGTAGCCTTCCTTTTTTTTGAATCACAACCAAGCTATGTTTACCGCAACACTCATAACACATAAAGAGCAAAAGCGCATAGCTGTTTATTTTGACAAAAAGGACGAACTGATAGAGCGATTTAAAAAACTACCCGGTGCCCGTTGGAGCGCCACACTAAAGTGTTGGCATCTGCCGGATAATGAAGCATACAGAAAGCAATTTAATATAGAAGCTACTACACCAACAGAAGAAACTAATGCAAAGCCGGAATGGTTGAAAACACAGCAATACCGATACGAAGCAAGCAAGCATATAGAGTCTTTTAAAAGATACCTGCGCAGCAAACGTTATAGCACCAATACCATAAAAACATATACAGACGCATTATATGTGTTTCTTTCTTTTTTTAATGGTAAGCAGCCGGAGGATATAGAAAACAACGATATTATAACATTTAATAACGAGTATATATTCGCAAAAAAACTATCTGCATCATATCAAAACCAAATGGTAAATGCTGTAAAACTGTTTTTTAATACCGTTATCAATAAAAAAATAGAATTAGAAAAAGTACACCGCCCAAAACGAGAGAAGGCATTGCCCAATGTGCTAAGCAAGGAAGAAGTAAAAAAGATATTAGAAGCCCCGCGCAACCTAAAACATAAAACAATGTTAAGCCTGATATACAGTTGTGGTTTGCGCTGCGGCGAACTATTAGCCCTAAAACCCGAGCACGTAGATAGCAAAAGAAAGCTCTTGATTATAAAAAATGCCAAAGGGGGAAAAGACCGCATAGTACCGCTAAGCGAAAAAATACTGGAAATGCTACGCTTATATTACCGAGCCAACAAGCCAAAAACTTTTTTATTTGAAGGGCAGTTTGTTGGTCGCCCCTATGATGCGCGAAGCCTGCAACAAGTGCTAAAATTAAGCATAAACAAAGCAGGCATTTACAAACCGGTAACCCTACATTGGCTGCGCCACAGCTACGCTACACACCTGCTAGAAAACGGCATTGATTTGCGCTACATACAAGAATTATTGGGGCATAACAGCAGCCGCACTACAGAGATTTATACCCATGTAAGCACCAAAAATTTGCAAAAAATAGTTTCCCCTTTTGATTATTTGTAAGAAAAATGTATATATTTGTATTTGTAAATAAGCCGAACAAAACATTCGCCAAGCCAACAAGTAAACGTTGTATAAGCGAAAGAATACTTCGGATATAAGCAAGTTAGTGCCAATGGTATGACGACA
>JAFDYI010000013.1 GCA_018267475.1 Bacteroidota bacterium | reverse complement strand
TCTCAAATGGGGGCGCAAAGGTATAAACTCTAAATCAATACGCCAAATGTTTTTTAAAATAAAAACGAAACTCCTTGAAATTAAGCCTGATTGATTATCTTTGCCTAAAAATATTTGCTTTGTTAAAAATGAATTACAACACCCAGCTACCCAGACTTATTATTTCTGAATACGGGCGCAACGTACAAGGTATGGTGGAGCATTGCTGCTCTATAGAAGACCGCGAAGAGCGCAACCGATGTGCTAAAGTAATTATTCAGGTTATGGGGCAGTTAAACCCACACTTACGCGACGTGCCCGATTTTACTCACAAATTATGGGATCATCTATTTGTTATTTCTAAATTCAAATTAGATGTAGATAGCCCCTACCCCAAGCCTAGCGCCGAAACTTTTGATACCAAGCCCAATCGCGTAAACTACCCTAAAGGGAAAATGAAATACCGCCACTACGGAAAAATTATTGAAGATATTATTGAAAAGGCTAAAAAATACGAGGAGGGCGAAGAAAAAGAAGTATTAAAACGCACTTTGGCTACCCAGCTAAAAAAATCGTACCTGACTTGGAATAAAGACGTGGTGTCCGACGAGATTATTTTTAATCACCTGGCTGAGCTATCGGAAGGAGCGCTGCGCATGGACGAAACTCAAAAGCTCACAGACTCTAATGATTTAATAAAGCGCAGTCCGCAGCAATTAAACAGTACGGGCAGCACCAACGGTGGCGGCAAAAAAAGGAAAAAATCGCACAAAAAATTTAAGCATTAAAATAGGCTTTAGCCAAAGGAAGTGTTTTTGTGGTTATCGGGTTTGATTAGGCAATCAACTCGTTTAATTTCTCGGTGAAAAAAGCCGCTATTTTATTTTGATACGTTTTGGTTTTGTATTTTTCTACCCACCGAATGCCCTGTATGGTATTGGTAAAAAAAATCTCATCGGCATTCATTAAAGTATTAAATGCAATGGGTATTTCGTAGCACAATATGCGGTTTGTTTTAGCAATTTCTATAATTTGTTTGCGCAGCACCCCTTCTATGCAGCCTTCAGTAAGAGCAGGCGTGTATAGGGCTCCGTTTTTTACAATAAAGACATTGGAGTTGATGCTTTCGCAAACGTTTCCGTCTTCGTTTATGATAAAACAGTCGTCCATCTTTATGTCTTTTTTATAAATACCGGCCAGCACATATATAAGGGCATTTCCTGTTTTTAAATTAGACAATTTATTTTTGTGTTTTTTTATATCATGAAAAACATCTACGGTATAGCCGGTTCCGTTTAAAATATATCCACCCGAGTGCTTCAAATCCTCTACCTCAATTAAAAAAGAAATATCGTTGCTGTGGGGGGCGTAAAAACCACCTTCGTTTCTAAAAATGGTAAGGCGCGCGCGCGTATCGTTTTTTAATTCATTTTTTTTTACTAACTCTTGAATAGCGTTCGCAATGTTTTCTGAATTAAAAGTAGGGGGAATGTTCATGCGAAGCACTGTCATGCCTACTTTAATGCGTCGCAGATGGTCGGGCAAAAAAAGGGCTTTGTTGTTTACCACCAATATGGTTTCAAACAACGAATCACCGTAGCGGAAGGCACGGTTAGCAAAGGACACTACCGGCTCGTAAATACTGATAAGGTGCCCGTTATAATTACAAAAAGTATCTTTTACGCTACTCATGTGATAAAAAACATGCGCAAGGTACTTATTTTAGTATGTACTGTTTTCATTTTTTCTTAACAAGGTTAAAAATCTTCTCTTTCTTGATGCAAAATACACTACTTTAGCCGCCAATTTTTAACCTTAATTATGAATATAATAAAAAATATAGCCGTAATAGGCTCGGGTACTATGGGTAATGGCATTGCCCACGTGCTAGCACAATTTGGATACCAAGTAGCTCTAATAGACATTAGCGCACCCGCGCTTGAGAAAGCGTTAGCCACCATCACCAAAAATTTAGACCGACAAATAGCTAAAGGCGCTCTTACCGAAACCGATAAAACAAAAGCCTTAAACAATATAAAAACACATACCAAAATAGAAGAAGGGGTAAAACAAGCCGATTTGGTTATAGAAGCCGCTACCGAAAATGTAACTATAAAACTGGATATTTTTAAACAACTAGACGCCTTATGCGCCCCTAACACCATCTTAGCCAGCAACACCTCTTCCATATCCATCACCAAAATAGCCTCGGTAACTAAGCGCGCCGACAAAATTATCGGTATGCACTTTATGAACCCCGTGCCGGTAATGAAATTAGTAGAAGTAATACGCGGATACTCTACCTCGGACGAAGTAACGATGCTTATAATGGATTTATCTAAAAAATTAGAAAAAATACCCGTAGAAGTAAACGATTACCCGGGCTTTGTGGCCAACCGCATTTTAATGCCGATGATAAACGAAGCCATATACTCTTTATACGAAGGGGTAGCTGGCGTAGCCGAAATAGATACGGTAATGAAATTGGGTATGGCACACCCCATGGGGCCCCTGCAACTAGCCGACTTTATAGGGTTAGATGTGTGCCTAAATATATTAAAGGTACTGCACGATGGCTTTGGAAATCCCAAATACGCCCCTTGCCCTCTTTTAGTTAATATGGTAACCGCCGGGCACTTGGGCGCAAAAAACGGAAAAGGCTTTTATGAATACAGCCCCGGCAGCAAAGATTTAGTGGTAGCAGCCGGTTTCCGCAAAAAAGAAGCCCTTAGTCTATAATATTTTTTGTTCGGAATAAAATTGTACTATATTTGCAGACTATTTTATTTTGGAATGAAAAAGTATATTGCTACATTTTTTACTCTTATTAGCCTCACAACCCTTGCCCAATATAACTGGGATTACGGCGTAGCTATGGGGGTTTCTAACTACTTAGGAGATATTGGAGGCACTACACACAGCCGCCGCGACTTTGTAACCGACATGAAATTAGCGGAAACCCGTTGGAATCCTTCTGTTTTTGTACGTTACAAGTTTAACCGAAAACTTTCGCTGCGCGCCCAATTTGCCTACCTACGCATACAAGGCGCCGACTCTCTTACCCAGTATGCCCCCCGCCACTACCGCAATCTTAGTTTTAGAAATGATATTTTTGAGTTGAGCGTAACACCTCAACTTACTATTTACGAAAACCCCGATTTAGGATATAGTTATCGCAACAAAACCGCGTTTAACTTCTACGTTTTTGCCGGCTTGGGCATTATGCACCACAACCCAAAAGCCTATTATCAAGGCGATTGGGTAGCCTTACAACCGCTTCAAACAGAGGGTGTTAACTACCATTTGTGGCAACCCATTATTCCCGTAGGTACCGGTTTTTACTTTACTTTTAAAAAGAAACACCGCGTAGGTTTCGAGTTTAACTGGCGCATTACTTTTACCGATTATTTAGACGATGTACACGGCAACTACATACCGTTAGGCGGTATGGCTGGAGCATTAGCCAACCGTACCAACACGGCTGCGGCCAATGCTTACCAACCCGGCTTTGCCAATAATTTTGGAGCCAACAACCCCGATGGACACCCCAACTTACGCGGAAACCCAAAAAATAACGATACTTATATGACGATGAGCCTTAACTACAGCTACGTAATACGCGGGCACGGTAGTTTTTATAGAAGCCGTTACGGCTCGTTTTTCTTTAAAAAGAATAGAAAACACGCTCGCAAGGTTAGAGCTAAGTTCTAAAAGAAACGTTTTTTACCTGTATTATGTTGCGGTTTGTTGTGATGTGGATGTGCTTACCTGTTTTTTTGCTTGCGCAAGAAAAGCAGGACTCTCTTACTATAAGAAAAATTTACAACTACCATTTAGAAGAAAGCCACTCGCACCAAAACCTATATGATTTATGCAAAAACGTAGGCGCTCGCCTTAGCGGAAGCCCTCAAGCCGCCAAAGCGGTAGAATGGGCAAAAAATGCCATGCAGCAAGCCGGTGCCGATACGGTATATTTAATCCCCTGCCAAGTGCCGCACTGGGTACGGGGCAGCAAAGAAAAGGGGCAACTCTTTTATCAAGGAAAAAAAGAAGACCTATCGGTATGTGTATTGGGCGGCTCGGTAGCCACCCCAAAACAAGGCCTACGCGCCAAGGTGGTAGAAGTACATTCGTTTGATGAATTAAAACAGTTAGGTGAAACCCATATACGGGGTGCCGTCGTTTTTTTTAATGTATCCTTCCCTCCTACCTATATCCACACCGGCGATGCTTATGCCCATACGGTAAAATACCGCAGTGGCGCCTCCTTAGCGGCCCAATATGGCGCTGTAGCAACCGTTACCAAATCGATGACAACCGCCACCGATGATTACCCTCATACCGGGGTGATGCATTATTACGATACCCTTACTACAAAAAAAATACCTGCCTTTGCTATCAGCGCTGCCGGAGCAGCAACATTAAGCGCTCGCTTATTACAAAATAAAAATGCGGAATTGTTTTTATTTAGCGATTGTGCCACCTTGCCTGACGAGCCCTCATATAGTGTAGTGGGCGAATTGCGCGGGCATGAATTTCCTAACGAAATTATGGTAGTAGGCGGCCATTTAGATAGTTGGGATTTACCCGGTAGCGAAGGCGCCCACGACGATGGGGTGGGCATTGTGCAAACCATAGAGCAACTCCGAGCTTTTAAAAAATTAAATCTAAAAAATAAAAGAACCCTTCGTGTGATTGCGTTTATGAACGAAGAAAACGGTACCCGTGGAGGCGAAGCCTACGCACAAGTTGCCGCACAAGAAAAAAACAAAAAACACATTGCCGCATTAGAAAGCGATATGGGCGGCTTTACCCCGCGTACCATTGGGGTAGAAGCCCAAGGTGATACCTTGTTATACTATAAAAAATGGCAACCCCTTTTTGAGCCTTATTTTGTGCTTATAAAAAAAGGCTACGGCGGAGAAGACATAAGTCGTTTGGTAGCTTTGGGTGTACCTCAGTTTGATTTTGACCCGGATTCGCAACGGTATTTTGATTTTCATCACGCTGCCAACGATACGTTTGAACATGTAAACAAGCGAGAGTTGGAATTGGGAGCGGCCACCATCAACGCCTTTATTTACTTGATAGATAAATACGGAGCGTATAAGAAGTAACACGGGGGTAAACGGGGCCGATAAACGCACTTTATTCTCTTTTTTTACATGATGCGACTCAAGCGTCAAGTAAATATACAAAAACTTACTGAGGGCACATGCCTATATGTAAAAGTATCCGTAAAAAACAGTACTTTTGTTTTTTCATTAAAAATAAAACAGACATGTCTTGCCAAAACGGCTGCTCTACAGATAAAACCCATAATACCGAAAAGCCTACGGGCTGTGGTTCGCAAGGTAGCTGCGCTACCGATAGCTGCAACAAACTATCCGTGTTTGATTGGCTTAGCGATATGCGCCTGCCTCAAGGAGAAAAACCCTTTGATATAGTAGAAGTGCGTTTTAAAAATGCACGCAAAGAATTTTTTAAAAATACCGGTTCGCAACCTTTTTATGTGGGCGATGTAGTAGCTGTTGAGGCTCAATCGGGGCATGATATAGGTGTTGTATCGCTATCGGGCGAATTGGTCCGCATTCAACTAAAACGAAAAGAAATAGCCTACAACAGTCCCGAAATAAAAAAAATTTATCGCAAAGCACGCCCTGCCGATATAGACAAATGGCGCGAGGCACAAGCCCTGGAAACAGAAACCATGTACAAAGCCCGCACCTTAGCTATTACGCACGGCTTGGATATGAAAATTAGCGATGTAGAATATCAAGGAGATAAAAGCAAAGCGGTTTTTTATTATACCGCAGATGCACGTGTGGATTTTAGAGAGCTTATAAAAAGCATGGCTACCCAATTTAGTATTCGTATAGAGATGAAACAAATAGGCGCCCGGCAAGAAGCCGCCCGTTTGGGGGGCATTGGATCTTGTGGCCGAGAGTTGTGCTGCTCTACCTGGCTTACCGATTTTAGAGCCGTAAATACCAGCGCTGCCCGCTACCAACAGTTGTCTTTAAACCCACTAAAACTAGCCGGACAATGCGGTAAGCTAAAATGTTGTTTGAACTACGAATTAGATTCGTACTTAGATGCTATAAAAGATTTTCCGCAAGCTGATAACTTAAAATTAGGAACCAAAAAAGGGAGGGCTTTTCATCAAAAAACAGATATTTTTAAAAGACAAATGTGGTTTTCGTACGAGGGGCACATGGATGTATTTATTCCGCTTACAGTAGATAGGGTAAAACAAATTATAGAGTGGAATAAACAAGGCATTTACCCGGAAGAATTAGCGGAAGAAACGCAACAAAAAGTGGCTCCGAAACCTATGAAACACCCCGATTTTGAACAACCCTTGGGTGGCAATATAAACCGCTTTGACAAGAAAAGGAAAAACAACAACCACAACCGTCGCCCGCAACAACAAGGACAAAGAAGAAACAACCCTCAAAAAAGAAACGATAAAAAGTAAATGAGATTTTTTTTTATTATATGCGCTGTAGTATTTGTTTTAAGTGCTTGCAACAAGAATGTGGTATATAGCGAGTATAAAAAAATAGATGAAAATAAAGGCTGGCCGGCAAAAGAACGTATTGCTTTTTCTACCACCATTAAAGATACAAACCAGCGATACAATGTGTACATAAATGTGCGCAACGCCGAAAGTTATCCTTTTAAAAATCTATTTCTTTTTTTACATACTACATACCCCAACCAATCCGTATCGGTGGATACGGTAGAGTGTATTTTAGCTGATGAGCAGGGGCGTTGGCTGGGCAGCGGTATGGGCGATTTGTTTGATAACGCCATTTTACTAAAAAAGAATACGCGGTTTAAACAAGCAGGCAGCTATACTTTTTCTTTTGAGCAAGCCATGCGCTATGGCAATAAAAACGAGATAGACCCGCTTCCCTTTATTTTAGATATGGGCATCACCATCGAAAAATCTCCAGAAAATTAAAAATACAAACTACTGTTTTGCCGTATTGTTTTTATGTTGATGATATAGTTTTATATTTTCTTCTACATAATGCAACAGTTCTTCTTTCCCCGTTTTTTTTTCGGAAGAGGTAAGTATATATTGAGGCATAAACTCCCAGTATTGCAGCATTTGTTTTTCTATATGGCTTATATTTTTATGTAACTCGTTTTTAGTAAGCTTATCTATTTTAGTAAACACCATACAAAAAGGGATTTCATGTTGCGCCAGCCATTGCATAAATTGTGCATCTACCATTTGTAAGGGCAGGCGGGCATCTATCAATACAAAAAGACACACTAAGTTTTTTCGTTCTAAAATATAATAGGAAATAAATTTTTCAAACTGCTCTCTTTCGGTTTTAGAAACTTTAGCGTACCCATAGCCCGGCAAGTCCACCATATACCATTCTTGATTGATAAAAAAATGATTGATGAGCTTTGTTTTTCCGGGTTTTACAGAGATGTGCGCTATTTTTTTATTACAAAGCATATTGATAAGCGACGACTTACCCACATTGCTACGCCCTATAAAAGCAAACTCGGGTAAATGTGTTTTTGGGCATTTACTTACCTCGGGGCTGCTTATAGCAAACTCAGCGCTGTTGATATTCATAACGCACCAAAGGTACAGAATTTTAAAACGAAAAACATCAGTACATGTCCTGCGCTTCTATCAGGTCTTGCACGTCTTTTATTTTCAGATTATTAACCGGTTTTGATGTTTTGGTTTGGTTGGGTATGTTTCCATCTCCGGTATTGGTATTGTTATCGCCCGTATCTATAGTTGTGTTTAGGTTAAAGGTTTCGTAAATACTGTAGTTGTTGTAAATGCTTTTGGCTCGGCCAATACGTATGGTAAAGCCTGCATTGATAAAAGCACCGCGGGGCACTTGTTGGTTGTAAAAATTATTTAATACAAATTGATTATCCTGATTTTCGGAGGTGGAATACAAAGATACCGAGCGTATGCCAGTAAACCCGGCGCTGGCAAATATAGATATATGTTGATTAAAGGTAGCATCTACTCTAAGCCCCGTAATGAGTTCGTAACGTCCGTATAAAATAGTTTTATCGTTGTTTTTGGTGTAAAGCCCATCGTTATTGGCCATATTAAACACTCCTCCCATAGGCTTTATGTAGGCGCTAAGGCGCAAGTACTTTCCGGCCGGCACGCTGATGGTAATGTTGCGCGGAAACTGAATGCTTAAATAAGTTTTATCTAAACGTCCAAAGCGCAAACCTACATAGGGCAAGTGGTAGCGATTGCCATACATAAAAGAGCGCATAACACCCACTCTAAAACTGAAATAGGGGCTCACCATATAATCTACTAAAAAAGCGCCCGCCCATCGGTAAGAGGTGTAACAATTGGCAGACAAATCGGTACTCATAAAAGGCGTAATATCCAAAAACCAAATTAGTTTTTTTCCGGTGTTGTAAATGCTTCTTAATCCTACGCTTGCCTTTAGCAAGGTATGGTTGGTGATGCCGCTAAAATTGGGCATACCCATCATATAATTGCCGGTACCTAATAGGTGTAAGTTGCTGATGCTGCCATCGGCGTGATGAAAATCTTTGGTAGCAATAGGAAAGTAAAAGCCCCCCACAAATTGATTGTATTGATAGTTTTTTAGTTTGTTGCGTACAGTAGGGTTGTTGGTGCTTTTGCGCAGTCCATCATCTAAATTGATAGAGGGGTTGGCGTAATAATCGGTAAAAATAGTGGGGGTAAAATAGTGTTTAGGCGTTTTTATTTTTTTAATGCTATCGGTTTGTGCAAAAGAAGAAAAAGCCACTAAAAGCAACCACAGTAAGCCGTATTTAGGCATGTATATAAGTGCCTGTTTGCGCATTATTATTCATTTGATTTTCCTTGCAGTTGTTTTAATAATTCTTTTTTAAACCCTTCTTCGGCTTGGCGCAAGGAGGCTACTTTTTGTATCGGAATTATTTTTTTAAATTTTTCGTAATATTCTTTGTGCAAAGATAATTCTTGTTGCTTTAAAAGCAACTCGGCATCTAAGTATTCTTGCGCTTCTTTATCGGTAGTAAAAGTTTCGGGTTGTTTTTTAAATTCGCGGCGGGCCGCCCGTACCTTATCTTGATATTCGTTGTAAACAGGCCAAAATTTTTGCGACTCATCGGTATTAAGATTTAGTTTTTGGGTAATAAACGCTACGCGCAAGGCTTCTATTTTTTCTCGTTTTGTACTTTGAGAAAAAGAAACACTTGCCACAAGCAAAGTAAAAAAACATAGTATGTAGGCTCTTTTTTTCACTTAGTCGGTTAAGGTGTTTATATCTATATTTTCTGCCACGTCTTCTACTTTAACTTTTTGTGTTGTTCCGTTTTTTTTCAAAAGCAAACTGTCGCTTAATGAGTTCTCGTCTATTAAATCAATGATGCTTTCATCGCTTGTGCGCAGTACGTATCCGCTGTTCAAAATTTCTTGTTTATCTAAGCAGGCAAAGGTTTGGCAATCGCTTATCACAGCATTTGTTTTTTTAGTAGGTATCAACAAAATACCCAGGCACAAAAATAAGAAAAGAGCCGCAGCTACCTTATACGAAATTTTGATGCCTTTATATAAGGCGATGATGCGTGCTTCTTTTTTTACCGTAAAGGAATTAAAGTACTGTGCCGGCACTGCAAAAGAGCTTGTTTTTCTTAGGGCGTATAAAGAGGCAAATTGTGCTTTTTCTTCTTCCAATAAAATACGGTCGGTAATTTTTTCTGGCAAAACATCAAAATAATTAACGGGTGCGTTTAAATTATTTTGTTTGTATTGAAATAGCAAAGGGTAGGCCGCTTGTTCTTCTTTATTTTCAAAATAGAAGGGGGGCAGAATAAATGGGTTTGTTTTTGAAAAACGGGCTAGTACAGGAAAATCCTTCCATTCGTCGGAATCGTGTATTTTTTGAAACAAACGGGCTGAAAAAGACTCAAAATAGCCTTCTGGAAGCGAAAAATCGTCTTTTTTCTTCTCCCCATCAAAATTGTTTTTATGTATATCTTCTTCGTTCACCAATGGTTAGATATTTTTCAACTCATAAGGTTTAAATGTTCTTTTAGGTATTCTTCTACTTTTTTGGCTGCAATATGATACGAGGCTTTTAAGGCGCCTACGGAGGTTTCTAATACTTTCGACATCTGCTCGTAGGGCATCTCGTCGTAGTAGCGCATATTAAACACGAGACGTTGTTTTTCGGGTAGGGTGAGTATGGCTTGTTGTAATTTCAGTTGTAGGTGGTCGCCTTTAAAATAAGGGTCGGTTTCTAAATTTTTGCTTAGCTGCTCCTCTATGGGGTGTATGGATTCGGTGGCTCGTTTGTTTTTTTGACGCAAAAGTAGCAGCGCTTCGTTGGTAGCAATGCGGTACAGCCACGTAAAAAGCTGAGACTCTTCTTTGAAACTATCCAAGCCTTTCCATGCTTTTATAAACGTATTTTGCAGCGCGTCGTCTGCGTCATCATGGTCCAAAACAATTTTGCGTATATGCCAATACAATCTTTTCTGGTATTTTTTTACCATAATGCCAAAAACGGCATCTCGGTTGGTGCCGGCCTTGTACAAGGCAATAAGCTCGCTATCGGGTGTTTGCTCGTTGATGCGCAAATATACAAAAAATTAAATTTCGGGGTTGGTTTTTTAATAAAAAAACAGCCCGACATAAAAAAGGCGTTATTTTTTCACAAAGCCTAATTATAGTTAAAAAAAAGGCTATATTAGCCGCCTAAATTAAAAATAACAACGTGAGGTAGTTATGAATGGATTCGGTTTTTTACCGATTCTAATCATAATTGTTTCAAAAAAAAGTAAAAACAAAATCATATCAACACATGAAAAAAATACTTTTATCTATTCTTGCCTTTGCCTTTGTAAGCGGCGCACGCGCTCAAAACGGCGCTGTAGAATTTCAGTTAGGGATGACCTTAACCGAATCGTCTATACACGATATTTTAGCCACCTCAAAAAGAAACGGTATTAAACCTGCTGAGTTGGAAACACAAAAAGAGATGCTGTACAAAATCATGAAAAAACAGCAAGACGGCACCTTTGCCGCCGAGATGAGCCAAAGAGGTGCAGAACCCCCGATGCAAGTAAACTCAAGCGGTTGCGTAAACCCCGGTTTTGAAACAGGCAATACCACCGGATGGAGTTTTATAGCAGGCTACAACAGCGGTAACAACTTGCCCTGCGCTTCTTGCTTTGGCCCTTCTTATACGGTCATTAACCAAGTAGTAAACGCTACTTCAAATGCTACGGTAAACAACCCTCCTTCCAGTTGTTCTTCGGGCAACACGGCTCCTTGCACAAATGGCATCGACAATTACGGCGGGTTTCCGGTAGTAGCGCCCGGCGGCGGCACCTATTCTCTATTACTAAACAATACCTGTACTAACTATAAAATGCAACAAGCTCAATATACCTTTGTAGTGGGCAGTTCTAACGATTTATTTATTTTTAACTATGCGGCGGTTTTACAAAATGGCGGCCATCCCCCTAACCGATCGCCTTATTTTAATGTTACCACTACCGATTTAACTACCGGGCTTCAACCTGCCTGCGCGCAATACAATGCTATTGCCACATCGGGAAACATTGCCGGTTGGAGTACATCAACTACGGCTGCAGCTAGTGGTGCCGGCGGGGGTGTTATTTACAAACCATGGACTACCGTAAGCTTGGACTTACAAGCCGCTATAGGGCACACCGTTACCATTAAATTTTCTGTTAGCGATTGTAATCAAGGCGGGCATTTTGGCTACTGCTATATAGATGCCGCTTGCTCCAACCCATCTGCAGCGGCGGGTGTAGTAGGCGTTTGCGGTACCGTGGGCGGCAACGTAACGTTATCGGCTCCTCCGGGCTACTCTACCTATCAGTGGTATGGCCCCAGCCCCAACACAAGCACCCCTATAGCAGGAGCTACTACGCAAACACTCTCTACCGTGGCTACGGTTAATGATACTTTTGTGGTACACACTACCTCGGCGGCAGGCTGCCCGGCTTCTTTTAATATCGTAATACAACCCTCTGCTATTAGTGCTATCACCAGCGCTACAGCTACCTGCAAGGGCGGTCTTAATGGGGCAGTAGCTCTTAATACGGGCGGTTCGGGTACTTTTCAATACAGTTGGACGGGGCCTTCGGGACCTTTAGGCACCAGCACTACCACAGCGCTCAACAACTTACCGGCGGGCACCTATTCGGTAGCTATTGTTGATAATGTGGCGCATTGCCCTACCAAAGACACAACGATAACGGTTGCGGCCATCAACCCCACCTTGCAAACCTCAACGGTTTCGGTGTGTGGCAGTCAGGCAAATTTAAGTGCGCCGGCAGGCTCATCATACACTTGGTACGACACCGTAAATGTAGTTACAGCCATCACCGCACAAACTTATACCGCACATAATACCATAAACAATCAGCATTACACCGTAACTTATTTAGACCCTGCCAGTCATTGTTTAGATTCGTTGCAAATGCAGTTAGCGGTTACTAACATCACGTTTAACCCATCGCCTCTTCCTTCTTGCCCAACAGGCAGCACAGGCAGCATTACGTATTACGCCGGCACCGCCAACACATACACCTTGTTTAATTGGGCTTGCTCTAACGGAAGTTCTAACACCAACACAACCGCGCCCATTCAAGTATCCAACTTACCCGGAGGTGTTTATACCACTACCATTAGTGTGCCCGGCAACGCTACTTGTATGGAAATTATTACCAGCACCGTAGGCCTTACCACCAGTGGTGCTATACCGGTTACTACCAACACCTTAGCCGTTTGTAATTTAGACCAAGTAACTATAGATCCGGCGCAGCCTACCGGCGCTCATAACTGGAGCGGCCCGGGCATTACCCCACCCACCACTACTACTACACTAAGCATCACAACCCCTTTTACGAATACCACTACCGCCTTCTATACCTATTCCGATACCATTACCATTACCGGAACAGGAGGGTGCATCAGTAAAAGCGTATATAAAGAAATCATTTCGTTGAAATCGTTTAAAGTAACTCTATCCATGCTGGAAAAACCATTGTGCTATCACGACACTTCCGGAAAAATAAAAGCTACGGCTACGGCTTCTGGCCCTATTTCCAGCCCTGATGTGTATAGTTTTTCGTGGAGCCCCATAACCTATACTTCGTCTGCTACCGGAGCGCCTGCCTTTAGTGTATATTCAAAAGCCTATGCCGGAGTTTATTCTTGTATTGTAAGAAACGGAAACTGTATTGACACAGCCAAAGCATTAACCGTTCCAGATGGTTTATTAAATCCCAAAACAGACAGCATCTTGGCTTACTACTGTGCTAAAGATTCATTAGCTACCTTGGTGATACCAAACCCTTCTGCTAAAGTAAACATACAATGGTACCCAAGCCGTTTTGTACAAAACGACACCATTCGTGTTTCTACTACTAAAGACTCGGCCTCTATACTTACTCCTTTAATTCCATATTGCTACGCCACTTACAAAAAAGGAGGTTGCCCCGATACGGCTCGCACCATCATACAAATTACCACCTACAATGCCTTTATGCCGAAAGAATTAGTAAACGTATTTTCACCTAATGGAGATAAAGTAAACGACTTCTTCTTCCCTTTCTATCAAAACAATATGAATCAGTATCAAATATACAGACAAGCCCAAAACTACGAGCTAAAAGTATATAACCGTTGGGGGCTTTTGGTATATTCAACTACCGATTACAACCAACCCTGGAACGGAAAAATTAACGGCACAGGTGTAGAGGCTGATGCGGGTACTTATTTCTTTGTAGTAAAATACCAATCTAACTGCAGCAGCTTGGCTGACGTAGTAGAACAAAAAGGCTTTTTAGAATTAGTACGATAAGAATCACTAAAAGAGCCGCAATCTGCGGCTCTTTTTTTATCCGTTTCTTTTAACATAACGATGCGCTTTACCGAACAACAAATACGCTCTTTTTTACACGAAATACCGGACCCTGAAATACCGGTAATCAGTTTAGTTGATTTAGGCGTTGTTAGAAAAATAACCATTTTAGAAGACACCGTAGAGGTATATTTAACCCCCACTTATAGCGGATGCCCCGCTATGAAACAGATGGAAGATGATGTAGTAAAAACATTAACCCGTAAAGGGGTTAAACAAGTGAACATACATTTGGTTTATACCCCCGCTTGGACTAGCGATTGGCTAAACGAAGAGGCAAAAGAAAAACTAAGAAAATACGGAATTGCTCCGCCTCAAGAAAGCACCAACGACAAATCTTTCCTTACCGGAAAAACAAAACAAATAAAATGCCCTCGTTGTGGCTCTTTACACACACAAATGATCAGCCAGTTTGGCTCTACCGCTTGCAAGGCCTTGTATCAATGCAGCGATTGCTTAGAGCCGTTCGATTATTTTAAATGTATTTAACCGTCGTATTGCGCCTTAAAGGCAGCGGCCACAAACAGGCCGGCTGTTTCGGTGCGCAAGCGCGTAGCACCTAACGATACTGGTGTAAACCCATTTTGCAAGGCTAACCTTATTTCCTCTTCTGTAAAGTCTCCTTCGGGGCCAATTAGCACAAGCGTTGAAGGGTTGTTTTCGCACATGGTTTTAAGCCCTGTTTTCGTTCCTTCCGCACAATGAGCTATGTATTTTGTTTCTGTATTTTTTTGCTGCGCAATAAATTCTTTTAAGGAGATGGGCTCGTTTATTAAGGGCAAAACGCCTTGTATGGATTGCTTTATAGCGCTTTCCGTTATTTTTTTTAATCTATCTGTTTTAACCGAAGGTTTTTCGGTGCGCTTACCAATAATAAAAGAAAATTCATCTATACCCAACTCGGTTCCCTTTTCTACCAGCCACTCTATTCTATCGGCATTTTTTGTAGGAGAGATAGCCACATGCAATCGGTATTTTTTATTTATAGATAGCGGTGTTTTATCTATAATCTCGGCCACGCACTTTTGCAAGTTAGCTTCTATAAGTATAGCTTTAAAAAGCACTCCGCTTCCATCTATTATATGAATCGTATCGCCTGCTTGGTGGCGCAATACTTTGATGCAATGTTTGGATTCTTCTGCCGAAAGAAGCACTGTTTTTTCATCGATAAAGATATTAGAAAAAAAAAGATGCACGGTTACTTTTTATCTTTCGCTAAATTTTTCTTCATATATTTTGGGTCGGCGCAGTTGGCGGCCATAGTCTTTGCTTCTTCTACCCCACGAGCTGCTGCTGCGGTGTACATTTCGCAAGCGCCTAATAAATCTTTTTGTTCGTTGTGTTTTATTAAAGCCATTTTATAATAGTTCATACCAAAATCGGGGCGCATTTTTATTAAAATTTTATAGTCAAAAAGGGCGTTGTTCCATTTTTCTTGTTTTTCGCCTATTTCGGCGCGAAGCTGATACCCTTCGTAAAAATCTTTTTTTAGATTTAAACAGGTATTCATGTCTTCTAAAGCAGAGTCGTACTTTTCTTCTTTTACAAAAGCTTGAGCACGTAAATAATACACTTTATAATTACTGGTTTTTTTACTAATAGCGGTGCGAATATCGGCTACTGCCTTTTCGTTGTTATTGGTCTCTAAATATACTTTAGCGCGTTCGGCATACACAAGGCCCGAATCGGGCAGAATGTACAAGGCTTGTTGAAATTTCACCAAAGCGGTGTCGTATCGTTTTAAGTTGGCGGCCGTTAAGCCTTCTTTATACAGTTTCATGCCCTCTATCCAACAAAAGCAATCGTCAAAAACTTGCGTGGCAATAGCGCTGCCTTTTGCTACTTGTTTTTGAATGTTTATACAGGCTTTGCGTTTCTCGCCTGATTTATATTTTTGTGTGGCTAACAAAGAAAGCACATCGGCATTGCTCGAATCTAAAGATAATACCGTGTTTGCATCGGCTTGCATAGCGCCCATATTGCCTGTGTAATAATGACAAGCTGCTCGTTTTGCAAAAACATTGCTGATGTATTTTTTTTCGGAACTCAAAAAAGTTTTCGCTTTTATATTTTTATCCGCTTCAACTTGTACGATAGCAATGGCTTTATCAAAAGAAGTGATGGCCAACTTGTAACTTTTTATTTTATACTTCACAAATCCATCATCGTAATTGGCTTTAAACTCGGGGGTTTGGGCTTGTAACTTAGCACATAATAAAATGGCGGATAGAGCGGCTATTTTTTTCATATATAGTTGTTTGCGTTTAAAAAAACATGATTATTTCATGCCCTAAAAGTATTATTTATTTGTGATTATTTCAAAATCACTTACACTATCTGCTAACAAAAGCGACATTTTAGCATAAGCCTGCAAGGAAGGAAAGCCCGCCGAAGTGGTGTACGTATATGCGCTTATATTGTTGGCCGCGGCACAGCTCAACACGTTTAGTTTTGGGTGGAATTTTATTTTTTGAGCCCCGCCCGCTTGCGCCGTCATAGGAGCAGAAAAAGCCTGACAGTACTGTATTTTAGTAGGAGTAGAAAAAAAGAGGCATTGCTTGTTTATTTGCGTGGCAGAAAGAATAGGCTCGCTAACGCGTATAGGGCCTGCGCTAAATGCATTCGCCGAAAAGGTGTACATATCTACCACCCCTTTGCCGGTAGAATCGTTGCCCACTACATACAAGCTGTCGTACGATTTTTGAAACACAGCCAGCACTTTTTTTATAGGTGTATTGGTAAACAAACGAAGCGCGCTATAATAAGCCCCACTGGAGTAAAACGTTACCAAGGCATCGTAGCCTATTGCATTGCTTTTAAACACAGCAACGTCTCTATTGTTAGTAGTGGTAAAATAATAAGGATAAGAAGGATAGGTGCCCGAATAACGATACGAAGTGCCCTGTGTGCCGGTGTTGGTATATGCGTATATATTGCCGTTATAAAATCCCACATAAGGGCTAAGTCCATCGGTAGCCAGCATCGTATAATTAATTTGATTGGTGTTGGCTTGCACGGAATATACCGGTGTTTTATATACGGTATTATATGCGGTACACATCATGCTGTTGTTGCCATTTACATACAACTCACTATTGTAACCCCCAAAGCACATGCCGTTGTAATTTTGTGTTAGGGCTATGTTCCAATTGAAGTTTTTTAACGAATCGTATATTACAATGTTTTGTTGGTTTGACTTTAACACCGCACTGTAGCCCATCCATATAGTAGGAGACTCTATGATGGTGATGGATTGAAAAGCCGAAGAATTATTGTTGGCATCAGCGGCTGTTATTTGTAAAATATAGGTGCCCGTGGGCAATCTAAACTCGCTTAAAATATATTTTTGGGTAAATGTAAAATCATTGGATTGTACCGATACGTTTTGCGGGTTTTGTAACGGAATGTGATTGGTATCCGTAAGCACGATGCTAATAGACGTTAAAGGGTTGCTATCGCTTACATGAGCCGAAACAATAAGCGTATCGTACATGTGAAAAATTTGCCCCGAATTAGGGGTAGAAATAGAAAGGCTGGGCGGCGCGGCGTTTTTTTTGTCTTTTTTACAGCCCACTAAAAAAAATATGAACAAAAAAAAGAGGCTTTTAAAAAGGGTGCGCATATATTAGTATTGATTTTCACAAAGTTACAAAAAAAAATGTGAACAACTATATTTAGCAACTTGTTTACAAGAGTTCATATATTTTTTGTACTTTGAAGTCTGAAAATAAAGCCCCTATTTCGCAAGCCCTAATAAAAAAACAGTACTCTTTTCGTTATGAACATCATTACTCAAAATAAACCTCAGCAAAAAATACAAAACTATGCGCCGCTTACCCTAGATGGGAAGCTGCAACCTCAAGCCATCGATTTAGAAGAGGCCGTATTGGGTGCCATGATGCTTGAAAAAGAAGCTTTAGGAAATGTAGTGGACATTTTAAAAGAAGATGCTTTTTATAAACCGGCACACAAGAGTATTTATAAAGCCATCCGCAAATTATTTGAAGACTCAGAGGCGGTAGATATACTTACCGTAGTAAACCAACTAAAAAAACACGGAGAACTTGAAATGGCCGGAGGCGCTTATTACGTATCGCAACTTACCAAACGGGTGGCCTCTTCGGCTAATACCGAATTTCATGCCCGTATCATCATACAAAAATACCTGCAACGAGAATTGATCCGCATCAGTACCCAAATCATTAGTTTGTCGTACGAAGATAGCACCGATGTGTTTGAGCTTTTAGACAGCGCTACCGAAAGCGTTTTTGAATTAGTAGATGCCAACGCGCGCAAACAACAAGAACGTATAGATCAGCTGATTGTAAAAGCCATCGATCAAATAGAAGAAGCTGCTAAACAACCCGATGGAATGTCTGGAGTGCCAAGCGGTTTTACTACCGTTGATAAAATTACAGGGGGTTGGCAAAAATCCGATTTAATTATTTTAGCAGGGCGCCCCGCCATGGGAAAAACAGCATTAGTGCTTACCTTAGCCCGCAATGCTGCCGTTGATTTTGATAAGCCCATCGCCTTTTTTTCTTTAGAGATGTCCTCCCTGCAATTAGTAAACCGTCTTATTTCTTCTGAAGCCGAGCTGGACCAAGAAAAAATAAGAAAAGGTCAACTACAATCGCACGAATTTATTCAGCTTAACGAACGAATAAAAAAACTGGCGTCAGCCCCTTTATTTATTGATGACAGCCCATCGCTATCTGTATTTGAGCTTCGTGCCAAAGCTCGTCGCCTAAAAGAAAGCAACGACATACAAATGATTATTATTGATTATTTGCAGCTGATGCAAGGCAGCGACTCCTCAGGAAAAGGAAGCGGAAAAGGAGGCAACCGCGAACAAGAAATAAGTTATATATCCCGCCAACTAAAAGGCTTGGCTAAAGAGTTAAACATCCCCATTATAGCCCTTTCGCAATTAAGTCGCGACGTAGAAAAACGAGGTACCGGAAGCAAAAAACCTCAACTATCCGATTTGCGCGAATCGGGCGCCATTGAGCAAGATGCCGATATGGTTATGTTTATTTACCGCCCCGAATACTATGAGATGGATAGTTTTGAAGATGGAGAACCCTCACGCGGTATGGCCGAAATACTTATTGCTAAAAACCGCCACGGAGCTACCGCCCACCCGCGCGTAAAATTTATAGGAAAATACGCCAAGTTTGCCGACGTAAGTTATACCGAAGGAGATTCCACTTTTTACAACAATACCTCACCCACTACCTTAACCCCCAACAGCGATTTTATGCAAGAAGGCACCACCGTGGCTTCAAAAAATTGGGATAAAGTAGATGAAAACGATACCGAAATATACCGAGGAAATCCCAATCACGACATTGAAGATTCTTTTTAAAAACTCATAAAAAAGGCGTTATTGATATTAAAAATATTTTAGATATTCGTAGCTTCGTTTATCTATAAAAGCATTTTTTGTGAAAAAACTAGTTCTTGCTATCCTCTTTGGAAGCCCCTTTTTATTACCGGCACAAGACACCTTGTTGCCCAAAAAAACAAAAGTTACCTGGTATGGCGTGTGGGGCTATAACCGCGATTGGTTTACCAACAGCACCATTCATTTTGTGAACCACGGAAACGGCGGCCCTAACGACCCTGTGCACGGCACCTACGATTTTACGATACATGATGTAACCGCACACGACAAACCGCAGTTTGATCATATTGCAGGCTCGTGGAGCGATTTAGTTAATGTTACCATTCCACAATTTAATTTTAGAATAGGTTGCTACTTTAATGACAAACAAGATTTTGGTATTGAGCTTAGCTACGACCACGCCAAATACGTAGTTACCGATGGACAAAACATGCACTTTACCGGAACCGTAGAGGGGCACCCGTTAAAGTACGACTCCATACCCTCCCCTCACGATTTTCATTTTGAACACACCGATGGCGCTAATTTTTGGATGCTTAATTTTATAAAACGTTGGGCCTTATGGACAAGCAAAAACCAAAAAAACAGCGTAGGCTTTATTGTAAAACCCGGCATAGGTACCGTGATGCCGCGTACCGACGTTACTATTTTTAGTCACCGCTTAAACAACGATTGGCACTTTGCCGGCATCATTGGTGGAGTAGAAACAGGCATGAGAGCTTACTTTTTAAAACACTTAGTGATAGAATTTACTGTTAAAGCCTCGTATGCCGATTATATGAAATGCCTGGTACAAGGCTATGGCAACGGCACCGCCAGCCATACCTTTGGAACCCTATCGGCTATACTTAACGTGGGGTATCAGTTTTATGCCAACAAACCCACTTTTAACTGGCTGAAACGAAAAAGCAAACGAACCTAAGCAACCTTGAATTCTTTTTTTCAAGATATAATACACAACCTGATTGCTTTTCAGCAAGATAAACCCTTGCTTTTTACTCATTTGTTTTTTTGGATTTTTTTTTCCTTCGTGCTATTCGGCTATTCCTTTTTATATAAATTCAATAAAGCCCGCACTATTTATTTACTTTTAGTCAGCTTCTTTTTTTACTATAAAACCAGTGGCGTTTTTTTACTTTTATTGCTATTTACCATTTGCAGCGATTATATCTGGGGAAAATGCATTTCTTCGTCAAAAAAAATATGGAAAAAGAAATTGTTTGTTGCCATAAGCGTTTGTCTTAACTTGTTTTTGTTGGGCTATTTTAAGTACGCCTATTTTTTTACTGAAAGTGCCAATCAAATTTTCGGAACGCATATTAAATTCTTTAACCACTTCTCGCATTTTAGCAATTCGTTTTTTAGCACCTCTTTTAGCGTAGATAAATTGATTTTGCCGGTAGGCATTTCTTTTTTTACTTTTCAATCGCTTTCGTACATTATAGATTTGTATCGCGAAAAAATAAAACCCGTAAACAATATATTCGAATATGGTTTTTTTGTTTGTTTTTTTCCGCATCTGGTGGCCGGCCCTATAGTAAAAGCGCATGAATTTTTATATCAAATAAATTTACCATACAAACTATACCGAAGCGAATTTGGTATGGCCATCTTCTGGGTTTTAAATGGGTTAGCAAAAAAAGTGTTAGCTGATTACATAGGAGTTAATTTTGTTGATAGAATTTTTGAAAACCCCAACTACTACAGCGGAATAGAAGTGGTATTGGGCACACTGGGCTATTCGCTACAAATTTATGCCGATTTTTCGGGTTATACCGATATTGCCATAGGGGTAGCCCTGCTACTGGGCTTTAGACTAAAAACTAATTTTAACTCGCCATACAAAGCGCAAAGCACCAGTGAGTTTTGGCAGCGCTGGCATATTTCTTTATCCAGTTGGCTAAAAGAGTATTTGTACATTCCGCTTGGGGGCAACCGGCAAGGAAGCCTTGCAAGCTACCTTTGCATCACGCTTATAGGCAGCGTTTTTATTTTGTTAAGCGGCGCCCTTTGGTTGTTTTGGCTTATTCCTGCTGTGGGCTTTGTGTTTGGTGTTTTAATGTACTTTTTTGCTTCTTTTAAAAAAACCATTCATACCAACATCAACATTATGATAACCATGCTGCTGGGCGGCTTGTGGCACGGCAGCAGTTGGCTGTTTATGATATGGGGAGGCTTAAACGGCTTAGGCTTGGTTATTCACAAGCTATGGCAAAAAATAGTACCTAATAACCGCAGCGAAAACCCGGCTGTGAAATTTTTTTGGATGTTGCTTACCCTCCTTTTTATCAGCTTTACACGAATATGGTTTAGAAGCGACGATTTAGAAACGGTTGCTAATTTATTTGACCGCATACAAAATCATTTAGGCTTGTATTTGACATTAAAAATCATGGCCTCATATCAAAAAGTATTGTGGGTTATTGCAGGCGGTTATTTTATACATTGGCTGCCCGAACGCTTTAAAAACATGTATAGAACTTGGTTTAGCAAAAGCCCCATACCGGTATTGAGTATGGCGGTAGTACTCCTTGTTTTTTTGCTGTACCAAGCCATGAGTGCCGACATGCAACCTTTTATTTATTTTCAGTTTTAGGGGAATAAACCAACACATAACATTTAAATAAAATACATCTATTAGGAACTTACATTATATTTCTTTACCTTAGCACTTTCATTTTAAAATCCATTTAAAAATGAGTTTAAAAAAATACACATTCTTACTGTTAATTTATTTTTGTTTTAACCTGCATGTTAAAGCCCAAAATGCCTATGGTTCTTTTGCCCAATATGGAATAAGAAAGGTAAACACTAATTACACAGGGAACGCCTTACAAGTACGCCGTAATTGCGATAATGCTGTGTTAGACATTGGCTTAAATTCTTGCGGAGATTTAAATACTACCAATTTAGTAAAGTTTGCAGTGCTGGCTAATACGCTCACTGGGGTAGCAACCAACGCGGCCACGGCATACAGCCTAAGAAAATTAAACTGTACCTACTCGGGAAATGCTATCCAAGTACGCCGCAGCAGCGATAACACTACCAAAAACATAGGGTTTACCCCTATGGGAGATTTAGACACCGCCTCTTTATTATCCTTCGTAGGAGGGAACAACGGTTTTGTAAGCATTTGGTATGACCAAAGTGGTAACGGTCGAGACGCCTCACAAGCTGCTTCCGCCAATCAACCACGCATTGTTAATGTAGGCGTAATCGATAGATATAATGGCATTCCCTCCATTTTTTTTAATAATACTGGGGCAAGCGGGTATTCTATTTGTCTAAAAACAGCTAACTTAAATATATATGGAACTCAGGCTTGTTTTTTAGGAGTAGCAGCCGTAAAAACAAATTTAACCTACAATTGCTTAGTAGTGAAAACAAAAAACAATAATTATCCTTCCCCTTTTGATTTTTATTGCGCAAGCGGAACGACCACTACTCTTTTAACGGGGAATGGAACCTCTGCTAATTTTTTTACTTGTAGTAAAAACTTTAACGCTGCTGCAGGGCTAAACATCTGGACCTATCAAGCAAAAGGAACTAGTGCTAACGGAGTAAACGCGTATTACGATGCTGCTACTCAAATTGTAACCAACCAAACAGCTACTTTTTATGGCGACAATAACACTCCTGTTTATTTAGGGGCCCGCTCCGACGGTGTTACCGGTTTAAACGGCTGGATAAGCGAAGTGCTTACTTTTGCTACTATTCCTACACCCGCCGATATTAACTTTTTACAATACACCGAGGGTACTTATTATAATATAATAGGCCCTACTTTTTCAACTCCATCAAACGCAACAAGTCTAAACGCTTATATTTCCAAATGGTATGACCAGAGCGGTAATGGGTATGACGCTTCTCAAGCTACTGCTGCTAACCAGCCCCTTATTGTAAATGCAGCCGTTATAAATACCCAAAACGGATACCCATCTATTTTATTCGGAACATCTTCCTCCTACTTAAACACTCCATACACGGGAGTACAAGCTACTACAGCGGGCAATCAAACTACTGCTAATTTTGTATTACAAAGTACTAGCGGAATAACAGGAACCCTATTTAGTAATGGCGCAGCAGCCAATGCAAGTCGGTACAACATACATGCACCATGGAACGATAATAATACCTATTGGGATATTGGGACAGCCTCTTCGGGGGGGCGAATGAGTGGCCCTTTAACATGGACAAGCCTTTCTACTGGAACATTTAGGCGTAATGCTGCGCAAGGCGACGTTTGGCAAAACGGGACAAACTCTCTAACAAATTCTGGACTTAGTACTTCTTGTACAAATAATACAAATATAATGACTATTGGCGGGAATCCTATTTTTAACAGTTATATGCAAGGTAATATTTCCGAAATAAATGTGTTTGGATCACCTTTAAGTACTACACAAAGGGTTTTAGAAGAAACCAATCAAGGAACGTATTATGGCATACCTATTAGCGGTAGCCAGTATGCTGCATCTCCGGGCTATATTTATTATGTAAACGGAGTAGGGAAAACCAATAGCACTGATAGCGTAGCCGCTACACGCCAATCAGGCGGTATGGGTTTTATTATAGGAACTACCGCTAGCGATTATTTAAAAGATAATGGCGATTATTTGACAGCCGGAATGACCTGCCCAACTGCAGCTGTTACCACCTCGCTATATATGCCTACTGGAGCCACGGCAGGTTACGAACGCTGGCTTAATGACTGGTACATAAATAAAACAGATATTCTTAACAATGGGGGTACGATTCAGATTTACTTCGACTTTAAAGACTACGGCGTTTCAGGGGCCCCAGGCGTAGCTTCTAACTACCAACTTTGGGGCAGAGGCAGTACGACCTCTAATTTTACGGTTGTTCCAACCTCCTCAACTATTGTTTTAGGAACCCGAGTTGTTTTTACGTTACCCGCAGCTAATATCGGAACTACGGGTTACTACACATTAGGCTCCATTGACTATCAAAAAAGCCCCTTACCCATACAATTACTTAGCTTTACGGCCGACGCAGAAAATAATACGCAAGTAAATGTACAATGGGTTACCGCATCGGAAGTAAATAATGATTATTTTACCATAGAACGGAGCCGGGACGGGCAAACTTTTTATGAATTAAATACTCTGAAGTCAAAAGCGCCGCAAGGCAATAGCCTTACCTCGCTCCATTATCAATTATACGACAATCAACCTTTTAGTGGCACCTCGTATTATAGACTAAAACAAACAGACTATAACGGTAAAAGCGAGGCCTTCAATATCGTAAGCGTAAACATAAATAGCGACAACAAGAATCTGTTTAACGTATTTCCAAATCCCAATAACGGCGTGTTCACCGTTCAATATGCCGGAGGAGGTAACACCGTTTCCATACAAATATACAATACCTTGGGCTCTTTGCTTATGGAAAAAGAAGAGGTTATTACAAACAACAACTACAGTACTTTATTAAACACCTTAGATGCGGGCGTGTATGTGTTGCGATGCAGCATAGATGGCGGCAACCCGCAAGTAGTGCGCTTAATCGTACAAAAATAGGGAAGATAGTTTAAGCGTAAACATATTTTGTTTCTGCCATATCTTTAAATTAGAAATACCTCTCTTCTCGTTATTAGTTACAGCCTACTCCAACACATTTGTGTTAAAAATCTTAAAATTCTTGTTTTACAGGTGCTGTTTCTGTACCTTTATCTTACCAATGACTGTTCATGAGCAAACTGTTACCTTTAGTTTTAGTATCGTGTTTTGCGAGCCATGCGCAGACAACATTTTGGACTGAAACTTTTGGAACGGGTTGTAATCAACTGCAATTAGCTAACGGTTTAAATGCCGGTGGCAATGGCCCTTGGAATGTTTCTATTCTTGGCCCCGAAGATCCACAAGCTAACGTGTGGTATATTAGTGCGGAAGAAAATGGAAATGCCATCGGCGCTTGTGGTACAGGTTGCGGATCTAATAGAACACTTCATGTAGGTAGTATTCCTAATGGTTCCGGCCTTTCTTTATGCCCTACTGGAGATTGCGGCGCTTCTTATGATGCAGGAGGTACTTCCTCTTTTGGAGGCACTTCTACGGGAACTAACAAACGAGCCGAATCGCCAACCATTAATTGTACAGGGCATAGTAACATTACCTTAGCCTTTCGTTTTATGGAAAATGGTGATGGTACGAATGATAATGCTACGCTTTGGTATTACAATGGGGTTGCTTGGTCACAAATAAACCCATTATTTAAAACCCCACTTTGTAGCAGCGGGCAAGGAAAATGGGCCTCTTTTTCTATGACATTACCCGCCTCGGCAAATAATAACCCCGGTATAAAACTAGGATTTTTATGGGTAAATAACGATGATGGAGTTGGAACAGACCCATCTATTGCGGTAGATGATATAACGCTTACAGACCCAGCCGTGCTACCAATAAGCATACTTTCGTTTACAGCCGCCCCACAAGAAAATAACGTAGGTATAGATTGGGTAACTAGTACAGAAATAAACAATAATTTTTTTACAGTAGAGCGATCAAAAGACGGAGTCGTTTTTGAGTTTGTAACACAAATAAAAGGAGCCGGAAATAGTACACAAATTAAAAAATACATGGTTACGGATAGCACTCCTTACCAAGGATTTTCGTATTATAGACTAAAACAAACGGACTATAACGGTAAAAGCGAGGCCTTTAATATCGTAAGCGTAAACATAAATAGCGACAACAAGAATCTGTTTAACGTATTTCCAAATCCCAATAACGGTGTGTTTACCGTTCAATATGCCGGGGGAGGCAACACCGTTTCCATACAAATATACAATACCTTGGGCTCTTTGCTTATGGAAAAAGAAGATGTTATTACAAACAACAACTACAGTACTTTATTAAACACCTTAGATGCGGGCGTGTATGTGTTGCGATGCAGCGTAGATGGCGGCAACCCGCAAGTGGTGCGCTTAATCGTACAAAAATAAATTACCGCTTATCTATAAAAATAATGGGTTTTCTGTTTTCTTCTTTGGTGATTTTTTGTTGTAAAGCAGCGCTTGCCATAAAAATAAGTGTAGGCGCTACACGCAGCTTGGCTCTAAGCATATCTTTTATTTCTTTTTCTACTGTTTCCGTGGGGGTATCGCACCCTATATGCACACATAATTCGTCGGTACCTATTTCATTAGTAAAAACCTCTATTTGATAGTTTTGTATTTCGTCTATTGCATCTAAAATATCATACAGAGCGGGCGGGTAAAGAGTAGTGCCTTTGTATTTTATCATTTGATTTTTTCTGCCTAATATAGGGCTTATACGCGGACTAGTTCTTCCACAAAGACAAGGCTCTTCATGCCATTTGCATATATCGCCTGTTTTAAAACGAAGCAAAGGCATGCCCTCTACTCCAATAGTAGTAATTACCAGTTCTCCGGCTTCGCCTTTTTTCGTGGGATTTCCTTGCTCGTCTATCAGCTCGGTAAAAAGCAAATCAGGTTGCAAATGCCCTCCTACTCCGTGTGTACACTCTGTAAAAGCAGCGGACATTTCACTAGATGCATAGGTAGAAAACAATGGTATGTTCCACTTTTCTGTTATTTTTTTACCTAATCTATTAAGTGAAAAATCTTCGTTGCGAATAGGCTCTCCAACGCAAATGGCTTTTTTCACGCTGCTAGTTTTATACTCTATATGATGCTGTTCGGCATATTCTATTAGCTTTAAAATAAAAGAAGGTACACAAATAATGGCGCTGGGTTTTACACGCATTATAGTATCCCACTGCAATTGCGGAAGGCCGTTGCCCACTCTAATAATGCCGGCACCCAATTTGCGTGCGCCTAAAAAATACGCCATACCCGCCATGAAGCGCTTATCCAGGGTGGTCATCAGTTGATATACTTCTTTGTTAGAGCCTCCTGTTAATTTAAAAGAAGTGCATTCATTGTGCGCAAGCCGTTCTAAATCTTTTTCGGTAAGCCCTATCGTTATAGGATGGCCGGCCGTTCCGGAGGTGGTAACATAATCTATTATTTGTTCTCGGCTTACACAAAAAAACTCGTGATTATATGTTTGTATATCTTCTTTAGTGGTAAAGGGTATGGATTTAAAATCGTTGAGTGTTGTAATTTTTTCAACCGCTATTTTTTCTTTTTGAAATCGCTTTTTATAAAAAGGGGCCTGCTGCGCTGTATAGTTAAGTGTTTTAAAAAGGTGTTGTTGCTGATATTCCAACACTTTTTCCGGGTCCCAAAAAAGAATAGAGTCCATACTATAAAGAAATTTTTTTTAGTTGTTTTTTTATTTCTTCTTGCTCGCTTCGGGTAGCAATTTCTTTTGTAAGCGCTTGCTTGTAGTAATATTGGGCTTGTTTTTTTTCGTTTGTTTTTTCGTAATACCGCGCTAAAACCCAATAAGTGTCGTAGCTGTTAGGGTTGCTTTTTATAAAGGCTTGTTCTATGCCGGTATCTAAAGGTAAAATAGGGTTGGCTCGTTCTAATAAATAAATGTATTTTTTTATTTTCTTGAACAGCACAAATTTTTGGTACAACGGACTTTCTAAAAAAGAATCGGCAGCTATGGTAAGGCTATCTATTTTTATCTCTTGCCTGGTTTGCAAATTAGATGCTGTATTAAATACTTTTTTTATGTTGTAACAAACAAAGGCTCCGCATTGAAAAGGGTTGGTAGATACCCACATCAGCCCCTCTTGCGGTGAAAAAATAATGCCGTGGTGGGCAATAAGTTGGTTAATGGCTTTTTCATTGCCCATACCGATATCTTTATTATTTATTCCTTTTTGATTTCGCAAAATAGCGGCCGCATTTTGGTACGATATTTTATTTTGTTCTCCTAAAAGTTGCTCCATGCGGTATTTTCTAAATATAGAGGAACTTTGAATGATGTTTTTATTATTGTTTACATCGGTAGAAAAAAAGAGACTTTGATAATGATTGGGGCACACCAACTCGTTTCTATCTTCTTGATACAAATTTATTTTAGTGGGTGTTTTTTCTATAATAGCGCATTTGTTTTCTTGCGCCGACCCAATTAAAATAGATTCTGAAACAAACGTATTTCTTTTTTTCGCTATGGTATATGCTTCTTTTATATTAGTAGCGTATTGCAAAATTTCTTTGGCTAATAACGAAATAGGGGTAGCTGCCTGTGTAGGAATATCGCTTTTTGCCGCGTTTATAGTAACGGTTAATCCCTTTTCGTTCATGCCCGAAACCACACCCACAAAGCCCGCCCAGGTAACATAAGCGTATTGGTAACCGCTATCGGGTTTTACAAAAGCAACTATTTTGTTTTTTGCAAATTCATCTCCTGAATAAAAATCAAAATTACGACCTATCAATACTTTTCCGTTAGCCGATTTTTCATTCCATACACCAAAAGAAGTGCAACCCACAGCCATATTTTTGTCTTGCAGAGCATGCCCAATATCATGTGCCGCATGGTAGTTTATCATACGATAATACTTGGGCGCCATGTTGTCGTATTTATCAGAGGCCGATAGCGATACCCCATAAATTTCTTGCTGATACTCACTAGTGATGTGCTCCGGTAAGTGCCGATTGAAATAGGCCACAAAAAATTTTAAAAAATTCAAATACCATGCCGACGGAATGATTTTTTTTATTTGCTCGATAAAAGCTGTTTCTTGCTCTTCAGCCAACTCCTTGGTAAGCTTACCCGCCACCACCCCGCGCTCAAAGCCATTACCCTCTACATACAATTCCCACAAACCGCTTTCGCTTTTTTTAAGCCAGTTGTTTTTTATTTTATAAAAATGAGGGGACAAGGTTTGTCGCTCTAGCTTAGTAACGGGTGTATAAACCACTTTTGGAGTGGCTATATAAATGCTACCAAAAAAATAAAGCAAAAACAACAAAAGCAAAATGCCTACTACAAGAACTGTTTTTTTTATGACACGAAGCATCTCTTGGCAAATTTACATTTATTTTTATAGATAGCGCTATACACCGACACAAGCCGCATATACATTCCTGTTAAAGACCTATCCGGTAAGCGCGTGAATAATCAGGCGGCGGCAAGCGTACAAAATGTTTTTCAACCAAAAACTCGTGTGCCCGACTGACGCCAAGCCGGTGTTGGAGGTAGTGCTTTTCGCCTTGGTATTTTCATTTTATCAACGCCCTTTTTTTACTTGAGTGTAAAATCAGCAAGTTCGTAATTAACATTTCGTCCGCCTTCATCTGCTTCTTGCAATATGCCTTTCTCTATTAAGTTTTTTATATCGCGCAACGCGGTGTCTGTTGAAACTTTGGTAATCTTCGCCCATTTTGATGATTGTAATTTTCCATCAAAGCCGTCAAAGAGCATGTTCAAAATAGTTCGTTGGCGTTCGTTGATTGGCGTGTTTTCGTGCCGTTTCCAAAATTCAGCTTTTCGCAAAATGCGTTGCGTTGTTTTTTCGGTGGCAAGCATTGCGTTTTTCAAACAATGCAAAAACCATTCAAGCCATTCTGTAATGTCGCCTGTGCTATGTTGTACTTTTTGTAATACTTCGTAGTAGCGTTTGCGTTCTATCAAGGTTTGACTTGACATGCTATAAAAACGTTCGCCACTGCTTTCGGCACGCGCAAGTAACATATCCGTTATGGCTCGACCAATACGTCCGTTCCCGTCATCAAACGGGTGAATAATGATAAACCAAAAATGAGCAATAGCTGCTTTTATTACAAGGTCAAATTGATTGTCATTATTAAACCAATATAAAAACTTGCCCATTTCAGTTTTAACCAATTTGGGGTTTACAGCTTCGTAGTGTATTTTCTCTTTGCCTATTGCGCCCGAAACAACTTGCATTCTGCCTGTTCGGTATTTACCAACTTCTATTTTATAGGGGCCACTGTGCCCTGTTGGGAAAAGTGCTGCGTGCCAACCAAACAATCGTTTTTCAGTTAAAGGCAACGCGTAGCATTGCGTCGCATTAAGCATCATTTCTACAACGCCCTCTATATGGCGGCTGCTTGGCACAAGCCCTGCGGTGCTAATACCTAAACGCCTTGCGATAGAAGATCGCACTTGCTCGTAGTTAAGTAATTCCCCTTCTATTTCACTCGATTTTACTATGTCTAAAGTAAGGGCTGTGAGCGTAGCTTCTTCTTTGGCTGAAAAACCTAAAGCGTTCATTTGTCCAACAATTTTGCCTTGCATTAGTTTTACCTCACCAAACACTGCGTTTATAGCTTTGTCTTGCCACGAAAAGTTCGTCCAATTTTTATGTTCGTAAATGTATTTTGCCATTGATTAAAAACAATGATGCGGCAAATATACGAATATTTACCGCAAATTTGCGGCGATTATTCTATTTTTTTACCGCACAACAAAATACGAATACTGAAAAAAGGCTGCTTTACCGTTTTTTTCATAGATTAAATTTAGCTATAAAAAACAACCAAAAAAACAGTTACACAAAGGTAAGAACTTCAAAATTTGATGCTTTTATCAAGCTATCATAACTTTTTTCAGTCCCCCACTATCAGAGCAAGCTAAGGCCAATTGTGCAATGCTTTTTTTTAATAAAGGGTGTATAAAATCGGGGGCTATTTCTTGCAAAGGAATAAGCACAAAACGACGTAGATGCAACTTTGGGTGCGGCACTTCCAACAAAGGGCTTTGTATTATTTCGGTGTCAAAAAAAAGCAGGTCTATATCCAACACTCTGTTTTGGTACGCTGCTTCGGGCTCGTTCGTTCGCTTTCTTCCCAACTGACTTTCTATTTGTAAAAGCACCTCCATTAGTTTTGGGGCTGTAAGCGTAGTTTGCAATTCTAACACTTGGTTAAAAAAATCAGGAGCCCGCTCCATGCCCCACGCTTGAGTTTGATATAAACTGGATATTTTTTTTATAGTGCCTATGCTGCCCTCTATACTTTTTTTTGCTTTTTCAAAAGTAGTAACACAATCACCTATATTGGCCCCCAGACATATAAAAACAGTGTGTTGCATCTTACTAACGATTAATGCCTCTTTTATTCATTTCTTTTTGATAGGCCTCGGCGTATTTTTGATGCTCTTGGTACGTAACCGAATAATTGGAATATCCCTTTAAATCGGGCTTGGCACAAAAATATAAATAATGGTGTTTTTTGTAATTAAGCACCGCATCCATAGCTTGCGCATAAGGCAGGCAAATAGGGCCCGGCGGCAAGCCTTTGTTTTGGTACGTATTGTACGGTGAATTTATTTCTTTATCTCCGCTACGTACTCGTTGAATAGAAAAATCGCCCACGGCAAAAATTAAAGTAGGGTCGGCTTGAAGCGGCATGTTTTGATTAAGACGGTTTATATAAACGCCGGCAATAAGTTGCTGCTCGCTGGCAATAGATGATTCGGATTGTACAATAGAAGCTAAAATAATAACTTGCAAAGGGGAAAAATTAAGCGTACCGGCCTTTTTCTTACGACTATCATTCCAAAAAGTATTGTACTTTTTTTCTACTAACAGCATCAAGTCGGGCAAAGGGGTATTCCAGTTTAGCTCATACGTTTCGGGTAAAAAAAGACAGCGCAACGTTTCTGTATTGGTTTGATACCGCTCGCTAAACGAAGTAGGGGTAGAAAAAAAGGTTTCCAACTCGCTTTCGCTTATCTCTAATTTATCGGCTATTTTTTGTATCAGGTCTTCGTTGGTGTGATCAGATGCATTAAACGTAATTTTTACTTTTTCTTGCTTTCCATTTTTTATCATGCGTATAATTTGCCTGTTGGTCATGCCGGCTGTTACCCTATATTTACCGGGCTTATAGGTGTTAGACAAATCGTAGGCTTTTGCTAACCATTCAAAGGTTTGAGGGTTTTGCAAAATATCTTCTTCTTTTAGCAAACTCAACACATCGGCATACGTACTTTTAGTAGGGATGTATATGAATTTATACTTTTTTCCATCTAAGTATGTGTTGGGTTGCAGTACTGTTTTGTAAGCCGTATAAGCCAAAGCACACAGCAACAGCAAGGGCAGCAGCCAAAGCCATTTTTTTCTTGTTTTTTTTGCCATCTTACTTAAAACAAATGCTTCTTTTAGCGGAGCGAACCACTTTACTTAGCAAACCGAAAGCTGGTTCCTAAAAAGCGGGCGTTGGTGCCCAACTCTTCTTCTATGCGAAGAAGTTGGTTGTATTTAGCCACCCTATCGCTGCGCGATGCAGAGCCTGTTTTTATTTGCCCACAACTAAGAGCTACGGCTAAATCAGCAATGGTAGTATCTTCGGTTTCGCCGCTTCGGTGGCTCATTACCGAGGTGTAAGCATGTGTTTGTGCCATCTGCACGGCTTCTATCGTTTCGGTTAAAGAGCCTATTTGGTTTACTTTTACTAAGATAGAGTTCGCTACTCCTTGATTAATACCTTGCGCCAGGCGGTTTACATTGGTTACGAATAAATCATCGCCTACCAACTGCACCTCGCTTCCTACCTTTTCGGTAAGTGCTTGCCAGCCTTTCCAATCGTCTTCAGCGCAACCGTCTTCAATAGAAATGATGGGGTATTTTTTACACCAATCGGCCCAGTAGCTTACCATTTGGTCGGGAGTGAGTTCGTCGCCGCTTGATTTTTTAAATTTATATATGTTTTTTTCGGCGTCGTAAAATTCGGAAGAGGCTGCATCTATGGCGATATAAATATCCTGCCCGGGCTTGTAGCCCGCCGTTTCTACCGCTTGTATTACGTATTTTAGCGCCTCTTCATTTGATTTAATGTTGGGCGCAAAGCCGCCTTCATCTCCTACGTTGGTAGAGAGCCCTTGTTTTTTTAAAACCGCTTTTAGGTGGTGAAACACTTCGGTGCCCATACGCAAGGCTTCTGAAAAACTTTCTGCGCCTACGGGCATTACCATAAACTCCTGAAAATCGATTCCGTTATCGGCGTGTGCACCTCCGTTTAAGATATTCATCATAGGTATGGGCAGTAAGTTGGCGTTTACCCCGCCTATGTAGCGATATAAAGGTTGTTTTAACTCCTCGGCAGCCGCTTTGGCCACCGCCAGTGAAACACCTAAAATAGCATTAGCGCCCAAGCTGGCTTTATTTTCGGTGCCATCTATCTCAATCATTTTTGCATCAATGCCGCTTTGATTAAAGATGTTCATGCCTTTTAGTTGTTCCAGCAGCAAGGTATTTATTTTTTCTACGGCTTTATATACGGTTTTGCCAAGATATTGTGTTTTGTCGCCGTCGCGCAGCTCTACTGCTTCGTGGGCCCCGGTAGAAGCGCCGGAAGGAACGGCTGCCCTACCCATAATTCCATTATCGGTATAAACATCTACCTCTACGGTTGGGTTTCCGCGCGAATCCAGTATTTGCCGTGCTTGTATGTGATATATGTATGACATAAATTATAAAAATTTTGAGGCAAAGATAAAAAACCCTCGCAAAGAATACGAAAAAGTCGGCATTCTTTTTTTGCCTTAACGTATGAATAGATTGGACTTCAAAAAAATCGTTTTTAGGTTTTTTACCTTCTAAAATTGTCCGGCTTCTATTTGCCGAACCGCTAACTCTATTTGTTGGTCGTAGGGGTCTTTTATATTATATTCATATTTCATAGAAGAGCCTACCAACACAGCTAAGCTTTGCCACATAAAAGCATTAAAGCCGCCGCGCATTTCTTTTACAATCGAAAAAGTAGTCTTTCCTGTTTCGCGGTCTATTAATTTCATTAAAATTTTTCCTTGTGTAATAGTAAGTTCTTTTAATTCGGTGCCAAATTGTTTTTGCAATTCTTTTTCTTGTTGTTTCAGGTATTTTTTACGTGCTTTTTCACTTGGTATTTTAGCCATTTCGACATCAATTTCTTTTAGTTTGGCGGCAGCCAAAATAGCGTATGGATACACTTTTTTTACATTATATCGCATGCGGTTCCACTCCAGCCATTTTTTGTAGGCTCGGGGCGACATTTTATCTATCACATAAATCCAATTAAGCCAGATATAAGGCACGGTGTCTTTCCCGTCTATTACCGTAGCGGTAACTCTATAGCCCCCATCGGGCACCTGTATTGTGTTTACGTAAGGATTAGCCGTGCTTTGCGCTTGTGTTTTTTGAAAAATAAAAAAAAGACCTATCAACCCCAAACACGCGAAATGATTTTTTTTTTGTATGGTGGCAACAGTGTTCATTCTGTTATTTTTACGCTCTCAAACAAAAAGAATCTCGTGTTTTTGTTTTAATTCACACGATTGGTTTTCCATTTAGAGGCTTTGCTTACCGTTTTGTTTTGGTCTTGTTTTACAACCTTTGCGTCTTTATTTACCAAAATTGTGCCAAACAAAGCAGCTATTGCCGCCTCTTGTTCTTTTTGGGTATCCAGCATCTCGGGTTTAAAGTAATTTTTTATGAAGTTGGTATCAAATTTTCCGCTGGTAAAAGCCTGGTGTTTTAGCACAAATGAGCAAAAAGGCAGCGTGGTAGATACGCCCGTTATTTGATATTCATCAATTGCCCGCAGCATTCGGTTGATGGCTTCTTGCCGGGTTTGAGCGTGTACAATAAGTTTAGCAATCATGGGGTCGTAAAATATAGGAATGTCCATGCCTTCTTCAAAGCCATCGTCCACCCGCACCCCGGTTCCTTTTGGAATGCGATATGTGGTTAGTTTTCCTATATCGGGTAAAAAATTATTTTTAGGATCTTCGGCACACACGCGCACTTCAAGCGCATGGCCGTTAATCTTCAAGTCGTTTTGTGTAAAAGATAATTTCTCTCCTCTTGCTACTCGTATTTGTTCTTTCACTAAATCTATGCCGGTAATCATTTCGGTAACGGGGTGTTCTACTTGCAACCTGGTGTTCATCTCTAAGAAGTAAAAATTCATTTGGTCGTCCACCAAAAACTCTACCGTGCCGGCGCCGCTGTAGTTACAGGCTTTAGCTACGCTTACCGCACATTCTCCCATTTTTTTACGCATCTCCGGACTTAATATGGAGGAGGGAGCCTCTTCTATTACCTTTTGGTGCCTGCGTTGTATGCTGCACTCGCGCTCAAACAGATACACTACATTGCCGTGGTTGTCGGCCATAATTTGAATTTCTATATGGCGTGGACCGGAAGCAAATTTCTCTATAAACACCGCGTCGTCTCCAAAGGCTGATTTGGCTTCGCTCATGGCCATTTTCATTTGCTCTTCAATATCTTCTATACGCTCTACTAAGCGCATGCCTTTTCCGCCGCCACCCGCAGATGCTTTTATCAATAAAGGGAAGCCTACTGTTTTAGCTACGCTAATAGCCTCATTTAGGTCTTTAATAGCTCCGGCGCTACCGGGTATCATGGGTACATTAAATTTTTTGGCAGCAGCCTTGGCCGATAGTTTATCGCCCATAATGTCCATGGCTTCAGGACTTGGGCCAATAAATACAAGCCCGGCTTTTTTTACCGCAGCCGCAAAGTCGGCATTTTCAGACAAAAAACCATAACCCGGATGAATGCCTTCTACCTGCAGCTTTTGGGCTACTTCTATAATTTTATTACCCAGCAAATAGCTTTGATTGCTTGGTGGGGGACCAATACACACGGCCTCATCGGCATAACGTACAAAAGGTGCGTTTCTATCGGCTTCGCTAAAAACGGCTACTGTTTTTATACCCATTTCTTTAGCACTGCGCATGACGCGTAGCGCAATCTCTCCTCTATTGGCAACTAAAATTTTTTTCATAACAACTTAAAAATACGCCTTAAAGGTACGGATAAATTATGAGATAGGCCTTTTCTGTTATGATAATACGTTGGGCTTTAAAGCAAAACTCCTCATAGTGTGGTGCCTTATTTTAAACAGATGCTTCTGTCCTAAAAGTTTCTGTAACTTTGCCCTCTTTTAAAAAACAAGTGAAAAAAACCAAACGATTATTTTTTGTTTTTCTATGTGTGTGCTGCCATACGCTATGGGCACAAAAACACACCATAAGCGGCTATGTAAAAGACGGAAAAAATGGAGAAGTTTTAATTGGGGTAAACGTATATGAAAAGGGAACTACCAACGGCGTAAGCACCAACGCTTACGGCTTTTACTCATTAACCCTTAGCGCTGATACGCACCTTATTGTAGCTTCTTACCTGGGCTACGCTACTCAAGAAAAAAAAATAAGCTTGTCGGAAAAAAACGTAGTTCAAAATTTTGAGTTGAGCGATGCGAGCAACGCATTAAACGAGGTAGTCGTTTCTTCGGAGCGCGAAGACCAAAACGTAAAATCAACCGAGATGAGCGTAGCCAAGCTGGATATGAAACAAATAAGCCGCATACCCGCTCTGTTAGGCGAAATAGACATTATACGTGCGGTGCAGCTTTTGCCGGGCGTTACTACTATGGGCGAAGGCGCCAGCGGCATCAATGTACGCGGAGGCAATATAGACCAAAACCTCATTCTTTTGGACGAAGCGCCCGTGTATAATGCTTCGCATCTGTTTGGCTTTTTTTCTATTTTTAATCCCGACGCGGTAAAAGATGTAAAAATTATTAAAGGCGGCATTCCTGCACAATACGGTGGCAGGCTCTCTTCTATCTTAGATATTCGTATGAAAGAAGGGAACAGTAAAAAACTACAAATAAACGGAGGCATTGGCACTATTTTTAGCCGCTTATCCATAGAGGCACCCCTCATAAAAGATAAAATGTCGTTTATTGTAGCGGTGCGCCGTAGCTATATAGATATATTGGCGGGGCCTGTTATCAAAAAAAGAAATCCGGCCTTGGGCAATCTTCAATTTTATTTTTACGACTTAACCACTAAGCTCAACTATCACATTAACGAAAAAAACAATTTATTTCTGAGCGGCTATTTCGGGCAAGATGTGTTTGGCGCGGGCTTTAGTTTTAAATACGGAAACAGCACGGCCAGCATGCGTTGGAACCATTTGTTTAACGATAAACTTTTTTTAAATACCACCGCCTTCTATAGCAACTATCATTACGGTATTGGGTTTACAAACCAGGGTACAGGCACTGCTTTCGATTGGACTTCAAACATTATTAACTACAGCGTAAAACCCGATTTTACTTATTATATCAACAACAAAAACACCATGCACGCCGGTGGACAAAGCATTTTTATTCAGTTCAACCCGGGCCAATCTTCTGTAACATCAAACGGAAGCAGCAATACGGTCATACTGCCTAATAAATTTAGTTTTGAAAATGCCTTGTATATAGACGACGAGCTAAAAATAAATTCTCGGTTTGTGGTACAAGCCGGCCTGCGCTATTCTTTGTTTAACTACATGGGTAAAGGAGAGCGCTATAATTATTACGATACCATACCCAATAATTCGCGTCGCCTAAAAGACAGCAGCTACTACGGCACCCTAAAAACAATTGCCCAATACGGAAATTTTGAGCCGCGCTTTTCAGCCAAATTTGATTTGAATGATGCAAGCTCCATAAAAGCCAGTTACAACCGCACCGCACAATACTTACAATTAGTATCCAATACGGCGGCCTCTACTCCCTTAGATATTTGGACCCCCTCTACCAACAACATCTTACCTCAGCTGTCAGACCAGGTGGCTTTGGGTTACTTTAGAAATTTTAAAGAAAACATGTTCGAAAGCTCGGTAGAAGTATATTACAAAGTGATGCAAAATCAATTGGATTATATAGACAACGCTAACTTGTTATTAAATAAATTTTATGAAGGCGATTTACTGCAAGGAAAAGGAAGAGCTTACGGCGCCGAGTTTTATTTTAAAAAAACCAAAGGCAAATTTACAGGCTGGGTAAGTTATACGTACTCTCGTACACTAAGGCAAGTAAATGGGTTAAGCAACGATAAGTGGTTCCCTAGCAAATACGACCGCCCCAACAATTTAGCCGTAGTGCTTAATTACGATTTTAATAAATACTGGAATGTATCCTGTAATTTTATATACATAAGCGGCACACCCAATACTTTTCCCGATTCGCGGTTTGAAATACAAGGCTATGTGCAAGGGTATAATACCTCTAATATGCGTAATAATTTTAGAAACCCCGCCTATCATCGTTTAGATTTTTCGGCTACTTACAATTTTAAAAAGAACGATAAGCGCCGCTGGAAAAGCAGCTTGGTATTTAGTATTTACAACGCTTATGCACATCGCAATACGTTTGCGCTCTACTTTCAGGCAAACCCCAGTATGCCCACTCAAACCCAGGCCCTGCAGTACTCTGTTATATCCACCGTCATTCCGGCCATTACATACAATTTTAAATTTTAAAAACAGATGAAAAAAACAATCCTTCTTTCTTTTGTTGTAGCTTGCCTTGCTTTGCTAAGCTCTTGCACTCAGGTGGTGCAAGTTTCGGTACCTAACGGCTCTACTTATTTGGTTGTAGATGCTTTTTTAGACAACGGCGCCGATACCCAAAAGGTACGACTTACCACTACCGCACCTTATTTTAGCAACCAGCCCACACCCGGTGTTAGTGGGGCTACTGTACTGCTGCAAGATCTCACCTCTTCTAAAACATATACCTTAACCGACGATGGTAAAGGCAACTATTACCAAGTGGGATCCATAGCACATGATACCATGATAAAATACAGGCACAACTACCAATTAAACATTTTATATAATGGCAACACCTACTACGCCACCTCTACGGCACACCGCACCATTGCTGTTGATACTATTGTGTTTAGAAGCCGGCAAAGCGATGTAGAAAATAAATATCCGAACGATACCACAAACCCCAAACGATTTTTTCCTATGATATTGGCTTTTGACAGCATAGGCCCCGATTATTACTGGGAAAAAGTGTATAACAACGGTGTGTACTACAGCCAACCACGACAGCTTATTGCCTTTCAAGATGATGGGGTGCAAGGCATGGATGGAAAGCCTTTGTTTTGGAGCGTTTCTTTTTTTGGGCTTACCTCCGACCAAAATCCCATTCACCGATACGATACCTGCACCGTAAAAATTCTTTCTATAAACGAAGATACCTACGAATTTTTAACCCAATTGCAAACCCAGCTTACCAATGCGCAAAGCGGCTTATTTGCCGTAACCCCCGAAAACGTAAAAACCAACATCAAGCAAAACAGCGGCACCCTTACCGCCATTGGTTGGTTTAACACCGGTTTAGTGAAGGGAAAAAGCGTAATAGCAAGGTAGTTTTTAGGTTCTTTTGTTTGCAAATACTTAAAGCTAAAACAAAGTGGCTCTGTTTTTCTTTTGCCACACATCTTTTAAAAAAACCACTAAGCCTGATGCTAAAACAAAAGGAAAGGTAAGCACCATCATATCGCATCGCAGCATAATAAGTTGTATGGCATAAGATAGCAACACAGCTGACAAGGCCAACCATACATTTTGTGTTTTAAGTCCTGAAAAAGCAATAGCACACAACACCGCATTATAACTCATTAAGCCTTGCGTTATTTCTTCTGCGGCTGCTAAAGAAAAATACCAAGACAAAAAGCCACACAGCGCAGCTCCTAACAAACCATACAAAGAGGCTATAGGAGAACTGATGCTTACCGCTAACACAAAAAGCACACACGATAAAAGATTGTTTTGAAAAATTACCTGCCCAAAGCCTTTAACAACGAAAAGAAAAGCGTTATCCGTAGATGCATTTCCAGCAATACTTTGAAGCGCAAGTGAAGGAAAAAAAGCTCGCACTATAAAAACAAGAGCCCAAGAAATCAACACAAAAGCAAAAGTAAAAGCAGGTATTTTTATTCGGATAAAAACATAATGCAAGCATGTTGCCAATACCGCTCCTACACCAATAATAAAAACAGCCCACACATTCATTTGCAAAAAGAAAGCTCCAAAAGCCCCCACCAAAGCGGCATTAAAACCATACCCGCCTTTTTCTATTTCTGTTGGGCTAAATTTAAACAAATAAGCAGTGCTTGTTCCTACAAGAGCGGCCAACAGAGTAGCAAAACCCATCCACGCCGAACCATAAAAAATACCAATTAAAAAGAGCAGACCAGTAAGGGCATTTTCTTGCAACATGATTTGCCCTATACCCCTAAAAACCGATTTAAAAAAAGAAAAAATCAAGTTTTTGGCTTATTTACATTAACAACTAAAACCGGTAACCAACAACTAAAACTTGTAGGTAAAGCCTACCGCCAACACCTGTTTAAATTGTATGCGAGGCCCGTGGGCAGAGCCATCTGAAGCAATGTATTTTACCAAGGGATCGTAAATAAGTTGTGTGCTAAAGGTAGCACTAATAAATTTATTTACTTTCATGCTGGTAAGGGTAGTCCAGTTTACATAAATGTTTTGTGGATTTTTTAAATAGTTAGAAAACACCTCTACCATAGTGGCAAAGTTTACATTAGTCATAATATCTTTTTGAAACTGCATGCGTGCATAGCCCCCAAACTGCCACAGCATGTTGTTGTAAGGAGTAATAACCGCGCCTGTTAACGGGTTTAGCACTTGTGCTTGTACGCCATAAGCGCCTGCTCGTGCCAGTGTGTTATCGCCTACATAAGTTAGGCGGGTAGTGGCCGGCGCAATAAAAAAAGACAGATAGGGTTTGGGTTGCCAATCTAACCCTAAAGCTAAAATGCCATAGGCCGGTGCCAAAAAGTTAGAGATGCGTACCGAGTCGTTCGGGTAATTGTACCCGGGCGCAAATTGTGTTTTAAAATCAAAAAGGGCTGAATAATACGCGTTTTTAAAGGCTTCGCGCCCTACTTTAGAGGTAAGCTGAATGCGGTCGTTGGTTTTAAGCCAATCTTTGCTGGAACCGTTTTTAATAACGCCGTAGGCCATGTTTATATCGGTATTCCAAACCCATTTTTCTTTGTGGTAATAAAAAAACAAATTGATAAGCCCTCCTACGGATATGGCTCCTTGCCCGCCCGCGGCCCAATTAGTAAGCGTTACTTCTTGTCCGCTTAAAGAAACGGTTCCCCCTTTTTGCCAGTGCTTTTTAGAAGTATCAGCCATTATTTTTTTCATATCGTCTGAAGTGCCTTTTAGCGTGTTGGCATCTGTTTTGGTGTCTTGTGCTTTTAAATAGGTCGTTTTTATTGTAAAAAGGACAATAAGCAAACATAAAAACGGGTTGGGTTTTTTCATGATATATGGTTTTATAGGTTATTTTTTGTTTTTAGATTTTGAAGCCGAAACTTGTTGTTGTTTAGTCATGTCTTCTAACCGTTGTTGGAAAGCCGATTTTTTTACCGGTTTTTTCATGTGTTCTTCTATTTGTGCACGAATTTTTTTATCATCAATAAAGTTGCGCATCAATAGGGTTTGTCCGAAGGTAATGATGTTGGCTAAGAAATAGTACCAACTCAAACCTGATGAATAGGAGTTCATAAAGCTTAAAAAGATAAGGGGCATTAAGTACATCATTACCTTCATGCCGGGCATCTGCGTTTGTGTATCGGGTGTTAGGTATTTGGCGTTTACCCAGGTGTAAGCTACCGTTGAAAGGAACATCAATAAGGCAAACAGGCTCACGTGGTCGCCATAAATGCTGTTGATGATGGGCACGTGCCCAAAAGTCCAAACAGAATCATAAGTAGATAAATCTTGCGCCCACAAAAATGATTTTTGGCGCAGCTCAATAGAAGCCGGAAAAAAGTTTAACAACGCAATTAAAATAGGAAATTGGATAAGTGCCGGAATACAGCCGCTAAAAGGGCTAGCGCCCGCCTTACGATACAGCGCCATGTTTTCTTGATTTTTTTTCATGGCATCGGCAGGATCCGAAAAACGTTTGCTGATGGCGTCCATCTCGGGCTTTAGCAAGCGCATTTTGGTAGATGACATATACGTTTTATACGCAATGGGAAACAACAGGGTTTTTATGATGATGGTAAGTACCAAAATAATAATACCAAAGCTTACCGTGGTGTTGCTAAAAGCATTAAACACCGGAATAACCAGCCATTTATTTATTAAATTAAATACAGGCCAACCTATGTTGATCATTTTTTCTAAACCCAAATCGTATTGTTTGAGGGTAGAATACTTGTTTGGGCCAAAAAAATAGCGCATTTCAAAACTTTCATTAGCCCCGTGATTGAACGGAATGCCCAGCTCGGTTTTCATGCGTTTTACGTAGCTCAACGAGCTTTTATCAGAAGCTGTTTTTACAAAGGCTCCATCTTTTAAAAAGCCTTTATCGCATATTACCGCCGAAGTAAAAAACTGCTGTTTCAGAGCAACCCATTGCACGGGCTCTTCGGCAATGCTTTTTTCATCGTCTTTGCCGGGGTTTATGTAATCCACCTCATCTCCGGTAAACTTCCAATATACGGTAGAAGATTGTTTTTCTTTTTCTATATGCTCTTCTTGCGAAGGACTAAGCACGCTCCACTGAAATGTAAATTGGTCGGTATTAGTAGAAATAATGTTTTGCATACCTACCGTTTTTATTTGGTAGTTTAGCATATACGCATCGTTTTTTAAAGTATAAACATACTCTATGTATGAGGCAGGGTTGGCGGTGGGCAGGCGCAACGATATGGTTTGCTCATCGCTTGTTTTTTTTATGTCGCCGGCTACAAAGTACAAACTATCGGTACGTACTTGCAGGGTGTTGTTGTAAGCTAAAAAAATCAACGATTGAAAAGAGGAATCGGCGCTAAACAACTCTACCGGTGTTTTTTTGTCGGGGCGGGTATATTCTTTTAGTATTACAGAAGCTACGTTGCCTCCTTTGGTTTGTAGGGTAATTTTTACTTTATTGTTTTCTAGTACTATCGTTTCGTTTTTGCCTTTTGCTGCTACCGCAAAATCTTTGTAGGTACTTTTTAATTTACTTTCCGCAACAGAATCTTGATTTAAATGTATTTCTACGCTATCTATTTTTTTTACAGATAAAGCGGCTGTTTGCTCTTCAGCCGTTTGCTGAGCTAAAAAATCAGCCTGAGCAATAGAATCTTGCAAGTGTTTTTGTTTTTTTATAGCGTCTTTGTCGGGGCCATTTAAAAGAAGCCAACCTACCAAAATGCCACCTATAAGCACCAAGCCTAATAAGGAATTTTTATCCATATCCACTAAAAATAAGGCGGCAAATATACTAATTTTAACCAAAAACGAAAGAAGCGTTTTCTATAGAGATAAGAGCGTTAAAACGCACACCGCGCATTTTCTCTGATGCATAGTGGAATCTTTTTACCTTGTTAAAACGCCCACTAAACCCCAAAACCCTACCGTTGGTATAAAAAAGCCTTTAATTTGTAAAAAAAATGCACCTTTGCAGGCGATTTAAAAAATAATTATGTCTAAAAACACATTAGTGGTAGGAGCCGTTGCCTTACTTTTAGTTTCGCAAAGCGCTTTAGCCCAAAAAAAACACAAAAAAGATAAAGAAGTAGTTACCGTAACCAAAATAGATACGGTTTTTATAGACAAAAAACCAGAGCCTCCTACACCCGCTATATACCGCGCAGCAAACCCCATTAGCAACGATGTGCTGCACACCAAATTAGAGGTGCGATTTGACTGGGAAAACCAATGGTTGTTGGGCAAAGCAACATTAGATGTAAAGCCCTACTTCTATCCGGTAAAAAAATTGTACTTGAATGCCCGCGGTATGGACATCCATAAAGTGCAACTGGTGGGCGCCAAAAGCAACACCGATTTAAAATATGTGTATGAAAACGATTCTATAAAAATAGATTTAGATAAAGAATATACCGCAAAAGACAAATACACCGTTTTTATTGATTACAAAGCCAAACCTAATGATTTAAAATCGGGCGGAAGCAACGCCATAACCGACGATAAAGGTTTGTACTTTATCAACCCAAAAGGGGAAGAACCCAATAAAATGCCTCAAATATGGACTCAAGGCGAAACACAAAGCAACTCCGCCTGGTTTCCGTGCGTAGATAGCCCTAACGAAAAAATGACAGACGAAATATACATGACCGTTGATGCCAAATACACCACCCTGTCAAACGGTATATTAACCGATAGCAAAAAAAATGCCGACGGCACCCGTACCGACCATTGGAAAATGGATTTGCCCCACTCAACCTACTTAGTAATGATGGGGGTAGGCGAATTTAAAAAAGTAACCGACAAGCCCTGGCGCGGAAAAGAAATTTCGTACTACGTAGAAAAAGAATACGAACCCTATGCAAAATCCATCTTTGGCGCGACGCATGAAATGATTGAATTTTTCTCAACCAAATTAGGCGTTCCCTTTGCCTGGCAAAAATACGCACAAATTGTAGCCAGAGATTATGTAAGCGGCGCTATGGAAAACACCACCGCCACCCTACACGGTGAGTTTGTATATCAAACCGATAGAGAATTGTTAGACGGAAGCCGCGGCGAAGACGTTATCTCACACGAACTGTTTCACCAATGGTTTGGCGACTTGGTTACAGCAAAAAGCTGGAGCAACCTTACTCTTAACGAATCGTTTGCTACCTACGGCGAGTATTTATGGGAAGAATACAAGCACGGAGCCGATGCCGCCGCCGCTCACAGCTACGGAAGCCGCACCGGATACCTGATGCAAGCAGGACAAAAAGACCCTCCATTACTGCGTTTTACCTATGAAAGCAGAGAAGATATGTTTGACGCCATAAGCTACAACAAAGGCGGGCAAATACTACACATGCTTCGTAAACAAGTAGGCGATGATGCCTTTTTTGCCTCACTAAAACTATATCTTGAAAAAAATAAATTTAAAAACGCCGAAGTAAACGACCTGCGCTTGGCTTTTGAAGAAACTACCGGGCAAGACCTAAACTGGTTTTTTAACCAATGGTACTACAAGGGCGGGCACCCTGTGCTGGATATAAACTACAACTACGATGCCGCCGGCAAACAAGTAAAAATAAAAGTAGAACAAAAACAAGATTTTGAAAATACGCCTCTATACAAACTGCCCGTATATGTAGATGTCTATTTTGCCAATGGTACCAAAAAACGCGAGCTAATAACCATTACCCAAGTAAGCGAAGAATTTTCTATTCCGGCTGACACTAAGCCGGCCCTTGTAAATTTTGATGGTGAAAAACAACTGCTATGCAGCAAAACAGAAAATAAAACAATAGAGGAATATGTATTTCAATACAAAAACGCACCCTTGTTTTTAGACCGCATGGAGGCTCTACAAAACTTTAAAGGCCAGCTTGATAAGCCCGCTGTATATGAAGCCACAAAATTAGCCCTAAACGACAAATGGCACAGCTTGCGCCTAAAAGCTATTGAATTGCTGGGCGATGCCGATAAAAAATACGCAGGCGAAATAAAAACGCTTTTAATGAACACCGCAAAAAACGATGAAAAAACAAAAGTGCGGGCAAGCGCCATTGTATTTTTAGCCGATGGATACAAAAACGACGCCGACGTAAAAAAAATATGCAGCGATGCCTTAAACGATAAATCGTATGCTATTATGGCGGCAGGCATTAACTCTTTAATAAAACAAGACAGCGCTCTTGCTATGCAAAAAGCCAAAGCGCTTGAAAACGAAGACAACAACAGCATTCGCTCCGCTATTATGGATTTATATTCCAACCTGGGCGCCGATGCCAACAACGATTATTTTGTAAAACAAAAAGAGCATTTCACGGGTTTTAATGCCGTAACCTTTATTGGAAACTACGGCCAGTTTTTAAAACATTGTACCGAAGATAACACCATACTAAGCGGTGCCGAAGTATTAAAAACCTTTACCGAAAAAGGTAAAAACTCATTCGTAAAATTTTCGGCACAAAACACTATAAAATCGTTAGTAAAAGAGTATCAAAACAAAGAGAGTGATTTATCAGAAAAAAAAGATGCCGCCTCTATAAAGCGATTAGCTGAGGTATCAGCCACCAAACAAAAACTAAAAGAAATTTACGACGCATCAAAAAAATAAAAAAATTTTAATTGTATATTTGCACTCCAAAAAAATAAATTATGTCAGCAGGAAACAGCACTTTTACTATGATAAAACCCGATGCGGTAGAAGCCAATAACATCGGTCCTATTTTAGCTATGATAAACAAAGCCGGCTTTACTATTAAGGCCATGAGATATTTGCGCCTTAGCAAAGAGCAAGCCGGTAATTTTTATGCCGTACATAAAGAAAGGCCTTTTTATGGAGAGTTGGTAAATTATATGAGCAGCGGCCCTATTGTGGCGGCTGTATTAGAAAAAAACAATGCCGTGGCCGATTTTAGAACCCTTATAGGAGCTACCGATCCAACAAAGGCCAACGAGGGAACCATACGCAAACTGTTTGCTAAAAGCATAGCCGCCAACGCAGTACATGGAAGCGATAGCGATGAAAACGCCGCTATAGAAGCCGCCTTCTTCTTTTCGGGATTAGAGCGCTAAAAACTCTTTTTTTTATACACATCAATGCACACCCATCCTTTCTTAAAGGACTGGAGGATGACGTATTGTTGTTGTATGTACCCGTTGCGCTCAGCGCTGTAATTATTGCATATATTACTTTGCAGCACATATTTATTTGTGGGCATATCCGTATCGCTAAGCCAGGCATATTGTTTGGGCTTGTTGTTCATTAAATAAAAAGCGTCGTCAAAGTTTAACTGGTATCCGGCATCTACTTCTTTCGGTTTTATATCCCGTTCCGTTAGATATGCATCAACCTGTTTTTGCACCTCAAAGTATGCTAAACTTTGAAAAGAACAATCCCACGAATAACCGTATTTTTCGGGAGGGGTTACAAACTGCGTTTGCCATAACGCCAACAGATATACAAAAAGAAATAAACTGTTTTTTTTTAACGATAAAAAACCGATCGCCCATACCAAACAAGGAATAAAGAAAAGATAAACAGGTAGAAAATAGCGCGCGTTAATGGGGTTTGATAAAGGAATGCAACACAAAAGCACCGAAACAGCAAACAAAGCTGCAAATAAACCCAGCTCGTGCCCGCGTTTTTTAAAAAATAAAAACAACATAAGCAGCGCTACAATCACCCCATTTCCGTAATTAAAAAAATGAATAAAAAAACAAAAAACATTTTGTAGCATTTTAGGCACGCCTATCAGCCTGCGGTACTCTACGCTTTCTGGATTTTGAATAAGCCAACCCGTGTGTAAATAATGGTAAAACAGCCAAATAGCCGCTAATAAAAAAGAAAAAACCAAATACCAAGCCTCTTTCTTTTTTTTAAAAAATAAAAAATAAACTCCTAATAAAAAAATAAAAGGAAGCGAGCGAAGATTAAGAGCGCACAAAAAAACCGAAGCCAATACAATGTGTGAAGCTCTATTGTTTATTAAAGAATTCAACAACCAAAAACAAGCGAAAGCCAGCGCTATCTCGCTACTAAAATAAACACTTTGCATAAGCAATATGGGGTGTATCAGCATCAACCCCAGTACCGCCGCTGTTTTTTTAAAAGAAAAAAAAGAAGCGCAAAAACGCTGTATCTGAAAAAACAAAGCCAACACAAAAGGAAAAACCGAGAGATGAGCCACCCACAACTGAAAGCCTAAATACTTAAAACAAACCGCTAAATATACGGCATAAAGAGGAAAATATCCATTGTCTGTATAGAAGCCACCGTTAGGAAACAAATCAGAAAAATGGGTTTGCAAAAAATAATGCGCTGTATGTACTTGCGCGTACATATCCCAAAAAACAGGAATGTTTGCAAAATAAATAATAAGTAATAAATACAAAAAACCAGCTACCAGCCACGTATTTTTTTGTATAAAACTACTCATAAGCATTTGGTACAAAAGTAGAATTAATTATTTTTGGGCTGATTTATGCGTCAGATATTCTTTGTAATAAAAAAAATATGGGTGTTTTTTACACAAACCATGTGGCAGCTGCGCCTTAGCCATTTAAGCGGCAGCAAAGGTTTTTTCTTAAAACAACTTCGTATTACTACTTTAGCCGTAAAGGGATTTAACGAAAAGAAATGCTTAGTAAAGGCCTCTGCCCTCACTTTTTATTTACTGTTTGCTATTGTACCTTTATTGGCCCTACTCTTTGCTATAGCCCAAGGTTTTGGTTTGCAGCAAAATGTAGAGCATTATTTGCTGGAGCATTTTGCCCAGTACCAATCCATTTTAAGTCCGGCTTTTGAATACGCCGACAAGATGCTGAAAACCACACAGGGTGGGCTTATTGCCGGTATCGGTATTTTACTGCTATTTTATACTTTGCTGAATTTATTGAGCAGCATCGAAAACTTTTTTAATGAAATATGGGAAATAAAAAAGGGGCGCACCCTCATTAGGCGTATCACCGATTATTTAGCTATTGGCTTCTTCTCGCCCATACTTTTATTTTTATCCAGTAGCGTTACTCTTTTTTTAAATACAGAAATAACTTCGGTAGAAAGCCTGTCGTGGTTGGCACATTTTGGTGTTTTTTTTAAAGTGGCGCTAAAAATGATATCCTTGCTGCTGCTTTCCGGCATGTTTACTTTTATGTATGTAACGCTGCCTAATACCCGGGTAAAATTCAAATCGGCCTTTTCTGCCGGCATCGTAGCCGCGGTGGCTTTTGACTTGTTGCAATGGGCCTATGTAGCCTTTCAAATTGGCGCGGTAAAATACAATGCTATATACGGGAGTTTTGCCGCCTTGCCCCTTTTTTTAATATGGGTACAATACAGTTGGTATATCATTCTGTTTGGCGCCGAACTTTCGTTTGCCAATCAAAATGTAGATCAATACGAATTAGAAACCGAAATAGAAAACATAAGCACCCGCTACAAACGTGTAGTATCGCTGTTGGTGGCCAATTTGGTAACTAAAAATTTTGCTGAAGGAAAGCCCGCCCTCACGGCGGTGCAAATTGCCGAGCATTTAGATATGCCTATACGCCTTGCGCGTATGATTCTTTTTGATTTTATAGAAACCCATATTTTTAGTGAAATAAAAACCGAAAAGGATAAAGAGGTGGCTTATCAACCGGCTATTTCAGACAGTAAACTTACTGTAAAATTTATTTTAGATACCTTAGATAACAAAGGGGTAAATATTATGCCTATACACTCTAATATAGAAGTAGAAAACGTGCATAAAATAATGCAAGAGTTTGACCAGGTGTTGGCAGAAAACAAGCAGAACATTTTAGTAAAAGATATTTTGTAAAATGTGCATCGGCAACAAAACGAAGCAGTAGTTAAAAATCGTTATTAAACGCCAAAAGAAGCAAACAAAATTTGCTGCAAGTTTGCTAAGTGTTATTTTTGCCCACAAAAAAACACACCAGCATGTCTGTCAAAATCTCTTTACTTAACGAATTAAAAGCAGAATCGGCTACCACACTCAAAGTGTTGGAGCGCGTTCCTTTTGAAAAAGCCGATTACACGCCGCATGAAAAGTCGAGCACACTGGCACGCCTGGCTACTCATATAACCGAAACAACCTGCTGGGTGTACCGCATATTAGAGGCCAACGAATTTGATTTTTCAGCCTCTGCATTTACCCCAAAAACAGCCTCATCTACTGCCGAATTGCTGGATATCTTTCACACTCAACTAAACAAAGCATTGGCTGCGCTTGAAGCCGCCCATGAGGCAGACCTAAGCCAAACGTGGACCATGAAACACGGCACACATATTGTAGCTACTATGTCCAAGCAGGCAGCCATACGCCGCATAGGAATTAGCCACCTTATACACCACCGCGGACAATTATCGGTGTATTTGCGTATGCTAAACATACCCCTACCCGGCATTTACGGCCCTTCTGCCGATGAAAAATAAACTTTAATTAATTTTTTTACTTTTGTTGCGCTTAAAAAACCAAGATTTATGAAGATAAAACACTTTTTTTACACACTGGTAGGTTCGGCTATTGCACTGCCCGCCACGAGCCAAAGTTTGCAGGAAGCTATTACACAAACCGAAAACGAACGCTTTGATTTAGCCGGCGCTAGCTTTAGAAAATTGCTAGCAAAAGATGCTACCAAAGCAGAAACCTATTTTTATTACGGAGAAAATTTTTACTACAGTAATAAATTAGATTCGGCGCAGATGATGTATAAAAAAGGAGCCGACCTACAAGCCACCAACGGGTTAAACTACGTAGGCTTAGGGAAGATACAGTTGCAACAAGGCAATGTTACCGATGGCAACGCCAACCTTTTTAAAGCCAAAACACTGGGTGCGAAAAATGCAAGCGTGTTGGTAGCTTTAGCCAATGCCTACATCAACGCTCCACAAGGCACACAAAACCTTAATGAAGCCGTTGCCTTACTAGACAACGCTCTAAAAATAGACGCTAAAAACGCCGATGCTCATATTTTTAAAGGCGATGCTTTACTAGCGTTGCACCCTACAGAAGGAGCTCCCGCCATAAAAGAGTACGAAGAAGCACAAAAGCTAAACCCAAAATCGGCAAAAGCAGTACTGCGCCAAGGTAAACTATGGAAACGATCGCGCAACTACCAATTAGCCTTAGATAAGTACAAAGAGGCTGTAAAAATAGAGCCCAACTTTGCCCCCACTTATATTGAAATGGCCGAATTGTACCACATGGCAAACCAAGATAACAACGCGGTAGAATCTGCAAAAAAATACTTAGAGCTTAACGGAAACAACCTACACGCAAAAGAACGATACGCCGGTTTTTTACTTGAAAACAAACAATATGCCGAAGTTATTCAACAAATAAACGAAATACAAAAACAAGACGCTAGTAATGTATATCTGTATCGCTATGCCGGCTACAGCTATGATGAATTAGGGAACAAAACAGATACCGCCGCTTTTACAAAAGGATTAAGCGCCATCAATACCTTTTTTACCAAAACAGCCAACCAAAAATTTGAATATGTGCCTGAAGATTTTAAACACAAAGCCTCTTTGCTTGCCAAAACCGGAAAAGATTCTTTAGCCGCTTTAGAATTACAAAAAGCTATTGATATGGAGCCCAGCAAACATTGCGACCTATACAGCGATATGGGTAAAGTTTGGATGAAAGCAAAACGCTACACCAACGCTATTAGCGCCTACGAAAAAAAAGGAGCCTGTGCCAAACAAAGCGCACAAGATTTATACGAACTAGGAAGAGCTTATTACTACGGTCCAAAAGATTTTGTAAAAGCCGATACGGCCTTTTCGCATCTTATTTTGGCTAGTCCGCCCAGCTACCCCTTAGGTTATTTTTGGCGTGCCCGGGTAAAAACACAACTAGACCCTAAAAACGAAACCTGGTTAGCAAAACCCGACTATGAAAAAGGGTTGGAGCTGGTAAAACCCGAAGAACGAGGAGGGTCGTATAAAGCCAACATTATTGAGGCTTGCAGCTACTTGGGTTTTTATTATGTAAAAAATAAAGACAACACCAAAGCAAAAGAATACTGGGAAATAGTGCAACAACTAGAACCCACCAACGACAAAGCAAAAGCTTTCTTTAAAAGCGTAGGCAAATAAACGTTATTTAAATAGACACGGCGAACCATGTGCATATTTAGCGTTGTGTTTCTTTTGCTATTTTTAATACATAATAAAACGGTTTCTGCCTCTTTGTCAGAAAGCATTGCTTTGGCAACAAAATTGATTAGCTCCTAAAAAAATAATACACCATGCAAACAGGTAAAATAAACGTACAAACCGAAAACATTTTCCCCATCATCAAAAAATTCTTGTATTCAGACCACGAGATATTTTTGCGCGAACTGGTAAGCAACGCCGTTGATGCCACCAAAAAACTAAAGGCCTTTTCCTCTATGGGCGAGTTTAAAGGCGAAATAGGAAAAACAACCATAAACGTTGTTTTAGATAAAAAAGCCAAAACCCTTACCATCAGCGATAAAGGTATTGGAATGACCGCCGACGAGATTGTAAAATACATTACCCAAATCGCCTTTAGCGGAGCCGAAGAATTTATTACAAAATATAAAGATAAAGTAGATGCCAACGCCATGATTGGTCATTTTGGCTTGGGTTTTTATTCGGCTTTTATGGTAGCAAAAGAGGTGGAAATTATTTCTCTTTCTTTTAAAGAAGGGGCCAAAGCCGCGCGGTGGACCTGCGATGGCAGCCCTGAATATAAATTAGAAGAGACCAAAAAAGAAGGCAGGGGTACCGACATTGTTTTGCATATAGCCGATGATAGTACTGAATTTTTGGAAGATGCCCGCATAGAAACCTTATTAAAAAAATATTGCCGCTTTTTACCCGAAGAAATAAAATTTGGAACTAAAAAAGAATGGGTAAACGATGGCGATAAAAAAGATAAAGACGGAAATCCTGAACAAAAAGAAATAGAGGTGGACAACATCATCAGCAACCCAACACCTTTGTGGACAAAAAAACCGGCCGAACTAAGCGATGAAGATTACAAAAATTTTTATCGAGAGTTGTACCCCATGAATTTTGAAGAACCCCTTTTCTGGATTCATCTTAACGTAGATTACCCCTTTAACCTTACCGGCGTATTGTACTTTCCTAAGCTAAAAAACAACTTTGAAGCCCCTAAAGATAAAATACAATTATATAGCAATCAGGTTTTTGTAACCGATAATGTAGAGCATGTTGTGCCCGATTTTTTAATGCTCTTACGCGGCGTTATCGATAGCCCGGATATCCCTCTAAATGTATCGCGTAGCTATTTACAAGCCGATGGGAACGTAAAAAAAATATCAACGCACATCACCAAAAAAGTAGCTGACAAATTAGAAGAACTATTTAAAAAAGACCGAGCCGATTTTGAACAAAAGTGGAACGATATTAAAGTTTTTGTAGAATACGGTATTCTTAGCGATGAAAAATTTAATGAAAAAGCACAAAAATTGGTACTCCTTACCAACACGCAAAAAGCGCACTTCACCTTAGAAGAATACGAAGCCAAAATAAAACCCACTCAAACCGATAAAGATAAAAAACTAATATACCTGTATAGCAACAATGTAAGCGAGCAGCACAGTTATATACAAGCCGCTCAAGACAGAGGCTATGATGTGCTTTTGTTTGACACCCCCTTAGACCCCCATTTTATAGGCAAGCTGGAAAGTACATTAAAAGAGGTTGCCTTTGTTCGTGTAGATTCGGATACGGTTGACAAGCTGATTAAAAAAGAGGATGCCCCCGTTTCTAAACTTAGCGAAGAACAAAAAAAAGAACTACAACCTATAATAGAAGATATCATAAGCAAAGAAAAATATACCGTAGTGCTTGAAAGCCTAAGCGAAAAAGAGGCGCCCATGCTTATCACGCGCCCCGAGTTTATGCGCCGCATGAAAGATATGAGCGCACTGGGCGGCGGCATGAGTTTTTATGGCGACATGCCCGACATGTATAACTTGGTGGTAAACACCAACCACCCGCTTATTAGTAAAATATTAGAAGAGCACAGCCCTGAAAAGCGTAAAGCAATGAGCAAACAAGCGGCCGATTTAGCCTTGTTATCGCAAGGTTTATTAAAAGGCGAAGAGCTTACTCAATTTATCAAGCGTTCAGTAGCTTTAATCGATTAAAAATTTTTTAAAAAAACGATAAAAAAGACGGTATTCTTTGTTACTTTGCCTCGTGCAAGCATCAAGGTGTTTTCTATATGTATGTTTTTTTATTTTTTGCATTGCCTGCGATCGAATAGCTCCGCAATCCCAAAAAAAAGATTCTTATTCTCTTCAAGAAATAAAAAACGAAGAAGCTTCTTTCTTTAAAATTTACAAAGAAAAAAAGGCGGTCGTTTTAGTTACGTATCTTAATGTCGCTAAAACCGATTCGGTTGTTTATGTGTTATATCCAAACGAAAAACCCGATTTTTCTTTTCAAGCTTTTTATATAAAAACACCGGTACGCTCTGTAGCTTGCTTAGCTTCTGTTTTTATTGGCTCGTTGGCCAACCTTAACGTTCTTGATTGTGTAACAGCAGTAGATAACGCTGATTTTATATACAACGCCGACATCTTAAAAAAATGCGCTGTCAATCAAATAAAACAAGTAAGCAAAACGGGCTCTTTAAATATAGAACAAACGCTGGTTTGCAAACCCGCCGTGCTTTTTACCAACCCAGGAGGGGACACAAAAAAAGATTTTGATGAACGACTTATCAAAGCAGATATTATTCCGGTGGTATGCGCCGATTATTTTGAAACATCTCCTTTAGCACGTGCCGAGTGGGTAAAAGCCCTTGCTTTATTTTTTAATAAAGAAGAAAAAGCCGATAGCCTGTTTCGTTTTATAAAAAACAGATACCAAACATTAAAACACATAACCGATACCTGCCTCAATAAACCCACTGTTTTTACCGAACTAAAAACAGGCGATGTGTGGTATGTGGCAGGCTCAGAAAGCAATATGGCGCAAATGCTGCGTGATGCAGGAGCACATTATGTTTTTGACGACAACCACCAAATTTCTGCCCTTTCTTATACTATAGAACAAGTGCTAACAAGAGCGCGTGCAACCCAGTATTGGCTGCATCTGCACGAAGCCGAAACCCTTTCAGATGTACTAAAGCAAGATGCACGATATGCTGTTTTTTCGGCCTTTAAAAATAAAAAACTATACAACAACAACGCACTACAAACAACAGCAGGAGCTAACGCCTATTGGGAACAGGGATTAAACCGCCCCGATGAATTGCTGGAAGATTTAATTACCATTTTTCACCCAAGCCTAGCTCCCCATCATCCGCTCAAATACTACAAACAACTAAAATGATTTTTTTTAAAAAATACAGCTTGCTGTTTTTGTTGCTATTGTTGCTTTTTGTACTGGACATAGCCTTAGGTTCTGTTTTTATTCCTATAAAAAAAATAATAAGCTGTTTTTGGGATTCAGAAAACACGACAGATCATATTATTCTTTTTGACTTTAGATTACCCAAAGCACTTACAGCCGTTGGTGCAGGTGCGGCGCTTGCGGTAGCGGGCATGCTTATGCAAACTTTTTTTAGAAACCCTTTGGCAGGCCCCTATGTACTTGGGGTAAACGCGGTATCCTCTCTTTTTGTTGCCGTATTTATGATGAGCAGCGGCGCTTTAGGTGTGTTTTTTCGCGCGTGGGGCGTGCCTCTCGTGTCGGCTTTAGGGGCTTTAGCGGGCTTGCTTCTTATTATGCTCGTTGCAAAAAAAATATACAAGCAAGCTTATATTTTGCTGATTGGAATGATGATTGGCTTTATTGCCGGCGCGTGGCAATCGGTGTTGGAGTATTTTGCAAATGCACAGCACCTCAAAAATTTTGTTCTTTGGAATTTAGCCTCTCTTAGCTACCTTACCCAAGGCCATTTGGTTTTTTTCTTTTTGATTTTATGCCTTTGCTTCATAGCTTGTTTTCTTTTAATAAAATCATTAAACGCCTTGTTGCTAGGCGATGAGCAAGCGCGCTTACTGGGCGTAAACATTGGTTTTGTAAAAAACGCCATCCTGGTTTTAGTCGCTGTTTTAAGCGGCGTAACCACCGCCTACTGCGGCCCCATTGGTTTTGTGGGCTTAGCCTTGCCTCATGTGGTGCGTATTTTTTTAAAAACCACGCACCACCTGCACCAGCTAATAGGAAACATAATAGGAGGCTCCTGCTTTTTGCTTCTGTGCGATATCTTATCTAATTTGCCTTTTTTTGAAGCCGTACTCCCTATCAATGTTATAACCTCTTTGTTTGGCGCTCCTTTTGTTTTGTGGCTTTTGCTTAAAAAAAACCATTCTTAATCCGTACTTTTGCTGCCTTAATTTTTTTATATGATTTCAGTTAACTCGGTTACCGTTTCGTTTGGAGGTTTTACTCTTTTTGATAATGTTAGTTTTTTAGTAAACCCAAAAGACCGCATAGGCCTTGCCGGAAAAAATGGGGCGGGAAAAAGCACCATGCTAAAACTTATTGCCGGAATAGATAACCCCACCAAAGGAGAAATTTCTAAGCCAAAAGATTTTAAAATAGGGTATCTGCCTCAAGATATGATACATCAGCACGGGCGTACCGTGTTTGAAGAAACAGCAACGGCTTATCAAGAAATTATGGATTTGCAAACCCGCTTAGAAGCCATCAACAAAGAATTTGAAACCCGCACCGATTACGAAAGCGACAGCTACGCCAGGCTTATTACCGAAGTAACCGACGTGTCGGCGCGTTTAGACATTTTAGGAGCCGGCAACCGCGATGAAGAGATTGAAAAAATTTTGCGCGGACTGGGTTTTGAAAGAAAAGATTTTACCCGACAAACCAACGAGTTTAGTGGCGGCTGGCGCATGCGTATTGAATTAGCTAAACTGCTTTTACAAAAACCCGATGTGCTGTTACTAGATGAACCCACCAACCACTTGGATATTGAAGCCATTCAATGGTTAGAAGAATTTATGGACACGTACACCGGCGCCGTAGTGCTAATAAGCCACGACAAACAATTTTTAGACAACGTTACCAATAGAACCATTGAAATAGTAAGTAAAAAAATATACGATTACAAAGCCAATTACAGCAAATACTTAGTGCTGAGAAAAGAGCGCAAAGAAACACAAGAAAACGCAGCAAAAAATCAACAAAAAATTATTGACCATACCGAAGCACTTATTGATAAATACCGCGCTAAAGCCAACAAAGCCTCCTTTGCCCAAAGCTTAATAAAAAAACTAGACCGTATGGAGCGCGTTGAGGTGGACGAAGACGACACTTCGGTTATGCACATGCGTTTTCCTCCTCCGGCTCACTCAGGAAAAATAGTGCTTACCGTAGAAAATGCAGCAAAAGAGTATGGCGAAAAACGTATTTTTAAAGACGCTAATTTTATCGTTACTAAAGGCGAAAAAATTGCTTTAGTAGGGCGTAACGGGGAGGGAAAATCTACTATGATGAAAATGATTGGAGGTAAAACAAAATACGAAGGAACTGTGCAACTAGGGCACAGTGTAATGGCCGGTGTGTTTGAGCAAGACCAAGAAGAAAAGTTAGACCCAAACAAAACCGTGTTTGAAACCATTGATGAGTTAGCCGTGGGCGATGTTCGTAAACAGGTGCGAAATATTTTGGGTTCTTTTTTATTTGGAGGAGATGACATAGATAAAAAAGTACGCGTACTAAGCGGTGGTGAACGAGGGCGTTTGGCTCTGTGCAAACTGTTGCTAGAGCCCTATAATTTATTGCTATTAGACGAACCCACCAACCATTTAGACATTCGCAGTAAAGAAATTTTGAAAAAAGCAATTATGGATTACGAAGGCACCGTTATTTTAGTGTCGCACGACCGCGATTTTTTAGACGGCATGTGCCATCGCTTGTTTGAATTTAGAGAAGGGCACGTAAAAGAACATCTATGCGATATTAAAGAGTTTATGCACAAACGAAAATTAGAGCGCTTAGCCGAGCTAAAAACAAACATAAGCGAAACAAAACCGGAGCCTAAAGCAGAAAAAACGAAAGACAACGAGCCAAACGAAAAAGAAAAACAACAAAAGCAATTAAAAACCCAACTTCAAAAAACAGAAAAAGAAATAGCCCAGCTAGAAACGGAGTTAAAATCGTTAGACGAACAACTTGCTATACCCGAAAAATACAAACAGCTAAGCGCCGAAAAAGATTTTTTTGTTCGATACGACGCATTAAAAAAGAAATTAGAAACAACCCTGCAGGAGTGGGAAAAAATAAGTGAAAAAATACAGGGATAAAAAGAAAAAAGTATTTTTGCCTTTAATAAAATTCTCATGCGAATAAAAATTCTTGCGTTTCTTGCCTCTTTGCTTTTTGTTTTTGCTTGCGCCCCAAAAGCTTTGTATAGAGCCGGTTGGCAAAAAACACCTGTTACTGCCGATGGAAACGCTTCTGAATGGGCTGTGCCTCTTAGGTTTTACGACTCTGATACAAAACTTAACTACACCTTATCCAACGACAACAAAAACATCTATCTATGCGTGCGTGTGGTTGACGAACTATCTCAGGAAAAAATTATGCACAGCGGCCTCAATATATGGATTGATACCTTAGCTAAAAAAACCCGACGCAGCGGCATTTTATTTCCGGTGCCCGACAAAGCCAACGAAGAAGCAACGCAAAACACCGTTCACCCTAATAAAAAAAACAGCAGCTATAACGATGAGGTAAAAGAAAAATTTTTAAATCAAGTAAATCAAATGCAACTGATAGGATTTAAAAAAAACATTCCCGACTATTTAGCTGCCGACAATGAATATGGTTTGCGGGTGAGCATTAACTGGGACAAAAACAACATTATGATTTATGAGGCTGTTATTCCTTTTAATACTTTTTACAAACCCGCTTTAGAGCCTAAAGACAGCATCAAAAATTTTGATTTTGCCATCACCATACATGGGTTTACAGCGCCTAAAAAAGAAGATGATAACAGCAGCAACGCCAACAACAGCATGGGCTCTGGCGGTATGGGCGGGGGCATGGGCGGCAACGGTATGGGCATGGGTAGTATGGGGGGCGGCAACGGCCGTATGAATACCATGCGGGGACCCGCTTCAGAAAGCAACCCGCGCTACGAAACCAACAGTTTTTGGGCGCGCATCCACTTTTCAGCGCGATAAAAAAGAGAAACTTACTCGGCTAAATATACTATTCAGCCAATACTACTACTTTGTTTTTCAGCACCTCTATCACGCCTCCTTTTATTTCAAAATTTTTGGTTTCAGAAGCAGTGCTTACCTTTACTTTTCCTTGTTTTAAGGAGGCAATCATAGGTGCGTGATTGTTTAAAATGCCCAAAGAACCCTCAGAGCCCGGCACCGTAAGCGACTTTGCTTCGCCTTCAAACAATTTTTTATCGGGGGTGATAATCTCTACTTGCATTTTTTAGATATTGGTATGAATATATTGGTATGGAGGCGTGAAATACACGCGCCCCGCCCTCTATCTTATTTTGTTTCTGCTATTAGTTTTTTTCCTTTTTCAATAGCCTCTTCAATAGTACCCACTAAGTTAAAAGCTGCTTCCGGATATTCATCTACCTTGCCGTCCATAATCATATTAAAGCCTTTTATGGTTTCTTCAATAGGCACCAACACGCCTTTTAGTCCGGTAAATTGCTCGGCTACATGGAATGGTTGTGATAAGAAGCGTTGTACGCGGCGGGCTCGGTGTACCACCAATTTATCTTCTTCACTAAGCTCGTCCATACCCAAAATAGCGATGATATCTTGCAACTCTTTATAGCGCTGCAAAATACCTTTTACACGTTGTGCACAATTGTAATGCGCCTCACCAATTACTTTAGGATCTAAGATACGAGAAGTAGAATCTAATGGATCAACTGCGGGATAAATGCCCAACTCTGCAATTTTACGACTTAATACCGTAGTAGCATCTAAGTGAGCAAAGGTGTTGGCAGGGGCAGGATCTGTTAAATCATCGGCTGGTACGTAAACGGCTTGCACCGATGTAATAGAGCCTTTTTTGGTAGAAGTAATACGCTCTTGCATAGCGCCCATTTCGGTAGAAAGAGTAGGTTGATACCCCACCGCAGACGGCATACGGCCTAATAGCGCCGAAACCTCGGCACCGGCTTGAGTAAAACGGAAGATATTATCTACGAAAAACAGAATGTCTTTGCCTTGTCCTGAGCCATCTCCATCACGAAAATACTCCGCCATAGTTAATCCCGACAGGGCTACGCGTGCGCGCGCTCCGGGAGGCTCATTCATTTGTCCGAATACTAAGGTAGCTTTTGATTCTTCTAAGGCTTTTGTATCTACTTTAGATAAATCCCAGCCTCCTTTTTCCATAGAGTGTTTAAAGTCCTCTCCGTATTTTATAACATCTGATTCGATAAACTCGCGCAACAAATCGTTTCCTTCGCGAGTGCGCTCACCCACGCCGGCAAACACCGATAAGCCTGCGTAAGCTTTTGCAATGTTGTTTACCAACTCCATAATAAGCACTGTTTTGCCTACACCGGCACCGCCAAACAACCCAATTTTACCTCCTTTTGCATAGGGCTCGATAAGGTCAATAACTTTAATACCGGTAAACAGTACTTCAGTAGCGGTAGAAAGTTCTTCAAATTTTGGGGCGGCACGGTGAATGCTGCTTCCGCCCTCTCTGGAAAGGGTATTGATACCATCAATGGCTTCGCCCACTACGTTTAATAAGCGGCCTTTTACTTTATCGCCCACGGGCATTGTAATGCCGGCGCCCGTAGAGGCTACGTCCATGCCTCGCGAAAGGCCATCGGTGCTATCCATAGCAATGGTGCGAACGGTATCTTCGCCTACGTGTTGCTGCACTTCTAAAATTAATTTTTGTCCGTTAGAACGAACAATTTCAAGAGCATCTAAGATATTGGGTAATTTTCCGCCTTCTAAATCAAAGCGTACGTCCACCACCGGACCAATTACTTGGGCTATTTTGCCTAGCTGTTTTGACATGGTAAAATGTGTTAAAAAAATGTGGGCGCAAAGATAATAATTTCTTGGAAAGAAAAAGAGGCAATTAAAATAAAATTTAAACTGCCTCTTTTCTATGTTAAAGGTTTCTTCTGCCTATAACAGCAACGACACAAAAGCGGTATTACTTCAAGCCTTTTGCCATGGTTTTAGCAATCATTTTGGCGGCCTTTGCATAACATTCGCTTATGCGAGTAGTAGCGTCAAAATCGTAACCACTAAATTGAGAGCCGGGTACATTCATTACAAAAGCCGACGAAAGAGTGGTGTTCGGGTTTGCCGTTTCTACCAATTTCATTTCAAAATTGGCGGCTGCAGGTTTTTTCATAACTCCTACATTAAAACCGGGTTCAATAAAAGTGGTGTGTACAACAAGGGTATATTTGGCGCCGGTTTGGTTTTGTGCGGCCGCTATGCCCACTTTTCCTAAACCCTTATTTAAAAGGCCTTCAAATTTTGGGAAATAATTACTGGGGCGCGCCTCATACCAACCTTTTTCAAATTTTTCCGCTTTTTGGGGATCTTTTTTGGCATAATCTTCTTTTTTGCGGGCTATGTAATCTTTTTCTGTTCCGTCTTTTCCTACAACAAGCCCATCATAGGTATATTGTATGTTTAGGTTTTTTTCACCTTTTAAAAAGCTTATAGGCTGATTCCATTTTTGAGCTTGTGTGGCTGTGGCAACTAATATTACAGCTGCTGCCATTAGGTTGTTTAGTTTTTTCATAATTTTTATTTTTGTTAATTTTCAGCAAAAATAGTATAAAAAATAGTACAAGCAACTACTCTTTATAGAGAATTTTGCTTTTTTGTAATAAAGTATTGGCGTACAGCAAGCGCATTTTAAAAAAAGAGGCATTAAAATAAAAAATAAACCACATTTGTTTTGAATAATAAAAAACTACTATATTTGCAGCCGTTCTTTTTAAAAAAACAGGAACCTAACGGGAGCTTAGCTCAGCTGGTTCAGAGCACCTGCCTTACAAGCAGGGGGTCGCTGGTTCGAACCCAGCAGTTCCCACACAAGCCTCGCTAACGCGGGGCTTTTTAGTTTGTGTATGGTTTAACGGCGCTACTTGCTGCACGCACACACACTTTCTTTACTTATTTTAGGTTTTTGAAAAGGGGGCATGGTAACTTCTTTCATATATACCAGTTGCAGAGAAGAAATTTTTTTGTTGGGATGTTGCTCATTCCATGCGTTTAACAAATACGTGCAATAAAAAGGGCGGATAAAACGATTGCACTCAAATAAAAGATTTTCTTGATATTTACGCTGCCTGTCGCTTTTGATGTAATCCAGCACACAGTGCGGCTTGCTGTAATTTACAGCCGCCCCCTCTCTGTTTATATCTATTTTTTTTTTATCGAAGGTGGTGCCCTCCATTACCAACCAACCGTCCTCTTTTAGCACGGTAGGTGCAAACATGCCCCAACTTTGGTCTAAACGCAAGGCGTACACAAAGGGGGCCACCGATTGAGATACCCCTATACCGGAATTTTTTACAGTACTTATATTCCAGATACAACAAAGGGCGACACAAAAAAACAGAAACGAATTTTTTATGACTCTAAAATAGTACGACTCGCCCACTCGCTTCCAAAAAGAGAAACTAAATAAATACCCATTCATGGCGCTTGTTTTGAAAGGGGCCTGTGTTTTATTTAAAACATCACCCCTATATTTATTTGCACCCCCATAGACTTAGCGCTTTGTTGCGCATAGGTAAAATTGCCGGCGCCATCTACATTAGTAAAGTTATATACCGAGTTTGATTTTAAAGTAGGTATAAAGGAGTTGATAAAATTAACCCCTAAAAATACCGACGTGGTACCTGCCAAGCGGTACTCGCTGCCAATGCCCAAGTTTAATCCTGCCCGCACAGGAATGCAATCGCTGTACATATTCAAACTGCTGTTTTTGGTTGTAGTTAAAGCGTTGGTGGTTACACTTGCCTGCAGCACATCGTCGGTAGCCTTAGCGCCCACCAAAACCCCTACGTTAGCCCCAAAATCAACGTAGTATTTAAAGCCGTTTATTTCTTTGGTCATCATTTTTAGCACTAAAGGAATGGTAACATAAGTGGTGTGTATTTGGCGGTCTTTCAAAGCATTAGTGGTGCTTACATTGCTTGCAAGGCTGTTTAAATTTTGCCCTTTAACCTCAATTAGTTGCGGGGTTTTATCTAAAAGATACCCGGTATAAATGCCTGCGGCTTGATTAAAGGCATAGTTTATTTTTCCGCCATCAAAATCACCGCCAATACCGGTTTTAAAGGCCAACACTTCGTTTAATTTAAACTCTAAATTTAAACCAAAACCCAGTCCGAAAACGGCGCCGCCTTTGCTGTAATAGTTGTTTTGGTTTTCGCTGTACCAGCTGGGGGTGCCGCGCACAAACACGCCCACACGCACTTTACGCGTATCGGTAGAGGAGGTAGAAGAAGAAGCGGTGCTGCTGCCGGTATTGGTTTGTGCTTGTGTTTGGGTGGCAAAAAGACCGATTAACGTAATGCAAAGTATTTTTTTCATAATCATTTTATTTTTAGAATTTTGTAACGCAAAAATATACTTTTTTTTAATATGCGAAAATTCGCGGGTTTTATAGTGGGTGCGAGTCTTTTTTTAGCTTCTTGTCAAAGCGATAAACTAAAGGGGGTAGATGTGTCCTCGGTGCAGGTTCCGGCTACGGACTTATTGCGGTTAGATAACGATATTTTTTCTACCCCACCCCGGTTGTTTGAAAGCACCGCGCCTCTTTGGCAAAAAAAATACGGAACTTTTTACAACAGCTTTATGTACCATATTATCAATCACGGCGAAGAGCACGACTCAATATATAAAGCATTAAAAAATTTTGTACAAGATGCTTACATAAAAGACGTGTATTTGCAATCGCAAAAAATATATACCGAAAAAGAAGTAAAACAGATAGAGCAACAACTTACCGACGCCTTTAAACATATTAAATACCACCTGCCTCAGCTTCCCCTGCCTAAACAATACGTGTGCTTTATTTCGGGTTGGAACTATAACATCACCACCATTGATAGCACCCTGGGTATAAGCTGGGATATGTATTTAGGGGGCGACAATAAGTATTACAAAATGCTACAATACCCAAAATACAAAACCCGTTTTATGAGCAAGGAATATGTGGTAAGCGATGCCATAAAAGGTTGGCTTATTCATTGCTACGATAAAAACGAACAATTAAATAATTTACTAAACCACATGATTTTTTACGGGAAGCTATATTATGCCTTAGATGCCGCCCTGCCCAACACCGCCGACTCTATAAAAATACAATATACAGGGGTGCAGATGCAGTATTGCCATAAATACGCCAAAAATATATGGGCTTACTTTACCGAAAAAAACCGCTTATACAACACCGATTTAAAAGAACTAAGCCCCTACATATCGGATGGGCCCTTTACCTCAAGCATCAGCAAAGAGTGCCCGCCGCGCATAGCCGCTTATGTAGGCTGGCAAATAGTACGCTCGTACATGAATAAAAATGAAAAAATAAACGTAGAACAACTGATGAGCACCGATGCGCAAATCATTTTAGCTCAATCAAAATACAAACCCTAACAGCCCTTTTAAAATAATAAAATCAATCAACCCTACAACTACATAGCTAAAAATATGAAACAAACCGAAATCACTTTTAAAGTAAGTCTAAACGAAAACAACCTGCCGGTAAATATTGAGTGGAAAGCCCCCGATGCAGGCCAAAACAGCTCGTGCAAAAGCATCATGATAGCACTGTGGGACGAAAAAGAAAACAACACCCTGCGCATTGACCTGTGGACGAAAGACATGATGGTGGACGAAATGAAAAAATTTTACATACAAAACATTCTTACCCTTACCGATACCTTTCAAAAAGCCACCGCCGACAACCAAACAGCCGCTTTGGTAAAAGATTTTTTTGCTGAGGTAGGAAAAAAAATAGGCGTATTTCAGTAGTTTTTAAACAGATACTACTTCTTTTACCTCTTCGGGCATCAGGCGTTTTAACAAGCCTTCTATCCCCGCTTTAAGAGTCATCGTACTGCTGGGGCAGCCCTGGCAAGAGCCTTTCATTTGTACTTTTACAACCCCCTCGTCAAAACCCGCAAATACAATCATGCCCCCATCTTGCTCTACCGCCGGGCGAATGTATTGTTCTAAGGTTTCTATAATTTTAGCTTCTGTTTCGTTTTTAGGGGCTGCATGCTCGGTAAACACGCTTTTTGTTTCTTTAAACGTATTATCTACCGCCACCTCTTTTGTAGGCAGAGCCAACACTACCGGGTTTTTTTTATTCAAATACTCGCTAATAAAACTACGTGTTTCCAAAAGAATCTCGTCCCAACCAATAAAATCATGTTTGGTTACAACAACATAGTTGGCCGAAATAAAAACCTGCTTTACAAACGGAAACTCAAATAATTTTTGTGCCAAAGGGGCCTGCTTCGTTTCGGCTATGCTGCCGTATTGAACGGTAGCGCCTGCTTCTAAAAGCATTTTGTTTGCTACAAATTTCATTGATGCCGGGTTGGGGGTCGATTCGGCGTATATCATAAAAGGAACTTCGGGCGCATCCATGGTGAAGATTTTTTGTTTCTTTGTGCCTGCAAAGGTACGACGATTTTAATGGAATGGCACAACAAAAGTTTGATTTTTTAATTATAGGCTCGGGCATTGCGGGTTTAAGTTTTGCCCTTAAAACAGCTGCACACGGCAAGGTTTTAATTATTACTAAAGCCAACGAAGACGAAACCAACACCAAATACGCCCAAGGGGGTATTGCCGCCGTATGGAATGAGCACGACAACTTTGAAAAACACATACAAGACACCTTTGATGCGGGTGCCAACCTAAACGACGACGAAGCGGTACGAACCGTAGTAACACAAGCCCCCGAACGCATACAAGAGCTGATGGATATAGGAACCTCTTTTGACAAAACCGCCGAAGGGAGCTTTGATTTAGCCCGCGAGGGAGGCCATAGCGAACACCGTATTTTGCACTATAAAGACGCCACCGGAAAAGAAATAGAACGCGCCCTCCTAAAAAAAGTACACGAGCACCCCAACATTACCATTGCCAACCACTATTTTGCTATTGATATTATTACCCAACACCACCTAGGAGAAATTGTTACTTCTAACACCAAAGATATTACCTGCTATGGGGTATATGTGTTAAACATACGCAGTCAAAAAATAGAAACCATTTTATCAAAAATTACCTGCATGGCTACCGGAGGTGTAGGGCAAGTGTATGCCACTACTACCAACCCCCTTATTGCTACCGGCGATGGCATCGCTATGGTATATCGCGCCAAAGGATACGTGCAAGACATGGAGTTTGTACAGTTTCACCCCACCTCTTTATACAACCCAAACGAACAGCCCAGCTTTTTAATTTCAGAAGCAGTACGTGGCTTTGGAGCCGTATTACGCAACGCAGATGGAACTGAATTTATGCAGCAATACGACCAGCGAGGCTCTTTAGCTCCTAGGGATATCGTAGCCCGAGCTATTGATAACGAAATGAAAATAACCGGGAACGATTATTTATATTTAGATTGCCGACACCTGGATAGAAAAGGGTTTATTGAACACTTTCCGAATATATACAACAAGTGCATGAGCTTGGGTATAGACCCCTTTAAACAAATGATACCGGTAGTACCGGCCGCCCATTATTTGTGCGGAGGCATTGTGGTAAACAAACAAGCGCAATCCAGCATACAACATTTATACGCCGTAGGCGAATGCTCGCGCACCGGCCTGCACGGAGCCAACCGCTTAGCCAGCAACTCGTTGTTAGAAGCCGTAGTATATGCCCACAACGGCTCTAAAGATGCTATAGAAAAAATGAAAACCATCGCTTTTAAAGATGCTGTACCCAACTGGAATGCCGAGGGAACCGAACACCCCGAAGAAATGGTTTTGATTACACAAAGTCTAAAAGAAGTGCAACAAATTATGAGCAACTACGTGGGCATTGTGCGCTCGCCCTTACGCCTGCAACGTGCCTTTGACAGACTAGAAATTTTATATAAAGAAAACGAAACCCTATACGACAAAACCACCATATCGCCCAAACTGTGCCAACTTAGAAACCTTATTTGTGTGGGCTACCTAATTATAAAACACGCCATGCGTCGTAAAGAAAGTGTAGGCCTGCATTATATGCTTAGGTAACTATTTTGTAAAAAACCCCGGGAAGCTTCCGTTAAAAACAAATTCCTTTTTAATTTGTATTTTTGCTCCCTTATTTTTGTTTGTGCAATCATCTTACGATATTATTGTTGTAGGCGCCGGCCACGCCGGCTGCGAAGCCGCTGCCGCCGCCGCCAATATGGGTTCTCGGGTATTACTCATCACCATGAACATGCAAACCATTGCACAAATGAGCTGCAACCCCGCTATGGGAGGCATTGCCAAAGGGCAAATTGTGCGAGAGATAGATGCGCTGGGTGGCTATTCGGGTATTGTATCGGATAGGTCTGCCATACAGTTTCGTATGCTCAACCGCAGCAAAGGACCTGCCATGTGGAGCCCCCGCACGCAAAACGATCGCATGATGTTTGCAGCCGAATGGCGCAAAATGTTGGAACAAACCCCAAAAGTAGATTTTTGGCAAGATACCGTAAACGCATTGCTCATCAGCAAAGACGGAAAAAGAGTAGAGGGGGTTGTTACCGGCATGGGCCTTGCCTTTCACTCTAAGGCAGTGGTGCTTACCAATGGTACTTTTTTAAACGGCATCATTCACATCGGCGAAAAGAATTTTTCGGGTGGGCGAACCGGCGAAAAAGCCGCATACGGCATTACCGAACAATTGGTGCAGCTAGGCTTTGAAAGCGGGCGTATGAAAACGGGCACTCCGCCACGCCTTGATGGCCGTAGTATTGACTATACCAAAACCGAAATACAAGAAGGCGACGCGTTTATTGATAAGTTTTCTTATCTCGAAAACACCTCTCCTTTTATGGGCGAAAAAGCAAAAAAGCAAACCCCTTGTCACATTACCTACACCAACCCGCAAGTACACGATATTTTAAAAACAGGTTTTGAAAAATCGCCCATGTTTGCCGGGCGCATACAAGGCCTGGGCCCCCGATACTGCCCCTCTATAGAAGATAAAATAAACCGTTTTTCTGAAAGAGAACGCCACCAACTGTTTATAGAACCCGAAGGCTGGGACACCGTTGAGATTTACCTCAACGGCTTTTCTACCTCCTTGCCCGAAGAGGTGCAATTAAAAGCCCTGCAACTAATACCGGGCTTAGAAAAAGTAAAAATGTTTCGCCCAGGATACGCTATTGAATACGACTACTTCCCCCCTACCCAACTAAAATTAACCCTAGAAACGCAACTTGCTGACAATCTGTATTTTGCAGGGCAAATAAACGGCACCACCGGTTACGAAGAGGCTGCCTGCCAAGGACTTATGGCCGGAATAAACGCACACCTGAAAATAAACGAAAAAGAAAGCCTTGTTTTAAACCGCTACGAAGCCTATATTGGTGTACTGATAGACGATTTGGTCAATAAAGGCACCGACGAACCCTACCGCATGTTTACCTCTCGTTCGGAGTATCGTTTGTTGTTGCGACAAGATAATGCCGATGTGCGCCTTACCCCTATTTCGCATAAATTAGGACTTGCCTCTGCCGAGCGCCTGCAATGCGTGGAGAAAAAAACAGCAAACGCAAATAAAATTATAGATTACTTCAAAAACAACAGCATAGAGCCTTCCGAAATAAATCCTTTTTTAGAAAGCATCAACTCCTCCCCCATTCACCAAAAAGTACGCTATCACAATGTGCTTTCGCGCCCCAACATCTCTATTCCCGACATGCTGCGCTACTGCAACCATTTAGATAAAAACATCTCTTCTTTTGATAAAGAAACCATTGAACAGGCCGAAATTTTAATGAAATACGAAGGCTACATTGAGCGCGAAAACGAAAATGCGGACAAACTAAAACGATTGGAAGAACTAAAGCTACGCCCCGATTTTAACTACGATGCTGTGCACAGCCTATCGGCCGAAGCCCGTGAAAAACTAAAAAAAATAAAACCCCAAACCCTGGGGCAGGCCTCGCGCATTTCGGGCATCAACCCCTCTGATGTTTCTATTTTAATGATTTTTATGGGTAGATGAGAATATCTTGTTGATAATAAATGTATTGTGAAAATTTTTTGAATATCCCTATTTTAAAAACCAACCCAATAGTTCCACGTGGAACAAGTTTAATATGAAAGAAATTAATACCTGCCTCGTTTGCGGCTCAAGCAAATCAGAAGCCTTTTTAAGTTGTAAAGACTATACCGTTTCTCAAACGGAATTTGTCATTCGAAAATGTTCGGATTGCGGTTTTAAATTCACCTCTCCCCGCCCCCAAGACACCGACCTGGGAAACTACTACAAAGCCGAAGATTACATTTCGCACTCCGACACCAAAAAAGGCTTGGTAAACAAAGCCTATCACTGGGTGCGCAGTTATACCCTTATAAAAAAATTGCAATTAGTAATGCAACATACCCGACAAAAAAACGGGAAAATTTTAGATTATGGCGCCGGGACGGGAGCTTTTTTAAACACCTGCAAAACCAACAAATGGGAGGCTATAGGAATAGAGCCTGATGAGGTGGCGCGCAAAGTTATGGCCGACAAATTTGGCATTAGCTCTTTTTCTTCTTTACAAGAAGCTCAACAAAATCCTTCTTTTTCTAATTTTGATTGCATAAGCGCCTGGCATGTTTTAGAACACGTACCCGATTTAAAAGAAACCATTAACACCCTTAAATGCGTTTTAAAAGAAAAAGGGATTTTTATTGTAGCCGTACCCAACCCCGAAAGCCACGACGCAAAACACTATAAAAAGCATTGGGCGGCTTATGATGTACCCCGCCACCTTTGGCACTTTGCACCAAAAGATATGGAAGCTTTAATGAAAGAACAAGGCTTTAGCTTAATAAAAACCCTACCCATGGTGTTTGATTCTTTTTATGTATCCATGCTTAGCGAGAAGTATAAAACAGGCAGCAACAAGCTTGTAGCCGCTTTTTGGCGCGGCCTTGTTTCAAACATTAAAGCCAATAAAACAGGCAAAGAATTTTCCAGTCAGATATACGTTTTTAGAAAAAACTAAAGATTTGTTCCACGTGAAACAAAAAGAAAAAGCCCTCCTAAAAGAGGGCTTTTTTGTTGCCGCTTTGTGTTAGGGATTGCAGCCGGCTACCATGTAGCGCGTAAAGCCCGACCGCGAACGAAGTGAGCGGGAACACCCTAATAATCGAAACGAATGCGATAGGCCAAGCCTGCATTGAATAAAAAACCGCTGTTTATAGGGCTAAAAACCCCTGCGTTGTTCGCTAAAATATTGTTTTGATTATACTCTTTTGGGCTATAAAAAAGGGTGTGGCCGGCCTCGGCAAACAGTACAAAATTGTTTTTTAGATAGAAATCTACAAAGAGTTTGATGTGCGCTTCGTAATTTTTTACATAATCGTGGTTGTAGGCGCTGCTGAGACGGTAGGAGCGGGTATAGGCCTTAAAAGCCAAGCCGGTGTATATTTTCTTTTTTATGGCGGCGTATTCTATTCTATAAAACTGGGGCAGCACTCCGTACATTTGCCAGCGGTTAGACACTTTCCAATCCACGCTAAAAAGCGGCCAAAAATAATACTTATCAAAATACTCGGCATTGTAAAAACCCCCTAACTTAAACGCCAGTGTTTTCGATTTTTGAAAGGTGAGCAAAGCATAAGCCCCCATTTGAAAGTCGTAACCGCTTAGCTTGTCTTTAAAATCGCTGCTTAGTTTGGGCATAGCCAAACCCGCGAGTTTCCATTTTTTATTTTTGGTTTGATACTGATAACCTATGGGTAAAATGGCCGAATACACGCTGTATGATTTAGAGTACAAACTATTGGAAATAGAGGACTGCAGATTTTCCCCATAAAAACGGATGATTATGGTATTATTAGAATCTAAGCGAATGGGCGCCATTAGATTTACAAAATAATTGGTGGTAAGATTTTTGCTTTTTAGGGCGTCGTTGTAAGTGGTGGGCACTACCTGGGCACTGGTGTTTAGCAAATCTACATAGGGCTGCGAAAGCGCAGGCAAAGCCCATTTTAAAATGAAAATGAAAAGCGCGGCATACCGCCTTTTTACAGGTGCTTTATTCATAATTTAAAAGGTTTCACGTGGAACAAAAAAATTAAAACGGAACGGCGTAGCCCACATTAGCACACAAAATACCGCCGAAAAGGCCAGCACCAAATTTATCACTATATGTGTTCTGCTGAAATTGAGGCGGGATTTGATTGTTTAAAAAGTAATCGTATCCGGTATAAGCCCCCGCAAAACCCACAGAGATATACGATTCGATATAAATTTTTCCGGGACCTAGCTTAAACAAAGCCCCTAAGCCGGTAGTTGCCGAAACGGATTGAGAAACAGATTTTTCTTGCCCTGAAGAATAGCCGGCGCCATAATACAATCCTCCCGGGCCGTTATAAATAAGAATGTACGTGCTGGTATTGGATACTCGTAAATAACCCAAGCCCAAGCCTACATACAAAGCCGCCTTGCAATCCGGCTTAGTATTGCCTATGATGAAATAATTAGCCGTAGCCGATAAATCAAAAATAGTGTTGCCGCTATAAGAAATAAAATTATCGTAGCTTGTTTGACTGTAATCCATTTTTCCTGCGGTTAAAACACCCCTTACTTTTACGTTAAATTTTTTAGACAAAGCATAGGAAAGGTTTGCGTTGGCGCCCCAACAAAGGGAAGCCCAAGAGGGGCCAACACCTAAAGAAAAGCGTTGTTTTAGTCGGGTGCTGTCTTGCGAAAAAGCGTGTAGCGAAATTACACTTAGAAAAAATAGTATTGTTTTTTTCATATCTATTTGGTTTTGAGTTGATTATTTATTAAATGCAAGCATAGTCCATTCATTATCACTATTTTGTGTTAAAAATGAAAGTCCGCATGTTTCTGCTGCCGCAATCAAATCAGGGGCATCGGCAACAAAAAAGCCGCTTAAAAAAAGCAAGCCCCCTTTATTCAAAGCCGCTGCATATTGGGGCATTTCTTTTAGCAAAATGTTGCGATTTATATTGGCTAAAACCACATCAAACAGGCTGCCTTCTATTTTTTGTATAGTGCCTTGAAAAAAATCAATTTCTGTTTTTGCCAAACCATTTAGTTGGCGGTTTTCGCGCGCATTTTCTATGCTCCACTCATCAATATCAAATCCAAGCACCTTGCTTGCCTCCAATTTTTTTGCGGCTATAGATAAAATGCCGGTGCCGCAACCCACGTCTAACACGTTTTTTCCTTTTATTGGGTATTCAAAAAGGGCTTGCGTCATCAGTTTGGTGGTAGCGTGGTGGCCGGTACCAAAAGACATTTTAGGCTCTATCAAAATATCCATAAGGGGTGGGGCAGGGGCGGGGTGAAAAGAGGCGCGTATTTGCGCGTGGGGTTCTATAAGCACCGGTGTAAAATTGCGCTCCCACTCTTCGTTCCAATTTTGTTTAGCAATGCTTTTTGTTTGGTGAGTAAACGCCAGGTTCGGAAATTCGCTTTTTAGCTCCAACACCCAAGCTTCGTTATATTCGCTTTGCAACACAAAAGCATCAAAGCCGTTTTCGGTAAAAACAAAACTTTCAAAAGCGTGTTGGGCTAGGGCAGAGGCTAAAATTTCGCTGCCCGGCTCGGGCGGATGTACCACAAAGGTTACGCAAGTATAATTCATGCCTAAAAAGGTTTAGGCGATAAAGATAGGGTTTTGTTGTTTGAAAATTTAAGCAAAATAGTTTCTTTATTCTTTTGAGCACGACTTAGCTCAGTAAACATATCGCAGGGGTTTGCCGATGCGTTGTTTATTTCTTTAATAGTATCGCCTATATTTAGTTGATCTACCTCGTCAGAAAAATGAAGCAGCTTAGTGCTTAAAATCAGCACGTTTCCAAGCGGAGCGCAACTAAAGCCGTAGGAGGAATGTTTATTTTCTTTTTGTGGCCTTTCGTTTAAAAAAAGCGACTTGTTTTTGAAATCAAAAATAACAGAAGAGCAACGGGTTTCTAAAAACACCTTTCCAATTAAAGAGCCTAGTTTTTTTGATTGCGTGATGGTTTCGTTAGAAACCGTTAGCGTGGGGTTAGAAAGTGTTGTTTTATACATTTGGGTGGTATCAAAGGCGCCGCCAAAAGCACCAAAAGCAGAATATCCAACCATGGTTGCAAAGGGGGTTAAATGAAGTTTTGTTTGGGGCGACACCGAAATTCCCCCAGTTTTTCCCATATCAATCATAAAACGCTCTTTGGCGCCATTAAGGGAAAAATCAACAAAAGGCGTTCTGTTTATCATAGAAAACGGAACTGATTTTGTGTTTTGCGTAGGGAGTGGGGCGTTTATATCAAAAACACTTACTGTTGCGCTGTCAAAATTTATTTGCCAATTATTCAACTTAATCACATTCGTACCCAATATGCCGTCTATATTTTTAAAACACGAAAAAATAGCGCCCTTATTAAAATCGCTAACCAACACCCCTACGTGGGTATAAGCTATTTTGCCTAAAAACATTGTATCAATATAGCCAACCGACAATTTTTGTACAATGCCGTGCGCATCACTTGTGGCAATACCTCCTTCTGTTTCTAAATTAAGCGCTTTAGCCAACTCTTTTGATATAACCGTGCCGCCCGCCCCGGTATCAAAAATAAAGCGATATGGTTGTCCTTTTATTTTAACGGTTAATACTATGGTGCGAAAAACATCTTCGTAAGGTAAAACTTGTTTCTCTCCTAAAATAGATACGTGTGCCTTAGATGTTATAATGGCAGACTTTGTAATAAAAACCGTATTACACGAAGCTACTGTAAAAAATATAAATAAAAAATATCCCTTTTTCATTAGTCTCCCAAAGGCATGGCACAAAGCAAACAAATTATAATTGTAATTTTAGGACACTTAACAATATCAGAGGGATCTACATTTACAACATATCTATTTAAAAAAGCGTCGAACAAATTCGCTCCCATTTTTTCATATGCAGATGTTGGCAAACTATCAAGATATTTTCTTTGAAATACATCAACCATAAAGTTATTAAAAATATATCCTTTAAAGTCTTTTGCAATTAATGCCGCTCCTTTTTTTAAAGCATTTTCTTCCATATTTTAGATACAAGACGCCTTTTCCCTTACAGATTCTACATCTAAACAAGCCATAATTTTTTAATTTTAAGGGGTTAACATGTGCAAAATTAAACCGTTTTTTCCATAAAAGCAATTTTTTTATGTTTTTCTTTTAATAGGTAGGCTTAACTACCAAATGCGCTTGCGCTTAGCGCAGTGGCGGATTTTGGAGCATAAAACTGTCAATACACCACAAAAGTTGATACGAGATAGAATGGTCCATTAGCCACATCACCCACCATTACACAAAACCAATGTTAGCAGATCGCCCCGTTTTCAGTCAAAATTGAGTTCTGTTTTATATCCTGTTTTTAGTTCTTCAACAAGGAATAATTCCAATTCTTTTTTGTCGTTGAAACCGCCTGTTTTACCAATCTTTTTTTTGTAGTTGGGAGTTTCGTCGCCATCGTTAAAGAAAACAAACTCTGAAATATCTTTTGTCTGAAAGGTTAATTTATACCATATTAATGTTTGGGCAATGTACGGAGCCATGCTTCCGGTAAAATCGCAAACTACAGTTGCGTGTTTCCACTTGTTTCTTTGAAAAGTTTTAATGACCGTGGAATCTTTGAAAGCTGGAGCATGTTTCCATGCCGATTTAATATAGCTTACTTCATCAGCAAAACTAAACAAAAAACTTACTTTTGAGCAATCCTTTTAGGAGGAGCTTACAGTAGCAACTGCATTTTGGTTTTTTGTAACTTTTATAAAACGGCCGGCTAATATTTTGTATGTAGCGCCATTTATTTCTATTGTTTGGCCTTCGGCTACTTTAGATAATTTTGAAATATCTTGTTCTAACGTGTGTACCGTGCCGTTGGTTTGTCTTGCGAGATCAAGATACTGCGGATTGATGCCGAATTCCGAATTAATTCCACAAAGAATAATATGTACCGGCACTTTTATTGCGGATAACATAGAGTAGTCGCGCATCGGCGCCCAATTATCTGCAATCATTACAATTTCTTTTATTTTTGGATTATTTTTTATCGCAAACAAACAGGCTTCGATATTGTTTTCAGGCACATCGCCACCGTAACCGCCCTTTAAGCATTTGTATGCTGTTTTCAGCACACTGTCTTTACAAAAAGTGTTGCTGTAATAAACACCACCTGTTTTACCAATCTTTTTTTTGTAGTTGGGGGTTTCATCGCCATCGTTAAAGAAAACAAACTCTGAAATATCTTTTGTCTGAAAGGTTAATTTATACCATATTAATGTTTGGGCAATGTACGGAGCCATGCTTCCGGTAAAATCGCAAACTACAGTTGCGTGTTTCCACTTGTTTCTTTGAAAAGTTTTAATGACCGTGGAATCTTTGAAGGCTGGGGCATGTTTCCATGCCGATTTAATATAGCTTACTTCATCAGCAAAACTTTCGGCAGTTGGTCCCGGCCTGTATGTGATTACAAATCCATGAAAATATTTCTTGGCTGTGTTCACGTTTTTACACCCTGTTTGGGCAATTATTCTCCACTTGGTCATATTACTACTAAAAACACCGGGGCACATTAAGTGTAGGTATTCTATTCTTTTTCTATTCAATTCGGTGAAATCCTCCCCTTCGGGGTATTTGGTATAAACTAAGTCAACGTTTGTGATTACAGACGTATTTAGTCCTTCGATTTCCTTTACTTCATTAAAAGCGAACTCGCCGAAATTAACCGTTAACAGTAAAGTCTTGGTGCTCAGGTCTGTGCCGGCTGCCGCTTTGTATTTAGGAACACTAAATGTGTCGGATTTGATTGCAAGACTTGACTTAATACTTGTTTGTGCGTTTACTAATGATAAACTTACCAGTAGTAAAAATAAAAGTGGTGTTTTCATGGCTGTTATTATTAATTGGTTTCATCAATTGATAATCTAGCTTTTAAAAGGTAACCATGATTTTAAAGGAATTTTAAATTAGGCTGAAAAACCCGTTAAAAACCTTCCCTTTCATTCTTGTGAGCGGTTAAAATAAAATGAGCCTTAGCACCTTTTTTTGCGCCTAAAGCTTGTAGAAACTCCTCGCTATAGTCATATTTGCACCTAAAAGAAGCGGGTGAAACAAATCTTAAAACGCCGTTACCAATCAATTTGTTTTCTAAATATTCGGAGTAACGATAATTTTTAGAGTTTGCTTGTGCTTTAAAATAATACGTATGGTCAGCTTTTTCCCATGTGCCGTTCTGACTAAAGTAACGCAGTTCGTACTTTTGTTCACTAACTTTAAAGATGGCACAAGTATAATTTTTACTGTTTTTTTCTTTGATAGTCCAGATGCCCTCTATAGAGTCTAAGTCGGCTTTATGTTTAATAAAATAGTTTTTGTATGCGGTGATGGACTTGCTTTTCGTTCCCCCTAAAAATACTCTCTTTTGTTTTTTAATTGCGCTTGAAGTGTCAATGGGTTTTGCCAAAGTATCGTAAACAATTGGTTTTGCCGTATCACCAATAGCCGTTTGTTTATTCTCTTTTGGTATCATCTCGTTTGCGAGAGCAGCGGGTTGTTCTTTATAGAAAACCTTATGGAATTCTTGTTTAATAAAGTTCCTTACGGTAGGAATTGAAATAGCTAAAACAAATGTACTGGCTATGATGAAAAGAAACAGGGCAGAATATTTGAATTTACCTTTTTCGGCAGTATTTGTTTGGTTGTGTTTTTCAAAAGAGCGTAGTTTTTCTTTTAGTTTTTTTCTTTCAATTGCTTTAATTCCCGCCTTTATTTCTGTTTCAGATAATGGAAAAGCGTCCATTTTATTCATGTTAACAAGCTTCTTTTTTAGGGCCTCTCGCTCTGTTATTTTTATCCCGGTTTTCGTGTCGCGTATAAAATTAAGATGATTTAAATACGTTTCGTTTTTCGATTGTTGCAACCACTGGGTTATTTCGGAGGCATAACCGCCCGCGCTTAATTCCGCTATTTCCGTTATAATTTCTTCCTTACGCCGCGAAAGGTTTCTATGCAACCCCGAAAGGTTGTGCAAATCTAAAAACCGACTAAGCGTAATTGTTTTATCCTGCTCAATAAGTATTTTTACAAGCTTGTCTAAAAACTTAGTATATGAATCTTCTGACCCCAGAAATGATTTTAAAGCTTGGTTCTCGCTATCATTAAGGGATTCGGCAACAAAAGTTTTAATAACATCAATTTCTTTCACCGGATTTTATTTGTTTAATAATTGAAAGACCAATTCTTTAAGTTTTTTCTGACAGCGGGATTTTTGATTCTTAACATTATCCGCGTTGGTATATTCCAAATCGTACGCTATTTTTTCCATTGAATTATTTTCGTAGAAATAACGACGTAAAATTTCATAGCATTTGCCTCCTAGTTCCTTTAGCATTTCTAACGCCTTAATTATTGCCTGTGTTCGTGTCGCGTTTTCAAGCTCATCTGTTTCATACCAATCGGTAATTCTTGCATCAAATTCTTCGGAATACGGAGTGTGTTTTTCTGATTTCTTTAGCCGCACAAGAATTTGGTTTCTGCAAATAGAGTTTAAAAAGGTTTGTATAGAACAGCTTAACACAAAATCTCCTTTTACTATTTTTTCATACAAAACAATCAAAGAATCATGAAAAATATCTTGATTTAATTCTTCGTTATAATTAATCTTTTTCATAAAATTCATACAGTAATCGTGATGCTTTCTGTAAACAACATCAAGATTGTCGCTGCTTTCTTTAAGTAATTCTATTACTTCTTTGTCTGATGGGTTGTTGGGCATGGGTTAAAAATAAGCAATTATTTTGTACAAGATTTATCTCTTTCTGTGGCCGGCACAACCTGTATGAACAGGGGTAGAAGCGTAGTTTGTATTGTAAGGGGGCACGTTATCATAATGCTTAGCCCCCCTTTTACCGGTGTACGGATTTATATTTGGCGCCGTGCTGTAATTGTCATACGGAGTGTTATTAGCAACGGTACGACGATGCCCCTGTACATAAGTGCCGTTTGATTTTGTGTAGCCGCTAACATATTCCGAGCTTTGGGCTAACGCAACCGTGGCTGCTAAAGCAATTGCGATGGTGAGGATTTCTCTTTTCATGATTTCTCATTTTTAATTGGTTACAACTATTGATAATTAAGGATTAAAAAGGTAACCACAGAATATGAAAAAACCACACGATTGATTAGCAGGCCATGAATGGTATTTTAAATAAGAGGCTCAGCCCTCCGGAAAAAACTTTTTATTTATGCGCTTGGCGAAAAACTACTCTGCGAGATGCTGTGTTGCTACCACATTTGTTCCGCTCGCTGCTGTGTTGCTGAAAACTTATCGAGCGGTTGTTTTAATTTAGTGTAAACAGCATCGTTTTTTCCTCTCACTTGTCCAACAAAATGGATATATCCTTCCAAACGATGGATGAATTTACTACGCTGTTTAGCGTCCGTTTCGCCACTCCAATTAAAGTGTCGTTTAGCTGCAACATCAATGCCGTTTGTGGTGAGGTCGTGCAACATGGCTCTTACTTTCTTCAATAGTTTTCTATCAATGTTTACCCTCTCGTTTACGGTTAAACCTGTAACGGTTTGTTTCCGGTTTGACGATTTCAACCGAAGTTTTTTTTCATTTATTTCAAAACCGTTTTTCTTTATCAGGTTGATGATGTCAAGAACGGTTTCGTTTGAAATGAGAAGGTTAGACGAAAAAGTCAAGTCGTCTGCATAGCGTGTAAATTGCAATCCGGTTGTTTCGCAAAAATTTTTTAAATCGGCATCTAATTGAAAGCAAACAAAGTTGGATATAACAGGCGAGGTTGGCGCTCCAATAGGAAGCTTGCCTTCATAGGTGGTCAAAAGCGCTAAGGCTGTAGCTATTTGCTCGCTGAAATTAAAATAGGAAGATGCAAAAACCGACTTTATTCGGCTTGCTGATATACTCGGAAAAAAATCTTTTAAGTCCATATTCAATATGTGTTTTTTTCCGGTGTGCGGTTTCGCGTTTTCAACAATGTTGCAGAATGTTCCCTGATAATGCGGATTAACAACAAAACCAAAAACCTCGTTTGGCCTTATCCATAAATAATACGCTTGCAGGAAGTAGTTTAACCGCCTTTGAATGGCCTTTAATTTCTTTTCTGGCGAATAAATTTGTCTGTTTCCCCCTCTCTTTTTTTTGATTTCGTACTGTTTGTAAATAGGGTTATTTATGATTTCTTCCAATTGAAAAAACGGAGTTTTTAAAAACGTACAAAGTTCGGTTGGCGTTTCTGTTGAAAGCAAGAACAGGGCATTCCGTTCGTGCTTCTTTATTTTTTGTACTAGTTTAGGGAGGGTTGAATAGGGGTGTCCGCCATTAAAGTATTTTTGAATGTTACTTTTATGGGCCTTGGAAAAGGTTACTATTTCTTCTATTGTTGGCATAATAAAAAAGAGCCGTTGTAAATTATCTTTGACTTAATCGCCTTTATGAGAAGCGGAACGCAGTGAGCATCGCAATAAAGGCGCCATTCACTCTTTCCACTGCTTCATGGGTTGCGGAACACAACCGCAATGTCATAAACGTTTGACATCATAATTCTTAAAACAACGGCTCCATATCTTCATTTTAAAAAGGCACTTCTGATTCTAAATCTAAATTGTCTATTCGGTTTTTTAAATTCGGGGGGTTAGCCGCCGTTTCATTTAGCCTGCTTTGAGAAAAAGAGAACTCATTTTTGTATCTGTCAAAATTTTTGAAATTAGTAAAGTACTGGTCTCTTAAAAGTTTGACACTTCCTAAACTTCCGTTTCTGTTCTTTGCCAAAATAATTTCTGCTAATCCGGCCGTGTTGTTGCCCTCTTCGTCGCATTCCATTCCATAATATTCAGGGCGATACAGGAACAGTACCTTGTCGGCATCTTGTTCAATAGCTCCGCTTTCTCTTAAATCAGAAAGTTGAGGATGTTTTGAAACACCTCTTGATTCAACAGCTCTGCTCAGTTGACTTGTTGCTATCACGCAAACATTAAAATTTTTGGCCATATTTTTTAACTCTCTGCTAATGTAGCTGATTTCAAGTTCGCGGTTGTTTCTGTATTTGCTTGAACTCATCATTTGCAAATAATCAACAAAAATTACTTTTACTCCATTTTCTTCTATCTGCTTTTGACAATGTGCTTTAAAAGCTGTAAACGAATTGTTGTAGCAGTCGTTGATAAATAATTTGTATTTACTCCATTTGCTTTCAACAGACAACAATGTGTTTCTTTCTTCCTCTGTAAGGTTGCGCTGTAAAATTTTACTTGCGGGAATACCCGAAACCGAAGAAATAAAGCGGCTGGTCAAAAGATGTTCCGATAAATCAAAAGTGAAATAAAGAACGGGGATTGTTTGTGAAATATGGAGGGATAAATTTACAAGCAATTGTGTTTTTCCCATAGCGGGGCGCCCACCAATTACAACAAGCTCACCTAATTCAAAACCACCATACATTTTGTCAAAATCAGCAAAGCCACTTTTTATAGCGTTGTTATTTTCATCGTTGCTTTTTAGCTGATTTAGGCTATTCGAAACAAGGTCGGCAATGCTTTTTGAATCTTTGTTAACGCTGCTCTGCCATTCGGTTTCATAAAGTAATTGCTTCAACTGGAACACCATTTCTTTTTCGTCGGCATTAGAGTTGTTGCTGATAATATTTTCGATTTTATGTTTTAGTTCCTGTTTCATTCTATAAAATTACCTTTTTGTATCGGTTTATTTTCCGTTGTTGAAAAATAATTTTTCAACATAGGTGTTGAGCCCTTGCGGTTCAGCAAAAATACAAAACAACAAAGCTGAATAGTTTAAGTATTATTTGAAGTTTCTATTTGTATATTTTATTTTTCTTCTAAAATTTTCAATAACCGCTCATTCAAATACAATTTTTCTTTCCCAACTTTTACCGATTTTAAAAACCCGTGTTTTTCCAATGTTTGTAAATAGTTTCCGGCTGTTTTTGGGTTTCCGATATTTTCATCAATCAAATGTTGGCGTTTGGTGTAAGGCAAACGGAATAAAATCGCTACCAAGTCTTTTGAATACATTTTGGGTAATTTTGCTTTTATTTCGCCCGCCGTTTTTTCCATTGTAGTTGTAATTTTATTCAAATGTTCCAAGCCTTTATTTGAGGTTTCTTCAATCATATTCAACATATACAAAATGTAATTTTCCCAATCGTTATTTTCGGTTACACTTCGCAAACTTTTGTAATAATCTGCTTTATTTTTGATAATGTATTCGCTCAAATAAATGGCTGGTGTGTCAAGTAAACCCGAAAGTTTGAGATACAGTAACAATAAAATTCTTCCTGTTCTTCCGTTACCATCTGCAAAAGGATGAATGGCTTCAAATTGGTAGTGCATTAAAGCCATTTTAATAAGCGGGTCAATACTTTTATCTTCGTTCATAAACTTTTCCAAGTTTGCCAACTTCTCACGAATTATTGACTCTCCGCTTGGCGGCGTGTAAATTATTTCGCCTTTTGTATTACTTAATGTAGTTCCGGGTGTAACCCGAATGGAAGCGGTGTTTTGCTTGATACATTGAACAAGGCTAATACAAAGGTTTGTTGTAATAAACGGCTTTTTCTTTAACCGTTCCAAGCCTAACCAAAGAGCTTCTTTGTAACCCAAAACCTCTTTTGTAGCTGAATTTTCAACTTTTCTGTCGGCAACTAACGATTTATAAAGTTCATCATTTGTTGTGATAATATTTTCAACTTCCGAACTCGCTTTTGCTTCCCGCAAATAAATCGTGTCTAAAAACAAAGTTGGGTTTGGTAAATTGAGCAAAGTTCCGTTCAGTTGAGCCAAAGCCCTACCTGCCGAAATCGTTTTACGAAGTATTTCTTTTGTTTCAATATCTGCCTTTGGCGGTAACAATGGCAGGTTGTTATGCGGTATTTTTTTGTTGAATTTACCCATATTTCGGTGCGCTCAATATAAATTTTGTTTAAGTGTACATTTTACTCTCGTTTCTAATACAAGGGCAAAAATACTAAAAATTTACCCTCGTTCAAAATATAAGGGCAAATTTTACTCTCGTGCGTTTTTTGCTTATTTCCTCGATTTTCGTCTGTTATCCTCTTTGCAAAGCGTTTGGCCATTTTCTTCGGTGGCTTTTCCTCCCTCGTGCCAAGGCGTGTAAGCTCCCCTAAAAAGACGACACAAACATCTAAATAATCTACCTGTTTTTGAACACGAACAAGTAATTAATAACGCAAAAAAGCGGCATACCTGAGTTGAACTTAGATTATGCCGCTTTGGTAGCCCGTAGGGGAATCGAACCCCTGATTCGTCCGTGAAAGGGACGCGTCTTAACCCCTTGACCAACGGGCCGTTTTTTTAACGGAGCGCAAATGTACGCATTATTTTTTTTTGCAAAAAAAATATCCGTGCCGTTCTATAAAAATTACTTGGTCCAGCCCTTTTTTAACTCTTCTTCCAGGGCTTCTATTAAAAGCTCTTTGTTTTTTACCTCAGCTAATGATTTTTGTAAATCTTCTTTTAAGCGGGTTATCTCCGATTTGTATTTTACCTCTTGGTCGCTCCAAATGTTTACGTTATAGTATTTGTTAGCTTCATCAACCGAAGGTTGTTTTGGATTATCGCCCCTAAAAAAACTATATAACGGTATGCGCAGCTCTTTCGAGATAAGCTCTAGGGTTCGCACCTCTAAGGTTTTGGTTTCAAGGGCGTGATCCAACTCAGCCTCACTTACCTGTAGCTGGGCAGCTAATTGTTGGTAGGTGTAATGATTTTGCTCTAACAGGCTAATTATTTTGTTCTTTAAATTCATTTTGGCGTGTTGCCGCAAGCGTTTGGTTCATCAAAGGTAAAACTTATTTTTACATTACACAAAAATGGCGACTTCGTCATACAAAACACGCGTTTTATTTTAGATATTTCCTTAGCTTTGCCCCAAATACGCGATATGCCAAAAATTTCAGAAAAAGCACAACACATGCCGGCTTCTCCTATTAGAAAGCTGGTGCCCTTTGCTGATGCAGCCAAAAAACGTGGAGTAAAAATTCATCATCTTAATATCGGTCAGCCGGATATTGAAACACCCGCCTCTATGCTCAACGCTATAAAAAACGCAAATATAAAGGTGTTGGAATACAGCAACAGCGCAGGCATAGAAAGCTACCGAAAAAAATTAGCGGACTATTATCAATCGCACCAAATACACGTAAGTGCCGAAGATATTCTAATCACTACCGGCGGCTCCGAGGCCTTGCTTTTTGCTTTTAATACCTGCTTTAACGCAGGTGATGAAGTTATTATTCCGGAGCCTTTTTATGCTAATTACAATGGGTTTGCGGTAAGCGCCAACGTGGTAGTAAAGCCTGTTATTTCAAGTATAGAAAGTGGTTTTGCCTTGCCCCCCATCAGCGAATTTGAAAAATTGATAACACCAAAAACAAAAGGAATTTTAATTTGTAATCCCGGAAATCCTACCGGTTATTTATACTCTCGCGCCGAGTTAGAGGCGTTAAAAGAATTGGTGCTAAAACACGATTTATTTCTGTTGGCCGACGAGGTGTATAGAGAATTTTGCTACGACGGGAAAGCTTATACCTCAGTAATGCACTTAGAAGGTTTGAATAATCACGTGGTGCTGTTAGATTCTATATCTAAACGGTACAGCGCTTGCGGAGCGCGAATAGGCGCTTTTATTTCGAAAAATAAAGAAGTAAATGCCGCCGCTTTAAAATTTGCGCAAGCGCGGCTAAGCCCCCCCACTTATGAGCAAATTGGAGCAGAAGCCGCCTTAGATACTCCCCCCTCTTATTTTAAGCAAGTAAAAGAAGAATATACCGAGCGCCGCAATTTACTGGTAAGCGAATTGAACAAAATAAAAGGCGTGTATTGCCCCATGCCGGGAGGCGCGTTTTATTGCATAGCCAAATTGCCGGTAAAAGATACCGACGATTTTTGCGAATGGTTACTTAAAGAGTTTCAGTATCAGGGCGCCACCACCATGATGGCTCCCGCATCTGGTTTTTATGCTACACCGGGCAAAGGGAAAAACGAAGTGCGCCTGGCTTATGTGCTAAAAAAAGAAGATTTGTTACAAGCGGTTATTTGCTTAAAAGAAGCCCTGCGGGTTTACCCCCATACCCAATACGAATAAATGATACAGAGCCTTTCTATTTTTTCAGAAGACGATACGCGACTAAAAAAGATATTGGTGGCATTATTGGTTTTGGTTTGTTTTTCGCTTCCGTTTAAGGATTATTTGTTTGTCAACCCCCTTATTTTTTTGTCTATATTGGTTTGGTTGCTTGGCAATCCTTTTAAAAAAGCGGCCGTAAAAAACCCTAATTTCCCCATACTTGTTGCGTTATTGTTGTTTTTTTGTTTACACGTGGTGGCCTTGTTTTACACTAAAAATGCAAGCGGCGGCGCATCTAACGTAGAAATAAAATTGAGTTTTTTGGTGTTTCCTTTGTTGTTTTATACCGAGCGTTTTTCCGAAAAGCAGCGCCGCTCTTTTATGCAGAGTTTTGTGTTGGGTAATCTGGTTTTGTATGTGTTGTGTTTGTGTCGGGCCTTTTGGTTTTTATTTACCGCACACGAAAATTGGTTTTTTTATACCGATGTATCCTGGCTTCAGCACCCCTCCTATCTATCTATGTATGCTACTTTTTGCTGCTTGGTTTGTTTGTATTATAATTTGTTTCCTAAAAGAAGCGTTGTTCTTTTTGTTTTTTTTGCCACGCTTATGGTTATTTTATTGTCGTCTAAGGCCGGTATTTTTATTCACGTAGCCTTGCTCACCGCTTTTTTCTTTAGTCGTTTTGTTACCCAAAAAAACAGAGTAAAAAACACGGGTATTGCCCTTTTGCTTCTGCTGATTTTTATTTCTCTTTTGTTTTTACTTCCCGAAACAAAAAAGAGACTTACTCTTTTTTCGCAAGAAATAGAAAACAAAAACACAGCAACCGACACCAAAGAAAGCACTTCGCTGCGCATGCAAATATGGGCGCTGAGTGCTGATATTATAAAAGAACACCCTGTTGCAGGGGTAGCTCCGGGCGACGTGCAAGAGGAGTTGACAAAAAAATATTTGGAACACGATTTGGTAAGCGGCTATGAGTTTCAGCGCAACGCGCATAACCAATACCTGCAAACAACATTGGGCTTGGGTTTGTTGGGCTTATGCAGTTTGCTTAGCCTGTTTGTATTGCCTTTGCTAAAAAATAAAAACACCATGATTGTTTTTTTTCTATTGCTAACTTTCTTTCATTTCGTGCCGGAAAGCATGCTGCAAACCATGGCGGGCACCATCTTTTTTGTGTTTTTTTATTGCTTGCTGTGTTTTAAAAACCCGCCCGCTACTTCGTAATCCTATATACAAAAGTAAGCATGGCGCCGGAGTTGCTAAAGCTGGCTAAACCAAAACTATTAAAATGTCCCTTTGAGGTAGATGTGTTTTCAAACCCATTGGATAGCTGAGTATTGGTTGTAGTAACGCTGTTGTTTGTGTATGAATAATAAATGTTAGGCGCTATTTCTAAATACACCAAAAAATGCGAGCTAACTTGGTAAGAAACGCCCACCACCGCACCAATAAAAGGACTTATGCCTTGTGCGTTGTTTTTTTGCACCAGGGTGGAGTTGCCGCTATAGGGCGCGCTGGTAGTAGTGGTAGTGTTGCTTCTGTAATTAGCAGAAACACCTATAATGCCTCCATACATAAAATTAAAGTTTTTTATAATAGGCTTAAATTTTAAAATACTAAAATTTACGCCTACACTAAAGTTTAAGGGGTCGCTTTTTTGGTTAGACAGGGCAGGGTAGGGGGGCAGTGAATCGTTGGTAGTAACCGTGTTGCTGCCTTTTCCAAAAGCTTGGGAAAAACCCAATACCGCATTTACTCTATACAGTGTTTTTTTGGTGCCCCAGCGGTATTGCAACGAAAAACTATTTAGGTTATACAAACCTATGCCCATTTCTTTTACTTTAGCCTTAGTGCTGTCCTGTGCTTTGGTTGCCAAAGCAAATAAACAAAGCGCCGCGAATAGAAAACTTATTTTTTTCATAGTATTGTAATTTCTGTTAAAACGAAAATAAACCGTTTTCGTATTTAAAAAAAACACTTTAACGTTTGATTAACTTTTGTTAGAAAAAACAATCGTGTTTTAACGCTATTTAACTATTTGGTTCGGCAATAAATGTAGCGCCAGGTTTCTTTTTTATTTTCGGTGCGGGTTTCTACAAAAAAAGCGGGGGCCGCATTTTCGATCACTAAATCGTAATCGTTTAAGGGTTTTTTACTAAGGGATAGTACCGGTTTTTTTATTTTTATCGTTTTGGTTTTAAATTCATAGCCCCAGCGCCCGGTACATTCTTCGTTGTTTTTTTTACTAAAAGACGTAAATGTATTGTTGTAAGTAAAATCATAGGTAATATAACGAGCGTCGTTTGTGCTTATTTTTTGAGTATCTCCTTGTGGGGTAACTACTTTACACAAAGCCCAAGAGCCGTTGTATTGTGTGGCTTGCGCTTGTATGGTACAGATGCCCGTTGCGCAAAATAAAATTCCAAAAAAAAGAAACTGTTTTTTCATATTCTACGAAGGTATGTAATTTTTTACAATAAAATTCTGTAAAGTAAGGGGCGAGAGGGTGCGGCGTCGTTTTCTATGGGGGCTATTTGTAAATCCAACAAATACGAGCCGTCGTAAATGGTATTAGGTACGTAAATTAACTCTGTTATAGTGCGTTGCGTGTTGGTGTTTTGCGGATATTCCCAAAAGGCTTTGTGTGCCAACAGCGCGCCTCCATCTACTTCTTTATCCACACTGGGGGTATCAAAAAGCAAGTGCAAAACTCCTTTTTCTATCAAGTATTGCGTGGCATCTTCTTGTATATAGATGGGGTTGGTATTTGAATAATTTTTATGTGTTTTTTCCTCGCCGTTAGAAAGGGTTCTAATAACCAGCGCCTCGGGGTTTTTATCCTGCAAAAATAACTCCAGCGCTTTTTTTGTTATCACAAAATCACCTTCTATCTCTTCGGGCAACACGGTAATAAGCTCGGCTAAAAACAGGTATTTTTGTAAACTTTTATTTACCGAATAAAACTCTTTACTAATATGCCCTACGCACTCGGTGTGTGTGCCGTGCCCGTGCGGATTAAAGGTAATGTTTTTAAAATTGACACTACCCCCTTGCGCCACCTCGCCCACCCAGTTGCCCGTGCGCACCGGCTCTATCAAGGGTTCGGGCACGTACCAGGCCTTTACCCCCCCTACTTGTACGGGCAAAGAGATATCGATGGGTTTAGAAAAATCTACCTTAAATGTTTTTTGCTTGTAGGAAATGCTGGCTATCATAAAATAAGTTTTGGTAACGCTTCGTTTTTCAAACTCAAAAATACTTAAATTATTTATGCGCTTGGGTTTTTGCCAACATTATATCTGCTTATATTTGTACCATGCAAGTAGCTGCACTTTTGGAACGCGCCTTAAAACTGGATTTTTTATCTATAGAAGAAGGTATTTTTTTATTTGAAAGCGCTCCGTTGCCGGATTTAATGTTGGTAGCCAACGAAATTAGAAAAATAAAAAAGGGGGACAACAACATAGTAACTTGGCAGATAGACCGCAACGCCAACACAACCAACGTGTGTATTGCCAATTGCAAGTTTTGTAATTTTTACCGCATACCCGGCCACGCAGAAAGCTACATAACCACTATAGAGCAATATAAAAAGAAAATTGAAGAACTGTTCCGTTACGGGGGCGACCAGCTCCTTTTGCAAGGGGGGCACCATCCCGAATTGGGGCTTAGCTTTTATACCAACTTATTTAAAGAATTAAAGGCGCTATATCCCCAACTAAAGCTACACGCCTTAGGCCCGCCGGAAATAGCACATATTACAAAATTAGAAAACAGCACTCACACAGAGGTATTAAAAGCTTTGATGGAGGCAGGTTTAGACAGCTTGCCGGGCGCAGGAGCTGAAATTTTAAACGATAGGGTAAGACGCCTCATCTCCAAGGGCAAGTGTAAAGGGGGCGAGTGGCTTGACGTGATGCGGGCAGCACATCAGCTAAACCTAACCACCTCGGCCACCATGATGTTTGGTCATGTAGAAACGCTATATGAACGCTTTGAACACTTAGTGTGGTTGCGCCAAGTACAAGAACAAAAACCCAAAGAAGCAAAAGGTTTTTTAGCTTTCATTCCCTGGCCCTTTCAAGACCACGATACTTTGTTGCAACGATTAAAAAACATTCGAAATCACGTCAGCGCCCAAGAGTATGTTCGTATGGTAGCGCTTAGTCGTATTATGCTGCCCAATATAGAAAACATACAGGCTTCTTGGCTTACCGTAGGAAAAGAAACAGCACAGCTATGCTTACAAGCAGGCGCCAATGATTTTGGTTCTATCATGATAGAGGAAAATGTAGTTTCGGCAGCGGGAGCCCCCCATCGCTTTACTTACAAAACCATTCAAGAGGCTATAAGGGAAGCCGGCTACACTCCTCAACTGCGTGGGCAACAATACAACTACCGCGAATTGCCAGAAGAAATAGAAGAACAAATTATTCGTTACTGATATTTTTTCTATTTTTGAAACATTCATTATGATTGATTTTTCCGTTATCATACCCATATACAACGAGGAGTTAAACATTCCCAATCTGCTTACACGCTTACGCCCTGTAGTAGAAAAACTGCAAATGAACTACGAGTTGCTTTTTGTAAACGATGGCAGCAAAGACCATTCGTTGGCGCTTATAAAAGCCTTGGCGCTGGCAGACAGCCGCGTACGTTATATCGATTTTAGTCGCAACTTTGGACACCAGGTGGCGGTAAGCGCCGGCATTGATTTATGCAAAGGCAACATTATTGCTATTATTGATGCCGACCTGCAAGACCCGCCGGAGCTGATAGAAGAAATGGTGGCTTTGGTAAAACAAGGAAACCAAGTAGTATATGCCCAGCGTAAAAGCAGAAAAGACAAAAGTGTGATAAAAAAAATAGCATACAAAACCTTCTATCGTTTATTGGCTAAAATTTCAGATGTAAACGTACCCTTAGATACCGGCGATTTTAGAGTAATGACGCGCAAGGTAGCCGAGGTGCTAAAAGAAATGCCTGAGCAGCACAAGTTTTTGCGCGGACAAATAGCTTGGTTGGGTTTTAAACAAACTTTTGTAGAGTACGACCGCGATGTGCGCGCAGCCGGAGAGCCGGGCTACACCTATAAAAAACTGTTTCGCTTGGCTTTTGATGGCATTACAGGCTTTTCTAACGCGCCCTTACGCTTAGCTACCATTATGGGTTTTGTGGTTTCGGGTATTTCTATGTTGCTTATCCTATACGCTTTGTTTGGTTACTTATTTTTTAAAGGCGCAATGCCAAGAGGCTGGGCTTCGCTTATGATAGCCGTTTCGTTTATTGGGGGCGTACAACTTATTTGTTTAGGCATTATTGGCGAGTACATCAGTAAGTTACAAACCGATATTCGTAAAAGGCCGCTTTATATTATTAACGAAACAAACTGTTAGGGCCTAATTTTTTTTCGTACCTCTTCCACTATTTTTAAAACAGCAGGGCACACTAGGGTGTTTTTGTAGGTCAAGTCTAAAATTTGATGCATGTTCTTTCTGTCTGTATGCGGGTACTCGCGGCAAGCCGTAGGCCGGCTTTCATAAACGGTGCAATAGTTGTCGGAGTCTAAAAAAGGACAAGGGGCTTGTTGCAACACATAATCGTTGTCTTCGTCTATACGTAAGTATTTTTCTATAAAGTCTGACGGTTTTAATCGCAAATGTTTAGCTACGCGCTCAATATCTTTTTCATAAAAAATAGGACTGGTGGTTTTGCAGCAGTTGGCACAAGCAAGGCAGTCTGTTTCTTCAAAAACGCGCTCGTGGGCTTCGTGAAACACGTCGTCTAAATGCCGGATTTTTTTTTGCTTTATCTTCTTTAAAAAAGCCTGGTTGATGCTTGCTTGCGTTTGCGCCTTTTTATAAAACGAGCTTAAATCCATTCACCCGGTTTTTATTTTTTTACTAACACAAAAACATCTTCGTTGTCGCGCTTCATCAAATAGGTTTCGCGAGCAAATTTCTCTAAGCTTTTTTGATTTGTACTTAGTTCGTTAATGGCTTTGTTGTTGGCGGCTATTTCGTTTTGATAGTAGTTTCGTTCTTTTTCTAATTTTAGCACCTGCTGGCGCAAATCATATTGGGTAAAAATATCGTTTCTATCAAAAAAAGTGAGCCATATCACCATGCCTACAGTAGTAAGCGTGTATTTATTGATAAAAATAAAAAAAATCTTTTTTAACACGGGGTAAATATACGCAGAAACAAAAGGCAACAGCAGCAACAAAAACAAGGTTTATGAAAAACACATTGTTAATTTTTGGAGTCTTTTAAGTAGTGCATTATTTTATACTTTTAGTGCGTTTTTATTCTATGCCTATTGCCGATTTTTTTGCCACCCTTACCAACCCGGAAACCATAGTAAAACTAGGGCTTCCCTTATTGCTGTTGGTTATATTTGCCGAAACCGGTTTGTTTATTGGCTTTTTTTTACCCGGAGATAATTTGGTGTTTATTGCCGGCCTTATTTGCGCTACCAACCCAGAGGTATTAAATGTTGGCGTCTTTGCTTTGTTTTTTTTAATGAGTGCCGCCGCTATTTTGGGTAATGTGTTTGGATATTTTTTTGGCAAAAAAGTAGGAGAAAAATTATTTCAAAAATCCGATTCTTTTTTCTTCAAAAAAAGCAGAATAGAAGCCACCAAAGTTTTTTATGACAAGCATGGAGGTAAAACGCTTTTCATAGGTCGGTTTTTGCCCATTATACGAACGTTTGCCCCCATTTTAGCCGGCATGATACCTGTTGATTTTAAAAAATTTATGTGGTACAACGTATTGGGGGCTTTTTGTTGGATAGGGTCTGTGGGTGGTGTGGGTTATTTTTTAGGAATTAAAGTGCCGCAAATAAAAAATTATTTAGGTTATATTGTTTTTGCCATAATCGTGCTAACTGCCTTGCCGGTGCTAGGCGCCTATTTTAAAAGAAAGCGGTAGAGAAAGAGAATAAAGCAAGGCGGTTATCTGCTTTAGTTTGCATCTATAATTCTTCGTGTTTTCGTTTATGTGAATTTATGCCTTAAAAAGGGTTATAGGGCGGGTTATTTGTTTTGTGTTATGATTATGTATCTTCGCAACTTATGAACGTATTAAAAATAGGAAGCGAAAAGCTTACCCTTTCTTCTTGTAAAAAGATTTTAATAGACAACATACCTATTGAAATTGATGAGGCCGCTTTGCGCCGCGTATATGAGAGTCATTATTTTTTAAAAGAATTTATTAAAGATAAACTTATATACGGTATTAATACCGGGTTTGGTCCAATGGCTCAGTATAAAATAAATCATCACGACCAGATTGAACTTCAATATAATTTAATTCGCAGCCATTGCAGCGGCAGCGGAAACCCCATACCCGAAATAAACGTGCGCGCTACCATGTTGGCCCGTTTAAATATGTTATTGTTGGGTTATTCGGGCATACACCCCGATGCTGTTATACTATTAAAAGAAATGATAAATCGGCACATAAACCCTGTTATATTTGAACATGGTGGTTTGGGTGCCAGCGGCGATTTAGTGCAATTAGCTCACTTAGCTCTTTCTTTAATTGGCGAAGGCGATGTGTATTACAAAGGTAGGCTTACTACTACTAAAAATGCTTTTGAAAACGAAAATTTGAAACCCTTACCTATTTATATACGCGAGGGTTTAGCTTTAATGAACGGAACCTCTGCTATGTGTGGTATTGGAATTATAAATTTACTTCATGCAAAAAACATAGTAGAAAAATCCATACAAACCTCAGTAATGATTACCGAACTGGTAGAGTCTTATGACGACCATTATTCTAATGAATTAAATAGCGTAAAACTACATAAAGGGCAACTTGAAGTTGCAAAAATAATGCGTACTCATGTAGCAGATAGTGCTTTAATAAAAAAGCGAACCGAACATTTATACGATAAACCCACTACTGAAAGCGTAGTAAAAGAAAAAGTACAAGAATACTATTCTATACGCTGTGTACCGCAAATACTCGGACCTGTTTACGACACTATTTGTTTTGCAGAAGAAATTATTATTGACGAAATAAATTCAGCCAACGATAATCCTATTATTGATTATAAAAATAAAAATGTTTTTCACGGGGGAAATTTTCATGGAGATTACCCTGCACTTGAAATGGATAAATTAAAAATAGCGATTACCAAACTATCTATGCTTAGCGAACGACAAATAAATTTTTTAATGAATGATAAACTAAATAACAAACTAAGTCCTTTTGTAAATCTAGGAAAATTAGGTTTAAATTTAGGTATGCAAGGCACTCAATTTACAGCTACATCAACCACTGCCGAAAACCAAACATTAGCTAACCCTATGTATATTCACAGTATATCTAGTAATAATGATAATCAGGATATTGTAAGTATGGGAACTAATGCTGCTTTAATGGCTCAAAAAATTATTAATAATACCTACGAAATTTTAGCTATTGAGTTTATAAGTATTGTACAGGCTATTGATTATTTACAATACAAAGAAAAACTATCTACTACCTCAAAAAAAATATACGAAAAAATACGGGCGACAATTCCTGTGTTTATAGAAGATAGTACACCCTATTTACGCCAACAAAAAATAATTTCTTTATTAAAAGAATTATAAAAATTAAAATTCTAGCATACGCAAAATAGGCTTTTTAGCCTGTTCTATTACTGTTTCTGAAAGAATAATTTCAGGTTGCTCGTGTTTTAATGCTAAATATATTTTTTCTAATGTATTTAGTTTCATGTGTGGGCAATCGTTGCAAGCACAACTGTTATTTGGCGGAGCCGGTATAAAAATTTTATCCGGACTGTTTTTTATCATTTGATGTAAAATACCTGTTTCAGTAGCTACAATAAATTCTTTTTTATTGTTTGTTTTAGTAAAATTTAAAATAGCGGATGTACTTCCTATAAAATCAGCTTGCTCTAATATAGGTTCCTCACATTCTGGGTGCGCCACTAGTAACGCATTAGGGTGTTGTATTTTTAATTTTACTATTTTTTCTAACGAAAAAATTTCATGTACTTCACAAGATCCATTCCAAAGCAACATATTTCTTCCTGTAATTTTATTTATGTATGCTCCTAAATTTTTATCAGGCGCAAAAATAATAGCTTGCTCTTTAGGAAAACTTTCTACTATTTTTACTGCGTTACTAGAAGTACAAATAACATCTGAAAGTATTTTTATTTCTGCTGAGCAATTTATATAAGAAATAACAATGTGGTTGGGGTGTTGTTTTTTAAAATCACTAAATTTTTTAGGAGGGCAAGAATCAGCTAAAGAGCAGCCGGCATTCATATCCGGTATCAGTACTTTTTTAGCGGGATTTAAAATTTTAGCCGTTTCGGCCATAAAATGAACTCCTGCAAACAAAATAATGTCGGCATCTGTTTTTTGTGCTTGTTGTGCCAAACCTAAACTATCTCCAATATAATCGGCTACATCTTGTATATCCGGATTTTGATAATAATGCGCTAACAAAACTGCTTTTTTTTCTTTTTTCAATTTTTCAATTTCTAAAAATAAATCAAGCCTTACATCTACCTGCTCATCTACAAAACCATTTTTTATTTGCGCCATTTTTAAGTATTTTTACAAGTACAAATATACTCGGTAATTTTGTTTTATCTTTTTTATGTAAAATAATTTTACTTCATTAACTACCTTTATCTATATATTAATTTTAAAAATAAAATAGTATTTTTATTATAGCTGTTAGTTGCGTTTATAAATTGCGGTACAAAAATTTTAAAATATGCTTATTAAAACTATATAAACATTTTATAAACGATAAAAAAAGGCTATATTATTGATATACAATAAATAAAGTTCGTTATTAAAAATAGCTTATAAGTGGTTATGTGTATAAAATAGTGTGTTTAATAATTGTTTTTTGTGTCATTAAAACCCTAATAAAACAGGATTACTTTTTATTAAAATTAAAGTTACGAAAGAAAAAAGTACCACTATACAATTTAACGAATAATTAAAATAAAAGTAATGGTTATTTTTTAACAAGGTTTTAGGGTTTTCAAAAGGGTAATGTTGAATAAAATAGTACTTATAATGTACTATATTATAAAAGTTACTATAATATGATAAGTCTCGGTGCTAAAAGAAGCAGCAGCGTTTTATCTATTATATAGCAACGGCGAGATAATGGCATCGGGCAAGCTGCTCTTTCAATAACACAAGATGGTTTAAGCTATCTAAAAAATTATTTATCGATATACTCGGCTTTTAAAAATTCTTTCCAGTCGCCCAAGTTGGCAATTACTTGTAGTTGGCGATATACGGCATGAAATTTTTCTTCGCTGTCTTGCTGGGCGTTTAATAAAGAAATACGATATGCGTCAAAGTTTTGCAGGGCTTGTTTTTCTTCTTTAGAAAGCAACGTTCCGGCAAATTCTTTATCGCGCAAATCATTAATACTGGGTTCGCCGCCGATTGTTTTTTTAGAAAAAAACTCGGTTAAACTTTTTATGTGGTTGGGGCTATTCACTATGCAAATTTAGGAAAATAAACGGCTACACACATCTTGTAGGCAGCCCTTTTTTAAACATTTGGTTGTTAAAGCCTTGTTTTTCGCCTAAGCTATTTATTTAATAGGATTAAAACGCGATTTACTCCGCTAAAAATCTATATTTTTTTTACCACAATAGAAGAGTTGGTGCCACCAAAACCAAAAGAGTTGCTTAAAAATGTATTTATTTTTTTTGCAGTTGTTTGTGTGGCTATATTCAGTTTAGCAGAAGCTTCGTCGGGGGTTTCAAAATTTATATTAGGAGCCACAAAATCGTTTTGCATCATAAGGGTAGAATATACTATTTCGCTGGCTCCGGCCATCCAACATTCGTGTCCGGTCATGGATTTGGTAGAGCTTACTATGGGCCGGCTTGCGCTAAAAACCGCATCAATAGCCTCGGCCTCGGCGTAGTCTCCTCCTTGCGTAGAGGTAGCGTGCGCGTTGATGTAATCAATGTCTTTAGCTAAAACCCCGGCATCGTTTAATGCGTGGTGTATGGCTCGCGCTTGCCCCTCGGCGGTAGATCCGGATATGTGGTCGCCGTTAGAAGAAAAACCGTAGCCTACTATTTCAGCCAAAATAGGCGCTCCTCTTTTTACGGCGCTCTCGTATTCTTCTACTATCAAGGTAGCAGCGCCACCGCCGGGCACCAACCCGTCTCTGTTTTTATCAAAAGGGCGCGACGCTTTGGTGGGTTTTTTTTCTTGTATTGAAAAAGCACTCAGTGCATCAAAGGCGGCAAAAGCATAAGGGTTTAATTCTTGTCCGCCTCCGCATATAACGGCTTTTTGTAAGCCCCATTTTACCATGAGGTAAGCCATACCCACTGCGTGCGAGCCGCTAGAACAAGCGGCGCTTATAGTAAAGTTAACACCGCGCAATTTGAATATGGTGGATAGGTTCATGGTAATGGTACAATTCATCGACTGAAAAATAGCGGCCGAACCAATAAGCGTGTTGTCTTTTTTGGCGCGCGCTATGTCGCAACTTTGTATCACGGCTTTTGCCGAAGTATCATTACCAAATAAAATACCGATTTCGTTTTGCGCAATATAATCGGGCTGCATTTTAGCTTGTTGTAAAGCTTGAGAGGTACTCATATACGCATACTCGGCTTGTTCCGACATTTGCAAGCGTGAGCGACGATCTAACAGCGGTTTTAAGTCGGGAGTGGGTACGGCGCCCGTAAGAGCCGAGCGAAAGCCCGCCTGCTTGCGTTGAGCATCAAACACAATGCCTGATTTGCCTTTGTGTAAAGATTGTGTAACTTCGTTTAAGGTAGTGCCTAAGCAAGACCAAATACCCATTCCGGTTATGACTACTCGTTTTTGCATAGTTAAGAATAAAGCCCTCCGTTTACTGAAATTACTTGAGCCGAAATATACGAAGCTTTAGGCGATGCTAAAAAAGCTACGGTGTCGGCCACTTCGTCTGCGCTTCCGAAGCGCGCCACCGGTATTAGTGTTCTAAACGCTTTTTCATCTATTCCCTCCGTCATGTCTGTTTTTATGAAGCCGGGAGCTACCGCGTTTACCGTAATGCCGCGTCTGCCCACCTCTTGGGCTAAAGCTTTGGTAGCGCCTATAACAGCTGCTTTTGATGCCGAGTAGTTCGTTTGTCCGGGTAAACCTTTAAGGCCGGAAAGTGAGGTTATATTTATGATGCGCCCGTATTTTTTTACCAACATATCTTTTACCACTAAACGAGTAACATTAAAAAAGCCATCTACCGCAATATCCATTACTTTGTGCCACTCGTCGGCGCTCATAAACATTAACAAATTATCTTTGCGAATGCCGGCATTGTTTACTAATACTTCTATTGCCTTATCTTTATTGGCATCAAGCCAGGCGGCCAGCACTTCGTTTACTTCGTTTTCTTTAGATACGTCAAACTTTAGTAGCTGAGCGGTTACCCCCTTTTCTTCTACTAAGGCGCTCGTTTTTTTTGCTTCTTCTAGGTTAGATTGGTAGTTTATTAAAATATGATAGCCCATGTCGGCCAGTTTTAAACACACAGCCCTGCCAATACCCCGCGAGCCCCCAGTAACCAATGCAAATTTCATATATACTTTTAAATTATATGGAGATAAATACTTTTGTAATACTATTCTATAGTAATAGGCAAAAGTACGATATTTTGTGGTTGTATATTTTTGTTGAAGGTTTTTTTAAAAATTTGTTTTTTGTAAGAAAAATGTATATATTTGTATTTGTAAATAAGCCGAACAAAACCTTCGCCAAGCCAACAAATAAACGTCGTATAAGCGAAAGAATACTTCGGTGTAAGCTCCCCCGAAAAGGA
>JAFDYI010000012.1:198011-222309 GCA_018267475.1 Bacteroidota bacterium | reverse complement strand
GAAAAAAGTATGAAAGAAAAAATCTTTTTACTTTCTTTTTCCTTAGATGAAAAAGAAACAAAAAACACATTAAAAAAGGGCAATACCAATACGTTGTTCACTAAACAGGCTTACACATAAAAAGCCTACTAATACTTTAACAATTTATTAGTACCAAGGGTATTGCCCCCTTCGTCGGTAATTTTTAGGAAATAAACGCCGCTACGCAAATCGGTGGTTACATCTATAGCGAGGCGGTTGCTTCCTTTTTTCAATTCTATTTTTTTATCTAAGCTAAGCCCTGCCATAGAAGTAAAGGTAAAGGTGTAAAGCCCATCGGCGGGTGCATTTAACTCTACTTGCAGCACATCGGCTACCGGGTTGGGGGCTATAAGGGCATGTGCAAAGGCGCTGGCTTGCACCGCTACTATTTTACTATACGTGTAGGCGCCGTTAAAGTCCACTTGCTTTAGGCGGTAATAGCTAAGCAAAGCCGGCGGGTTTACATCTAAAAAGCTATAGTTAAGGGTAGCGGTAGAGTTGCCGGCTCCTTTTTGAGTGTTGATGTTTGTCCAATCTTCGCCGTTGGCGCTGCTCTCCAGCTCAAAATGACTGTTGTTGGTTTCGGTAGCCGTAGCCCAAGTTACTTCATTGCCTGTATTTTTTGAGAGCCCGTTTAAAGAAAGAAGATCTATGGGTAGGACACTGTTTTTGTCAAACTGAATTTGAAAGGGGCAGTTATCTCCTTGAAATCCATCAAACATTATATAATAGTACTTGCCAACCGTAAGCCCGGAAACAGAAGTAGCCACGCAATTTTTTTTTCCGGAAGGAACATTTAAACCAGAAGATGTGCCCCCACACGAACTACAATCTGTATTACTAAGTTGTTTAATGCAACAGTAAGCTGTAATAGCTTGAGCGCTTGCCCAAGAAGCACAAGAAGCCGCTTGCCCATTAGCCGTATTAAAATTAAATAATAAAAATTGAAGTCCCGAGTCGCCAAACCCATTGTTTCGTCTCGAACATCCTGTACCGCAGCAAACAGTAAAATTTATGGTAGTTTGAGCAGCTTGAAACATATAAAAGCTATTATTCTCCAAAGTTTGAGCAGAACCTGGGCAAAATTGACCAGAAGATGCTATCCAATTATAGTTTAATGTTCCTCCTGTTGTGTTGCCACAATACACGTTGGTAGCCATTATTTGGGGTATGCTCGGGCAGCTCCCACTGGGTGGGCCATAGCCGGGCGTGCAAGGCTGCCAACTTTGGGCAAACGCAGTAAATGAAGCTAACAAACTTGTAGCGAGCAATAGAGGATATAAAAGTCGGTTCATAATTAGAATTTTTTACTATTTTAAACACAAAAATAACTCAAGTATATTGCTGTATAAAACAAAAATTATCATAAAATAATGTTTTAATAGTTATATAAATACATTCATATATATAATAATCAATTTTTTAAATATAAAAATAATAATACATGTAATTTTATTTTTTACGTTAATAAAGCATAAAAAATAAAATAACGCAAGCCTTTTGCTTCAAAGGCCCTTTGTTTTGATAGAACCTAAATAGGCGAGCAGCCGAGAGGGATGATTTTCCGCTGCTAAAAAGCCAAAAAGGCAAAAAAAAAGGCAAATATTTTGTTTTTACAAGAATATAGTTTATACTTGCCCTCTGAAATTTTATAGTACACGCAAACCATGAAATCATACCTTATCGCATTTATACTTTCAGCCCTATCTCTTTTAGCCTATTCGCAGGGTGGCACCATCATTATAGAGGGTAATTACCAGGGCAAAAACCTATATGTACAAAACCCCTTTGCCAGTGGCGGGGTGGGCTTTTGCGTTACTGAAGTATATGTAAACGGCAACCTTACAACCGACGAAACCCAGTCAAGTGCTTTTGAAATAGATTTTAAACCTCATAAATTAGTTATTGGCGATAAAATAGAAATAAAAATAAAACACAAAGATGGTTGCAAACCTAAAGTGCTAAATCCCGAAGTATTAAAACCAAAAAGTACCTACGAAGTTATATCGATGAGTGTAAGTCCTGATGGTACCCTAAAATGGAGCACCAAAGCCGAAAGCGGCAAACTGGCTTATGTGATAGAGCAATACCGTTGGAACAAATGGGTAAAAGTGGGCGAGGTAGATGGGGTAGGCACAGCCTCTACCAACAATTACGAGTTTAAGGTTACGCCTCACTCCGGAAAAAATCAGTTTCGTGTAAAACAAACCGACTACAGCGGGCAGCCCCGTCTTTCAAAATCGGTAGAGTACAACAATGCCGCCGGCTGCGATATCAGTTTTGCGCCCGCCAAGGTAAGTAAAGAAATAAGTTTTAACTGCAGCGAAAAACCGGTAGAAACCATGTACGAGATATACGACCAATACGGTAACATCGTAAAACGTGGTTATGGTAGCAAGGTAGATTGCAGCAATTTAGCTAAAGGAGGGTACTTCCTTAACTACGACAACAAAATGGGGGAATTTGTAAAAAAATAATTTTACTCCCTTTTTGTATTCACATAAACTCCGTTTTTTTTTGCAAAGAATACCTAGATGAAGGTATTTATAGTTGGTTTAGCGGTCGCAACAATTATATTTACATGAAACCACGGTAAACAAAATGAAGGCACTATCCCACAAAGTGGGTATATTAAAGCGGTGTATAGAAATACATCGTTATACTACTTTATAAAGAAAACAAAAAGCAATTACTTTTTGTTTTGCGCATCAATAACGGCAATAGTTACCATGTTTACAATTTCGCGCACCGAGCTTCCTAATTGAAGAACGTGTACCGGTTTGCGCAAACCCATTAGCACCGGGCCAATGGCTTCGGCGCCCCCCAGCTCTTGCATTAGTTTGTATGAAACGTTGGCTGCTGCCAGGTTGGGAAATATCAAGGTGTTGACATCTTTATCCACCAAATCAGAAAACGAAAACTGTTCTTTTAATAAGCGGTTGTTTACAGCAAAGTTAGCTTGCACATCGCCATCTACTATCAAACCCGGAAATTGTTTGTGCAGCATGTTTACGGCTTGTTGCATTTTTTTGGGTACCTCGCCTTCAGCGGAGCCAAAGTTGGAGTATGAAAGCAAGGCTATTCTTGGCGTAATGTTGTATTGTTTTATAGCATTGGCGGTAAGGGTGGTAATCTCTACCAACTCTTCGGCGGTGGGGTCTAAGGTCATGGTGCAATCAGCAAAGAAAAAAGGCCCGCGTTTGGTTACCATCATATACAAGCCGGCCACGCGCGAGTTTCCTTCGGCTACGCCAATACATTGCAGGGCGGCGGTTACGGGTAAGCTGTATTTTCTAGTTAAGCCCGAAATAAGCGCATCGGCCATGCCGCTTTCTACCATCATGGCGCCAAAGTAATTTCTATCGCGCATCAGGCGTGTGCAGTCGTATAAGTTTAAGCCTTTGCGGTGGCGTTTTTTCCAAAGCAGGCTGGCAAATTCGGCACGTGTGTTTTCTTGTTCGGGGGTGGTGGGGTCTATTACCGGAATATCACCAATATCCAAATGGTATTCATTGATAAGGGCTTGAATACGCTCTTTGTTGCCCAATAAAATAGGTTTGGCAATGCCTTCGTCGCGCGCCATTTGAGCGGCTTTTAAAATTTTGTAGGTATCGGCTTCGGCAAAAACCACGCGTTTGGGGTTTGTTTTGGCTTTGGTAATGAGCGAGCGCATGAGGCGGTTGTCTTTTCCCAAGCGGTTGTCCAACTCTATTTTATAGGCTTCCCAGTCGGTAATTTTAAATTTAGCAACCCCCGAATCGATAGCGGCTTTGGCTACCGCAGGCGATACGGTAGATATAAGGCGGTTATCAATAGGTTTAGGAATAATATATTCATTACTAAAGCTCAAATTTTTAGAGCCATAGGCTAAGTTTACGTAATCGGGCACGGGCTCTTTGGCAAGGCCGGCAATGGCTCTAACGGCGGCCAGTTTCATTTCTTCGTTAATGGTATTGGCGCGCACGTCTAAGGCTCCTCTAAAAATAAAGGGAAAGCCCAACACGTTATTTACCTGGTTGGGGTTGTCGCTACGGCCGGTAGCTACAATAATATCGGGGCGGGCGGCAATGGCTTCTTCGTACGAAATTTCGGGGGTGGGGTTGGCTAAGGCAAATACGATGCAATTTTTTGCCATGCTTTGTATCATTTCTTTATTTAAGATGTTCCCTTTGGATAAACCTACAAACACATCAGCTCCTTTTAAGCCTTCATGCAGCGTATCTACTCCTTTTCTGTTGGTGGCAAAAAATATCTTGTTCTCGTCCAGGTCTTTTCGTTGGTTAGTAAGGCAGCCTTTACTATCATACATTAAGATATTTTCTTTTTTTACCCCTACGGATATGTATAGTTTGGCGCAGGAAATGGCGGAGGCGCCGGCACCGTTAATTACTAATTTTATATCGGAAAGATTTTTGTTGAATAGTTCTACCGCGTTAATCAATCCGGCAGATGAAATGATGGCGGTTCCGTGCTGGTCGTCGTGCATCAGGGGTATATCCAGTTCTTCTTTTAGTCGGCGTTCTATTTCAAAGCACTCAGGCGATTTAATATCTTCTAAGTTAATACCGCCAAAGGTGGGGGCTATGTTTTTTACAGTTTGTACAAATTCGTCCACATTTTTAGTGTCCACCTCTATATCAAACACATCAATATCGGCAAATATCTTAAAGAGGAGGCCTTTTCCTTCCATTACGGGTTTTCCGGCTAGCGCGCCGATGTCGCCCAAACCCAATACGGCTGTGCCATTGGATATAACGGCTACCAAGTTTCCTTTTGCGGTGTATTTGTAGGCGTCTTCCGGGTTTTTTTCTATTTCTAAGCAGGGTTCGGCCACACCGGGCGAGTAGGCTAAGGTTAGGTCTCTTTGGGTAGAGTAGGGCTTGGTAGGTATTACTTCTATTTTTCCAGGGCGCCCGTGCGCGTGGTAGTCAAGAGCCTCTTGTTTTAGGCGTTCTTTATTATCCATAATCATAACGTTATGGCAGCAAAAGTACGAGATAAACCGTTACACTCGTTATTTTAGGTGTTTAATTAACAGTTAAAAAAAACGAGAAACTAGGCTTGCGATTTTTGTTTTTTTTGCGCGCGGTACAGCATGTATCCACCGTATAGGGCTGCTGCTGCTATTAGAAATACCAAGCCACTATCAATAGGTACGCATGGGGGGGGCCAGCAAGGAGGGTTGCCGTGTCCGCCACCAATGGGTGGAGGTGGTGGGCCGGTACGTGCATAGTCGGTATTAGCCAGGAGTAAAAGTCCTGAAAGAAGAAGCGCTTTAGGTGTATGAGTTGCGTTCATAGGGCAAAAAATCTACTTTATTGAGGCAGCTAAGATACAAAATATTTTTTGTTGGGTGCAAGAAATCATAAATAAAATGTATTTTCGCCTTGTAAAAACTTGCATTGGCCTCAAAAAAAGATACCTCCGTTTTAAAGTTTGATGATTTAAAATACATCTGGCGTACACTGGTTCAAAACTGGTATTTGCCTCTTATCATCATTCCCCTCTTTTATTTGCTGGGTTATTTTATGGCCTACAAACAGCTTGAAACCTATGAGGTAGGCACCCAGCTTTTATTAAAAAACAACGACCAATACAACCGAAGCAGCCTTATTAGCGAAGAGAGCGGTTTTTACGGGAGTGTAGGAAGTTCGTTTGTAGATAACTCGAACGAGCAACGTGTGATTACCTCATACGATATGATAGAGAAAGTGGTAAGCAAACTGAAATCAAAAATTCAAGTGTCGTATTACATTATTGGCCGGGTACGCACCAAAGAAGAATTTAGTGGAATGCCCTTTACAGTAGATGTAAACAACATCAACTCCAGTTTGTATGAAGCGCCTTTTTTGTTCCGTATTTTAAATGAAAAAACATACGAAATATCCTATAAAGAAGGGGATAAAGAAGTAAAGCAACAGGGTACTTTTGGGAAAGAATTACTCAGTTTAAATTACGATTTTTTTATCAATTCCAACTTTTTTACCTCGGCCAACGTAGGCGATATTAAGCAAATGCAATACGAGTTTGTGGTGCACTCTATCCCCTCTTTGGTATATGGTTTTCAGGGGAGTTTAAAGGTAGAAAACCCCGATTATACCAATATATTAAAACTTACCATATCCGATAATTTGGTAGAGCGCGCTTCGCTGTTTTTAGATACTCTTTCAAAATTATATATAGATAATTCCTTAAAAAACAGATTTGATTTAAACGAACGCACCATGCAGTATATTGACAGGCAGATGGTGGAGGTGTCGGCCCAGCTAAAGTACTACGAGGATACGATGCAAAACTACAAATCAAATCGAGGTATTTTGGATTTGAACAGAGAAGAAACCGACTACTTTACTAAGCTAAGCACGTACGATAACCAGCGCACTCAACTCAACTTACAAATAGAATCGCTAAACGATTTGGAAGAGTATATCATACAGGATAAAGACCCGCAATTTTTGCCGCCCTCGGCCTTTGTAAGTACCGGCGATGGTTTTCTGTCCAAATCAGCAGGGGAACTTTATGCTCTGCAATCGCAGCTAAACCAAATGCACAATACTTCTAAAGATAAAAACTACGCCGTAACGAATTTAGAAAACAACATAAAAAAAAGCAAACAAGACTTATTGGTATATATCAGCAATGCGCGCAGCGCCATAAAAAATGTAATAGGCAATATCAATAAAGAAATAGCCACTTATGTAGGCGGCATTAAAACCATCCCTCAAAAGCAGAGAGAACTGCTGGGCATACAACGAAGTTTATCCATCAACGAAGGCTTATATACGTTTTTGCTTCAAAAAAGAGCCAATACCTATATAGCGCGTGCCACCATTATAGCAGAAACGAAAGTAATTGAGAGCCCGCGCCCTACGGGCATTGTAACGCCCAATAAAAAGAAAATTATTTTGCAATACATTTTTGTAGGCATTGCTCTTTGTGTATTGATTATATTGATTCGTTTTTTCTTTTTTACTACCATACAAAATACGGTAGAACTTAAAGAAGTAACCAATACGCCCGTGTTGGGCGATTTATTGCAGGTAAAAAACATGTCGCCCGTAGGTATTACGGTAGATGAGGACCCAAAATCGCATATTGCTGAAAACTTTAGAACCCTGCGCACCAACTTGCAATACCTAAGCATTGACACAGGAAAAAAAATTATTTTATTTACTTCTAATGCACCTGGTGAGGGGAAAACATTTACTTCTATCAATATGGCTACCATGTTGGCTAAAGGTGGAAAAAAGGTGTTGCTGTTAGAGCTTGATTTGCATAAGCCCCGCGTACAAAAGGCGCTTGAAATGTACCCCGACAAAGGCATTAGCACGATTGTAGCCGGGCAGCACAGCATAGAAGAAAGCATAAAAAAAACTCGTATAGAAAATTTAGAAGTGCTCTTATCGGGCCCTGTGCCGCCCAACCCCTCCGAAATGGTTTTATCTCAGCAACTAAAAGAAATTTTTGCTTACGGAAAAACCCATTACGATTATACCATCATCGATACGCCCCCCGTTAGTTTAATAAGCGATGCAGTGTATATGATGCAATACGCCGATATTTCGCTGTTTGTATTAAACACAAAAAATGCCAACAAACACATTGTAACCATTATTGATGACTTGATAGAAAACAATCAAATAAAACATTTTGCCTATATATTAAACGGTGTAAAACGTCAAAACAAAATATACTATTACGCTAAGTATGGCAAAGGATACAGCTATGGGTACGGTTATGGCTACGGGTATGGATATTCAAAAAAATAAGCTGAACGTACTGTTCGTCATTCCGGCACGAGGGGGCAGCAAAGGCCTCCCGAAGAAAAATATAAAACCCATTGCCGGCAAGCCTCTTATAACTTGGTCCATAGAGGCAGCCCTAAAGGCAGCCCAACAGATAGGCTCTTGCGATGTAGTGGTTTCTACCGATAGCGAAGAGATAGCAGCAATAGCTTTGCAAGCAGGCGCCTTAGTGCCTTTCATGCGCCCTGAATCATTAGCTAACGATACGGCAGCGTCTATTGATGTGATGCTACACGCACTTCATGACATGGAGCAAAAAGGGCAACATTACCAATATATAGCTATGATAGAGCCTACCTCGCCCCAACGCGATGAGCATGATTTAGTAGGCGCATACCAACTTTTACAAAACACTGAAAACGCCGAAAGTATAGTGGGTGTTTGCAAAACAGAGTGTGCGCATCCTCTGTTTCTCACTAAATTACAACAACAATTTTTAGTCCCCTACGAAAATAAAACCTACAAAGTATATAGGCGACAAGAAATTGATTCGGTGTATTTTTTTGAAGGAAGTATGTATATTTCCAATACAGAGAGTATAAAAAAAAGAAAAAGCTTCTATCATGAAAAAACATTAGGTTACGAAATGCCCAAGTGGAAATCGTTTGAGATAGACGACCTAACCGATTTTATTATTATAGAACAATTATTAAACGCACGAAAAGAAGGCTTATTAAAATGAACTATTCACAACGCTTACATCATGTAATACCCGGTGGTGCGCATACATACAGCCGCGGCGACGACCAATACCCAAGCAATGCTCCTGCTATTTTAGAGCGTGGAAAAGGAGCTTATGTGTATGCCCCAGACGGAACGCAGTACATAGATTACGGCATGGGCTTGCGCTCGGTTACTTTGGGGTACGATTGCGATGAGGTATCGGCAGCCGCTATTGCCGAAATTCATAAAGGAGGAAACCTTACCCGCGCCACACTAACCGAACTGCACGCAGCCGAATTGATGATCGGTCTATTCCCCTGGGCTGATATGGTAAAGTTTGGAAAAAGCGGCTCTACCGTTACTACCGCTGCCATAAAATTAGCACGCGCCTACACCGGAAAAAAATACGTAGCCATTTGTGCCGAACATCCTTTTTTTACCTACGACGATTGGTTTATTGGTACTACCCCTATGGATAAAGGCATTCCGCAAGAAAATAAAGCCGGCAGTTTGCGCTTTCATTACAACAACATAGCTTCTCTGGAAAAATTATTTACAGAAAATAACCATCAAATAGCCTGTGTTATTTTAGAACCCGCCACTTTTATATCTCCATGTAAGGAGTGTGAAAAAAACATGCCCCATCAACCCAACTGTAAAACCTGCGGCAATAAAGAAAAAAATTTTCTACATCAAGTGCAAGCGCTTTGCAAAAAACACGGCGCCGTTTTTATTTTAGACGAGATGATAACCGGTTTTCGTTACGATTTGCAAGGGGCGATGAAGCTGTATGATATAGAGCCTGATTTAGCTACTTTTGGTAAAGGCATGGCTAATGGCTTTCCGCTTTCGGCTTTAATAGGCAAACGAGAAATCATGAACTTAGGAGGCATTTTAGAAGAAGGCGCCGAGCGCGTGTTTCTAATTTCTACCACGCATGGATCGGAAATGATGTCGCTAGGAGCTTTCATTAAAACGGTGGAACTGTATCAAAATAAAAAAATAACCCAACACCTTTGGGAGTACGGAACCAAACTAATTACCGGAATGAATGCTGTTGCCCAAACACTGGGATTATCCGAATACTTTGAGGCGGGTGGTTATGGGGCATCTCCTGTTTACACAACAAAAGATGCAGAAAAAAAGGGTTCATTGGGTTACCGCACGCTTTTTTCTCAAGAAATGATAAAAAACGGAGTGCTTATACCTTGGGTAGCGTTGTCTTACGCACACCAAGAAAAAGAGCTGCAACAAACGCTGCACGCTGTAGAAAACGCATTGTGTGTGTATAAAAAAGCATTAGAGCAAGGTTTAGAACGCTACTTGGTGGGCAAACCTATAAAACCGGTATTTAGAAAACACAATTAAAATTCTTCCGTTTTTTTACCCCACTCTATAGGGTTTTTTTGATGCTGTATTAAGTACGCATTGGTTTTAGAAAAATGCCGACAACCAAAAAAAGCACCACGAGCCAAAGGCGAGGGGTGCGCAGCCTCTAACACTAAATGTTTTTTTTCATCAATCCATTCTTTTTTTTGTTTTGCGTAACGGCCCCATAGTAAAAAAACCACCTTGTTTTTTTCGTCCGATATTTTTTTAATAACGGCATCTGTAAACGTTTCCCAGCCTTTTTTTTGATGCGAACCCGCCTGGTGCGCTCTAACCGTAAGCGTAGCGTTAAGCAGTAAAACACCTTGTTGCGCCCATGCACTTAAGTTCCCTGAATTGGGGAGAGCCATGCCTATATCGCTTTTTAGTTCTTTAAAAATATTGGATAAAGAAGGAGGTATTTTTATGCCATCGGGTACCGAAAAACTCAACCCATGCGCCTGCCCGATACCATGATAGGGGTCTTGCCCAAGAAGGACTACCTTTACGGCATCAAAAGGACAAAAATGAAAGGCATTGAAAATTTGCTGCCGAGGAGGAAAAAGCAACTCTTGCTGAGCCTCTCGTTCTAAAAAAGCATCTAAAGCAGCCATGTACTCTTTTTCAAACTCCGCCTGCATGGCGGCATACCAACTTTTTTCTTCTTGTAAAAGCCTTTTTAACATAAAAAATAGTGTCTGGTAAAACCTATAAAATCGTTAGCTTGCTGAGTGTTGTTGGCTCTGACTATAAGTGCGCTATTTGTATCTGTTTGTTTGTTTTTTAAGGCGATGGGTATAACCCCATACAAGTGTATTGCAAAGCAGGCGTCAAGCATTATTATATACGTTTGATTTCTGCTTTTTTTTCTCGCAGTACAAGGGCAACTAAAGACACAAGCTGTTCTATTCATACACTCTTTTAAAAAAGATAAGGTAAAAATAGTGTTTTTATTTAATGTGAGTTTATGAGTAGGAGAAGATTGTTTTTATCGCTTGCTTTCTTTAAAAAGAAATGCCCCAAGATATACAGTGTAACTCTTTTTGTCCCTTGTTAGGATATATAATCAAGTACCAATAGGGTATTTACCTAAACCTTTTTTGTGTGTGTTTCCGATGGTAAGACAGTAAACGGATAAATGGATTTTTCAAAAACGCTCCGTATAAACTCAAACCACTATCAGATGGATATACGCCTTAAAAAAGATATTTTACTTACTTTCGCCTTTGTTTTCATGCGTGTTTTTCAATATATAGGTATAGGTGCACTTGGGTTGCTGCTCATGGCTTGCGCCCAAATAGGCACCCTAAGTGGTGGCGAAAAAGATAAAACACCTCCTAAATTACTACAAAGCCTGCCTAAAGATTCTTCTCTTAATGTAGCTACCCAAAACACTAAAATTGTTTTTTATTTTGACGAGATGGTAGATGTAAAAAATCTTTCACAAAATTTGCTAATCAACCCCTTTCTTACCGAAGCGCCTGATGTGATGGCTTTAGGAAAAAAAGTAACCTTGCGTTTCAATCAAAAATTGCAAGACAGCACTACATATCAAATTAACTTTGGAAACTCGGTGGTAGATATTCACGAGGGTAATCAGCATAAAAACCTAAGCTATTTATTTAGTACAGGCGCTGTTATAGATACCAACTCGTGGGGTGGCATGGTGCTGTGGGCACAAACTCAAAAACCAGCCTCCAATGTATGGGTAGCCTTATTTACCAGCTTAAGTGATACAGCCGTTACACGAACCCATCCGGAATATTTAATAAAAACCGATTCTTTAGGTAGTTTTTATTTTTCAAACCTTAAAGCAGGCACGTACCAAGCCTTTGCCCTTACCGATAAAAACAACAACCACAACTACGATCCCGGAGAGGGTTATGCTTTCTTAAATCATAAAATTACGGTGCCCGCCTATGTAAAAGATACGTTTTTGCTAAGCATACCCAAAACAGAAAAAGTATTTGTAAAAAGAAAAACGCCTATGTTCCCAGGGTTTATCAAGTATAAACTAAACGATACATTACCTAATATATACATCATACCTTTAGAAAAAAATTACGGAACCGATACGCTGACCTATGAAACAAATGACGACGAACTAAACGTGTATTACAATCATATATATGATCGTTCCATAAAATTTGAATTGAAAAAAGACACGCTTTCTTTTGATACCATAAGCATACAAACACCTAAAAAGAACGTGATGGATAGTTTGGTAAAAAAATATTCAAGGCGTATGAACATAAACACGAATAAGCCCAGCTACGGTGTTACGCATGATGATGTGTATCTTATTTTCAACGTACCTATTGTATCAATAGATACATCTAAATGTTCTTTATGGCACGACAGCATACCCGAAAAAGTGCAATACAGCACTGAAAATGTAAATACAGAAGGCCGTCTGGTTACCACCTACTTACCCCTGTATAAAAAAAGAATATGCAACCCGCTGCAAGCTGCAAAAGAGTATAAACTTATTTTTTTACCGGGCGGATTTACCAATTACTGGGGCGTTAGCAACACCGATACTTTTAACATCCTTTTTAAAACCTACCCTGAAAAAAGCATTTCTACCATCAAAGTAAAGCTACGCGTACCCCCCACTATAAAAAACTACATACTGCAACTTACTACCCCCACCGGAAAAGTAATAACAGATCAAGCCCTTGAGGTAAAAAAAGAAAACGAAGTTGCCTTTTACAACATACAAGCCGGTAATTATTCGCTACAACTCATAGACGATAAAGATGGGAACCAAAAGTTTTCGCCGGCCAACCTACGCCTACGCACACAACCCGAGCCCATTTATTTTTACAAAGAAAGTTTTAAAGTGCCTGCCGGGTGGGATATAGAACAAGAGTGGGATATAAATAAAAAATAAACAAACTGCTATGATAAAATTATCGGTAGTCGTTATTGCTTTTAATGAAGAGCGCAACATAGCCCGCTGCCTACAATCGGTACAAGAGGTAGCCGATGATATTGTAGTAATAGACTCTTTTTCTACCGATAAAACCAAAGAAATATGTTTGCAGTACAACGCTCGTTTTATAGAGCACGCTTTTGAAGGACATATAGAGCAAAAAAATTGGGCTGTTACACAAGCACAGTATCCACACGTTTTATCGCTTGATGCCGATGAGGCGCTTGACGATACTTTAAAAAAATCCATAAAAAGCATAAAAAATAGTTGGGAAAAAGACGGGTATTACATGAACCGGCTGACTAACTATTGCGGACATTGGGTAAAGCACTGCGGCTGGTATCCCGACACCAAATTACGCTTATGGGATAGCACAAAAGGCGCTTGGCAAGGCACCAACCCGCACGATAAATACGAAATGCACGCCGGAGATAAAACCACCGGTTTTTTAGTAGGCGATATTTTACATTATAGTTTTTATACAATAGAAGAACATCTAAACCAAACTCAATATTTTTCTAACATCGCGGCGCAAGCCTTGTTTAAAAAAGGGTACAAACCCAACTGGATAAAACTATACGCAGGCCCACTGGCTACTTTTATTCGTGGCTATTTTCTTGATTTGGGCTTTTTAGACGGAAAAATAGGATACACTATCTGCAAAATAATGGCTTGGGGCAACAAGCTCAAATACCATGGGCTAAAAAAAATGTATAAAAACAAATTATAGCGCTTTTGTATAAAAAAGCAGTACATTTATCCTAAAGAACAGGAGGATAATATGAAAAAAATAATCTGGATAGCAGTAACTATAATACTGCTTTATGGCATCAACTATTGCCGAAAATCGTTTCCTATTATTAGCGGATACGGCGCTAAAAACATGTGTTCGGCTGTTTTCTTAGCTCATAGAAACGAACAAGATGTGCGAACGCAAGAGCTTGGGTTTTTCCCTATGAAGCTAGGCACTTTTAAAGTTAATTATCAAGACAGTTCGGTAACAGGTTCTGTTTTTGGATTTGCGGCTTGCAAAGCTATTTTTCGCCATCGATTAGGGGCTACCTTGGTAAATGAAATTACAGAAGATGAGTTGCGAAAACAACATTTTGAAATACCCGATAAGCCCATGGTACCTACAGAAAACATATATTTTCCGGCAGGAGATAAACTACCCGACAGCATACCCAAAGGGGTAGATTTAGAAAAATTAAAAACGGTTGTACAAAATGCCTTTGTAGAAACAGACGAAAAAAAACTCATTCGTACAAGAGCCGTTATAGTGTTATACCAGGGGCAATTAATAGCGGAGCAATACGCTACCGGTTTTGATAAAAATACGCCTTTGTTGGGTTGGAGCATGACTAAAAGCGTTACCAGTGCCCTAATGGGCATTTTAGTAAAAAATAAAGAGCTAAATATAGAGGCCCCCGCACCCGTACCCGAGTGGAAAGATACCCAAGACCCCCGCCACAACATTACACTAAAAAATATATTGCAGCAATGCAGTGGTTTGCAGTACGAAGAAAATTATGGAAAAAGCAGCGAAGCTACCCGCATGTTGTTTCAAAAAGCAGACATGGCGGCCTACACAGCCGCTTGCCCCTTGCAAGATAAACCCGGTAGCGTTTTTTATTATTCCAGCGGCAACACCAATATTTTATCGCGTATTATCAGGCAAACGGTGGGCGATAAAAACTATTACTCGTTTGTGTATGATAGCTTGTTGTACCCACTAGGCATGTATCATACCACGATAGAGCCCGATGGCTCCGGCACTCTGGTAGGCTCCTCCTACATGTACGCGCCTGCTCGAGACTGGGCTCGTTTTGGCTTGCTTTATTTAAACCAAGGTTTCTTTAACGGGAAACAAATTATAACTAAAGAGTGGGTGCAACAAACCACTACTCCTGCTGCCTGTGCACAAAAAGGAAATTACGGCTTTCAATTTTGGTTAAATGCCGGAGAAAAAAATAAAACAACAAACAGAGAGTACCCCAGCGCGCCTACCGATATGTTTTATGCCGATGGGTATGAAGGCCAGCGTATCTTTATTATCCCTTCTAAAAAAGTAGTGGTGGTTCGGTTGGGATTAACTCAATACAAAAATTGGAACTCAGACGCATTTATCCGCGATATACTAAGCTGCTTTTAATCAAAAATAAAAAAGGCTATCATAAAAGATAGCCCTTTTTTATGAGAAACAAATAAGCGTTAATTAAAAATAATTTTCTGTACGGACGTTTGCCCCAGCGTGTTGCTTACCTGCAAGAAGTACATACCTGCATTTAAAGCGCCTTTTTCAAGAGTGTATGCCGTACCGTGGCTTAGGTCTGTTTTTACTACTTTACCGGTAATGTCCATGAGCTGAATGGTGTGTGTATCGTTGCTGTTAGTAAACACAATGTTTACAGTACTTGCCGAAGGGTTGGGATATACTTCTTGTAGTAAATTAGCTTGATACGTTTTGATGCCCGATGTGCTGCAAGACAGAGAGGTGTTGGTAGCGCAGTTGGTGTAAGAATATAAAGTAGCCACACCATAAGGTGTATTAGCCGCTTGGGTAATAGGGCAGCTATAACCCATACGTTGCAACAAATAATCGTGTACAAAATGCACCGTAGTATCCATATATTTTATTTCGGTAGCGGTGTTTCCAGCGTAAGGCACGTGGTCGGCCCCATAAAAGGTATAAAAATTATTTTGTACTCCTACCGCTTGCGCTTGTTGGTACAGCATACGGCTGCCATCGGCTACTAAAATATGTATAGGGAAAGTGGGCAATACATTTCCTCGGCTGTAGTTTACGGTATTATCGGCATTGCCGTGCATAGAGCAAAAAGGCAAATCACCGGCTTCTAACCAACCGTAAGTACCTAAAGCGCCACATAGGTTAATAACTCCTTTTACGTTTTCAGAGTAACATTGATTGCCGCTATAACCACTAAGCCCGCCTAAAGAATCTAGGGCATGTGCCGTAATATATTGTTCTACCTGGCAGCTTCTTTTTAAATAAGCATAATGCAAAGCCATAAAAGCCCCGGCGGAGCTGCCTCCGATAAAGATGTTGTTGGTATCTATCTTGTATGTATTGGTGGTGAGTTTATCTTTATAGAAAAAACGCACGGCTGCTTTCATGTCTTGCACGGCACGCATCAAGGCATAAATAAAACCTAAAGAGTCGTAAGAGGTTACACCTAAACGGTAGGTAATAGAGGCGCACACATAGCCTTTTTTAGTAAAGCGGTGGCACAAGGAATCTACATCGGGGTCGGTGCTGGTACCACCAATAAAACTACCGCCGTGTGCCCATACTATTAAAGGGCGCGCTGTAGCCACATCGCCGGTTGGCTGGTAAATATCCATAGTTAGCGTGCTATACGTGCTTGTGCTTCCGGATGTTACATTAGAGCCGTAGGGTACCGACATGGTAGGCGTAACACCAAATTGGTCCACATCGTAGCGACTGCCACATTGGGCATTGGCAGCGGCGCTTATAGTAAACGCGGCAACCATTGAAAGATAGATTTTTTTCATGATGATTTTGTTTTTTTAGGGTTTATATTGGGTTTTATTTTTTTATGTTTTTAAGGGAATAATACACCGTGATATTGGGTAGCATCTAATTGCGGTATGGTAGCACCATATTGCGTGTTAATAGCCATAATAAACTCGTTAGCCAACAAGGCGTTGCCTAATGGAGTAAGGTGTATTCCATCTAAAGAAAAGGCCCCTCCTTTTACAAAAGAAGCATTGATGTTGATGCCGTTGTACGAAATGCCTTTTACGGTTTGTTGCATAAAAGCGTTTACATCTACAAAAGCCAAGCCTTTAGCTTGCGCTACCGCTTTAATGGTAGCATTAAAACCGCTGATGGCTGTTTGTATATTAGCCATTTCCATAGTGGTTAGCACATACTGATTAGGAATGGGTTGAATGGAGCCCAAAGCGTGGCATTTTACATTATTTAAAGGGATATTTAATAGAATAAGTTCATTAGAGTTAATAAGCCTTTGTCCTAGCGGAGCCGCGGGGTCTTTTATTAAAAAGGGGTTGTTTCCTACTTTAAAATTATACATATTACTCCAAAGCGCATTCAAGGTATCGGCTTGCCCCTGCCGCGTTAAAGCCAAACCGTTCCAAGGTACGGTAGTAAAAAAGGGTAGAGCGGTAATATCGGGTATGTTGGCTACTACTCCTTTAGCTCCGTTTTTGGTAAGCGAATCTACTATTTGTTGATAGGCCGCCGCAAAGGTAGCTTGTGGGGTAATAAAGTCGCTGGCGCCTCCGTTGCTGGCATAAGCCAACACATCGTTATTTCCTAAAAATAAAGAAAAGAAACTGGGGTTTTGCAGCATCGCATCAGATAACATAGAGGAGGTTCCCGGATTTTTTGCCATGCGTGTAAAAAACGGGTTGTAATTATTAGGCCCCAGTGCGGGGTTTCCGTATCCGGGTACTGCGGCGGTAATTACTTTAGCACCGGGTACGCCCATATTATTAAAAGGGCCTTGCGCGGCGTATATGTTATTAGAAAAAGCACTTACATCACCTACGGTGGCGGTGGGTATGGGGGCTAAAGAGGTTACGCCTAAACAATCGGTTGAGTAGCCCAACATAAGAGGTGCATTACCGGTAGAGCCTACTCCTACCGAGCTGGGGCTCATAAGCGGCTGATTAAAATTGCCTCCTCCTACTAATTTTAATTGTTGTGCTAATAAGTTGGGGTACGATACTAATTGCCCGTTGTAATACAAAGCCCCATCGGCAAAACCGGAGGTAATAGAGTTGCCCACCGCTACATAGTTAGTGGGGTTGATGCTGCCTTTGCTGGGCGCAGGCGCTGTTGTTACCGATTTGCATGAGGTACCCATAAGAGCCGCCATGGCAAATAAAGGCAAATGGCGTAGGATAAATGTAGTCATTTTTTTTTAATTTTTGTGATTTAAAAAGTTAAAAGATACCGATACGCTAGGAGCAAAAATAAACGTATTGTAGGTGCCGCTAAGAGGGGTTGCGGTTTGTCCGGGTGTTAAAATAATCGTGTTGGAGTTGTCGGCGTTTTTCCTCACAATGTGTTCAAACAAAAAAGAAGCATTAAAAGTAAAATGTTTTCCGGCGCGGTAACCCAGTCCTAATGAGAAGCTGGCGTGGTTCGAATCGGGTATATCGGGGGTTTCGTATCCGTTTTTTACCGGAGAAAGCATATAAGCTACACCGGCACGTCCTACCCAATTTTTGCATATTTGATATTGCGCTCCCAACCTAAAGGAGTAGCCGTTGGTATAGTTGCGCGGCAATTTAGTTACAGATAAGGCGGGGGTGGGGTTGCTGTATTTAAAGGTAACGGTATCATACGAGTACCAACCTACCCAGCTGGCATCTAAGGCAAGGGTTAGTTTTTCTATAGGCTTATAGGCTACCCCAAAAGTAAGTACCTGAGGTAAAGGCAAGCCGCCGGTAAATCCTCCGGTAGGAAAATTAGAGGCGGTAGAAGCGGGTACATTAAAACTGGCTGCTCCGTTTTTCACACTCATACTTACTTGCGAACGATAGGTAAGCCCGAAAGAGAGTTTGTTGCTGGGTTTAAAATAAATACCGGCATTAGCTCCGTAGCCCGTAGCATTGCCTTGTATGGTAGCGTGTCCGGCGGTTCCATCTTGAAACCACACCGGCACATCTTGTTGTAAATTTACTTTGCCGGTAGCATATACAAAGCCGGCACCAATGCCCCATTTTTCATTTATTTTAAAGCTAACAGTGGGTTGTATAAACACTGCAAACAGTTGTATAGAGGTAAGGTCGTAGCGGCCGCTCCAACCATTTTGCCATTGAATGGTGCTGCCAAAAGGAGTGTAAGCGCCTAAGCCAAATTTGAATTTGCTAAAAACCGGACGATGAGCGCTATCGGCTCCCCAAACAATATAACCTCCAAAAGGAGTGCTTATAGGCGACGTTGTTTTGGATAATACATTGGTATTGCTTTGCAAAAATTCTCCTTTAGAGGCAATGGGTGTTACCCCGCCATACACGCAGTTTTGTTTTAAGAAAGACCCCCCCCCGGGGTTGTAAAACACAGCCGCCCCATCTTGTATAAAGGCGGTGGCAGCGCTACCCATAGCTACTTGGGCGGCACCTTGCACATTTACCTGAAAACCCTGTGCGAAAAAAAGGGCGGGTATAAAAGAGCAGGCAAGAAAAGCTATTTTTTTTATCATACGTTATTCTTTTTATTTCATTTTTATTTTATGTCTGTTACTCTAAACCAGGTGTCTGTTCTGCCAATAAGAGAGATGCCGATATATCCGCGCACATCTAATTTTCCTTCTCTATAACTTATTTTGCAGCTATATGTTTTTCCGTTTTCGGGGTCGTAAATAGTTCCATCAATCCATTTTCCGCCATCAAAGGTAAAATCTTTTAGCATATTAAGGCCTAAAAGGGGGGCGCTCCGTTTTGTTTTATCCGCATTGTTTTTATCTACTTTAGGCGTTCCGTCGGGATAGGTGGGTTCTTTTAACCACACTATTTTCCCATTAAACTTAGTTCCTTCTTTGTATATGTGTACTTTCCCTTTTCCGCTGCCGGTAAGCCAAGTACCTAAAATAACGTCGGCGTTTTGTGAAAAAGCCGTTCCACAAAAAAAGAAAGCAAAAATGTAAAGTAGTAGTTTCATGCTGTTTTTTTTAATTAAGTTTTGTTTTTACGTGCTCCCATGATTTTATTTGCCAATTGATAAGGCCGGTACAAATATGGTTTTTTTGCGCATCAAATACCTGTACCGAAAACTCCTTAAAAATAGCGTCTTTATTTTGTAATTCGCCTAAAATACCTTGTATTTCTTCCGAGGGGATATTAAAATGAGTCCAAACATCGGTTTTGGCTTGGTAATGATAGGTCATGCCAATGTTTTTTAAAATTACCCGGTATTTTGTAGGCGATAAGTTGATGAGCAAAGAAAAGCCGCTTACATATTCGCACAGGGTAGCCAGCAGGCAAGCGTGAACGCCTTGTATATGGTTGAGGTTGTTTTTTATGCTTTTAGCAGCTATGGTTATCCCATTCGGACTAATTTGTTGAATTTTTAGTTTATGCGGACGGTTAAAAGGCACATAACGAAGCAAGGCCGTATTCAACAGCCATAAGTAAAACCGAGAGTGCTCTGCTTTTTGTATTAAGGTGTTGAGTTTAGTCATTAAACAAACTGCTTACAAAATCAATATATTTTTGTTGTGCTTCTTCTTTTACCATTCCTTTTTTTGCATTCCAGGCATTGTATTTGGCAGCGGCTACAAAATCAAACATAGCGGGTTTTTCGGCATTAATATCGCCTATGGTGGCTTGTTTGTTTAGGGCATACAATTCCAGCATTTGTTCGTTCGATGGTTTTTTGTTCAGTTCCATCACGTGCTTTTTTGCATTTTCAAACAATTCGTCTAAAGGGCTCATGTATATTTTTTTAAGTGGTCTTTTTTTCGGGTATTTCTTCTAATATAAATTCGGTGCTTTTTGGCATTTCAAAAAATTTGGCAGCCCACTCGGGCGGTAGTGCGGTTAGCTTACGTTTTTTCATGTCTATCCAAGCTCCATCTACATGTATTTGTGCTGCTTGTATGCCATCGCTCCGATATATCTCTTGTGTAAAGGACCAACGCGAACCATCTTTTCGGGCTTTAGTAAGGGTGCAGGTTATTTTTACCGTATCGTTAAGGCGCACCTCGCGCATATATATAAGTTCTTCTCTAAACAAGATGGGACCTATGTGCAGTTGCTCCATGGTGGCAACATCAAAACCCATAGAGCCTAAAATTTCTAAGCGCGCCTGTGCCGCAAAATCGGCGTAGGCACTATGACGTAAATGCATGTTGGCATCTACCATGCTCCATATTACTTTATCTTCATAAAAAAGCGAAACCATAATGCAAATGTATAAAAAATATTATGCGCGCATAATATTTTAAGGTTTTTTTACATCTGTTGGCTTGTAAACGCCTTTTTAGGGCAGGTGGCAATTTGCCGCCTTTAATGTTCTTTTTTAACAAAGGCTATGAGCTGTTACGCAAAAAAGTAGAAAGAGGGAAGTTACTTTACAAATTTTTTCAGCACCACGGCTGCATTGTGCCCGCCAAAGCCGAAAGTATTGCTTATAGCAATGTTTATATCGCGTTTTTGGGCTTTGTTAGGAGTAAGGTTAAAGCGAGCATCTATTTCCGGGTCTGCTTCTTCAAAGTTAATAGTAGGGGGTACGATGCTGTTTTTTATGGCCAACACCGTAGCCATAGCTTCAATAGCACCGGCAGCGCCCAGCAAGTGACCGGTCATGGATTTTGTGGAGCTGATATTTATTTTATAGGCATGGTCGCCAAACAAATTGGCAATGGCTTTTAATTCGGCAATATCGCCCAAAGGGGTGCTGGTGCCGTGAGTGTTGATATAGTCCACCTCTGTGGCTTGTATTTGTGCATCTTTTAAGGCTCGTTGCATCACTAATTTAGCGCCTAAGCCTTCGGGGTGTGGGGCTGTAATGTGGTGGGCATCTCCGCTCATACCGCCGCCAATTACTTCGGCGTAAATGGTAGCGCCGCGGGCTTGCGCATGTTCCAACTCTTCCAGCACAAGGGCTACTCCTCCTTCGCCCAATACAAAACCATCACGACCTTTATCATAAGGGCGCGAGGCTTTTTGTGGGGCTTCGTTGCGCGTGCTCATGGCTTGGCAGGCGTTAAAACCGCCGATGCCGCTTTCATTTACGGCTGCTTCAGAGCCTCCGGTTACAATAGCATTGGCTTTTCCTAAGCGGATATAATTAAACGAATCAATAAGAGCATTGGTAGAAGAGGCACAGGCCGAAACAGTAGTAAAGTTAGGGCCTCTAAAACCAAAGCGCATAGAAATGTGTCCGGAGCAAATATCGGCAATCATTTTAGGAATAAAGAAGGGGTTGAAACGGGGGGTGCCATCGCCTTTGGCAAAGGCAAAGGTTTCTGTTTGAAAAGTATCTAAGCCTCCAATGCCTGAACCCCAAATAACGCCTACTTCATTTTTCTCAATAGTATCGCCTGCAATGCCGGAGTCGGCTACGGCCTGTACCGAAGCGGCAATACCGTAGTGTGTGTAGGCATCTAATTTTCGGGCTTCTTTTTTATCAAAATACGCTTCCAAGTCAAAGCCTTTTACCTCGCAGGCAAATCGGGTTTTAAACTTTTCGGCATTAAAACGAGTGATGTTAGCAGCTCCGCTGACGCCGTTTATTAAATTATTCCAAAAATCAGAAACCGAGCAACCCAAAGGGGTTACAGCTCCTAAACCAGTTATGACTACGCGTTTTAATTGCATATTTGCTTCAACCAAATTGGGTGCAAAATAAAAAAAAATTACCTTATTTGTGCAAATAAGGTAATTTTTTTAACTAAAATGGGTGGCAAAAATTATTTTGCGTTGGTTTCAATATACGAAATAGCATCACCCACGGTAGCTATTTTTTCAGCTTGCTCGTCGGGGATAGCGATGTTAAACTCTTTTTCAAATTCCATGATTAACTCAACGGTGTCAAGCGAATCGGCGCCCAAATCGTTAGTAAAACTGGCGGTTGGAGTAACTTCTTTTTCTTCTACTCCTAATTTATCTACAATAATGCTGGTAACTTTTTTTGCAATGTCTGACATGTTTTAGTTTTTAAAAATTCGGTGCAAAGATATACTATTATTAAAAAATACAAAAAAGTATTTTTTTTGTTTTTTAGGCAAAAAAGGGCTTTTTGCATTTTGCGACCGAAAAAACCTAAAAAAGCAGGCTTTTAATTACCTTTGTAGTCTAAAAAAACGGCTTACGCGGTATTTTAAGTCTGAAATAAAATGTTAAAAAAAACGCTTCCTTCTATACAACGCCTGCACTACATTACACACGATGTAGAAGGGAAAACCCACGCGCAGCTGGCGCAAGAGGCTTGTGCCGCCGGTGTGCGTTGGGTGCAGTTGCGAGTAAAAAACAAAACAGAAGCAGAGTGGAGGGCTATTGCCCTAGAAACACAAGCCGTGTGCAAGCAGCACGAGGCTGTTTTTATTATTAATGATAACATAGACTTAGCTATAGAGATACAAGCAGATGGCGTGCATTTGGGCAAACAAGACATGCCTACCGCCCAAGCCCGAAAAAAAGCCGGGGCCTCTTTTATTATCGGGGGTACAGCCAATACGTTTGAAGATATACAAGTGCACACACAAGCAGGGGTTAATTACATAGGCCTTGGCCCCTACCGATATACTGCTACCAAAAAGCAGTTAAGCCCTATACTGGGGGTAGAAGGATATAAAAGCATCATACAACAGTGCACAGCGCATAAAATACAAATACCCATATTGGCTATTGGCGGCCTTTTACCCGAAGATGTGCCGGAATTGAAAAAAATAGGAGTGTATGGCGTAGCGGTAGCCGCGGCGCTCACCCAATCCTTGAATAAAAAAGAATGCGTGCAAAAATTTTTAACCCACATACCATGAAACCCCTTGTTATAGCAAACAAAACATTTCATTCACGCTTATTTACGGGTACGGGTAAATTTTCTTCTTCTCTTTTAATGGAAGAGGCTTTACTAGCCTCCGGCTCTGAGTTGGTAACCGTAGCTCTAAAACGGGTAGATACACAAAACCCTAATGACGATATCTTAAAACACCTGGCACACCCGCAGTTTAATTTATTGCCCAACACCTCCGGCGTGCGTAATGCTAAAGAGGCCGTGTTTGCCGCACAAATGGCACGCGAAGCCTTAGAGACTCATTGGCTTAAATTAGAAATTCACCCCGACCCTAAATACTTGCTTCCCGACCCCGTAGAAACCCTGAAAGCAGCCGAAGAGTTGGTAAAGCTGGGCTTTATAGTATTGCCCTACATACATGCCGACCCGGTGTTGTGCAAGCGTTTAGAAGAAGTAGGGGTAGCCGCCGTAATGCCTTTAGGCTCGGTTATTGGCAGTAATAAAGGCTTGCAGACTAAAGATTTTTTGCAAATTATTATAGAACAAAGCAAGGTGCCGGTAGTGGTAGATGCCGGTATTGGAGCGCCCTCTCACGCCGCTGCTGCCCTAGAGATGGGTGCCGATGCCGTATTGGTAAATACCGCTATTGCCGTTTCAGAACAACCGGTGCCAATGGCAAAGGCTTTTAAACTGGCTGTAGAGGCAGGTAGAATGGCTTATGAAGCGAAGCTGGCACAACCAAAAAATTTTGCCGAACCAAGCAGTCCGCTTACTTCTTTTTTGGACTAATCTCTACTACCTAATTTGAAATTAAAGCGGACTTTTGAGTACGGTTGTGTTGTTGTTTGAACACCAAAAAAACAGCGCGTAAGCCGGGCAAATCACGAAGCCGTTAGGCCTTGTGCGCAGTAGATTGATTTGCCTTGATTTTTTGTTTCTTTTTCATCTAAGGAAAAAGAAAGTAAAAAGGTTTTTTCTTTACAACGGGCGCTGAGCGGAGCCAAAGCGCTAAGTTTCTTTTTTTATACTTTCTTT
>JAFDYI010000012.1:0-197916 GCA_018267475.1 Bacteroidota bacterium | reverse complement strand
GGCTATCGCTGCTGAAAACCTCATCAGTAGTACTCCTATTTTTCTGTTTGTTTGAATACCAAAAAAAACAGCGCGTAAGTCGGGCAAATCACGGAGCCGAAGCGCCTAGTTTCTTTTTTTTAAAGAATTATGCAAAGAAGCGGCACTCACGTTTGTTTGAATACCAAAAAAACAGCGCGACCAGCCCGCAGCAGCTATACTCTTATTTTTTAAAACTCAATGCAAATGCGTATTTTCGCACGAAAATGTAATTTAAAAAAATGAAAACGGTTGATTCTATAAACTTTTCTCAACAGCGTGCTGTTGTTCGTGTAGATTTTAATGTCCCTTTAGATGAGCGGCTTTGCGTGAGTGACACTACTCGTATAAAAGCGGCTATTCCAACACTAAAAAAAATTTTGAAAGAGGGAGGAAGTATTATTTTAATGTCGCACCTGGGGCGCCCAAAAGAGGGGCCAAGCGATAAATACTCGCTGCGCCATATTGTAAAAACCGTATCGGATCAGTTGGGTGTTCCCGTACAGTTTGCAAGCGATTGTATATCCGAAGAGGCTTTTCAAATGTCGGCTTCTTTAAAGAGCGGCGAAGTGCTTTTACTAGAAAACTTACGTTTTTATAAAGAAGAAGAAAAAGGGGAAGAATCTTTTGCGAAAAAATTATCTAAACATGGCAACATATATGTAAACGATGCCTTTGGCACGGCACATCGCGCACATGCTTCCACCACTATTATGGCTCGCTTTTTTGATGCAGCGCACAAATGTTTTGGTTATGTGATGGCCGGCGAAGTAAGCAGCATTAACAAAGTATTGCATCAAGCCGAAAAACCATTTACCGCTATAATAGGTGGTGCTAAAGTGTCAGACAAAATACTTATCATAGAGCAATTGATGAATAGGGCGCAGCATATTATTATTGGAGGAGGCATGGCCTTTACCTTTGTAAAAGCCTTAGGCGGAACCATTGGGGCCTCTCTTTGTGAAAACGACCGATTGGATACGGCTGCATCGTTGCTGGATAAAGCAAAACAAAAAGGAGTACAACTGCACCTGCCCGTAGATGCGGTAACGGCCGATGCTTTTTCAAATGAAGCTCAACGAAAAATATGCCCTATAAACCAGATACCCGAAGGTTGGATGGGTTTGGATATTGGTGAAAAATCTACGGAGCAATTTGCATCTATTATTCAAAACTCTAAAACCATTTTATGGAATGGCCCTATGGGTGTTTTTGAGATGAGCCACTTTGAGTTAGGAACCAAATCGGTAGCTGAAAGTATTGTAAGGGCTACTGCCCAAGGGGCTTACAGCCTGATAGGGGGCGGCGATAGTGTAGCCGCAATAAATAAATATAATTTAGCCGATAAAGTAAGTTATGTTAGCACAGGGGGTGGCGCCCTGCTTGAATATATTGAGCAAGGAAGTTTGCCGGGCGTAAGAGCTATTGAAAAGTAACCTTGCTTTTTGGCTTAAAGCTTATGTGTTGGCATCATGCCTAAGCTGTATTATCTTCCAAAGCTGGAATCGTGACACTCTTTAGGTGCTGCTTTTAATTTAAAGCTGATTACTAAACCATAATAAAAATACCAATCGTTGGTGTTGGGGTTGCCGCGCATTTTTCCTACATCATCAGCATGGCCCAAAGGGTTTTTAGAGCGGTCGCTCATTATGGCCGCAATGCCTCCTTTGTATTGAGCCAGTTTGGTAGGGTCCACATATTTTCCGCTCACATCATCTAAGTAATCGGTAAAGGTTTTCCGTGGCCCCCACTCAAAGCCAATACCTACAAAATTAGCCACATTTAGTTTAAAACCGATGCCAAAAGGGATAACGGGTTGCGTAAGCGGGTATTTTTTTTGAGTAGGATTAAGCGGTGTACCCTGCCCCTCGGTACATAAATCGCGCAGGGCGTACCATTGATTGCCTAGGCGCCCCTGCGGGTTGAAATGAAAAACGCCAATGCCTACAAAAAGGTAGGGGGAAAAAATGTATTTGCCATTGCCAATACGGTACTCCCAAAAGTTGAATTCGGTACGTACCGAAAATTCCAATATATCGCTTTTAAAACTGAGATTGCGCTCTAGTTGGTCGGCGTTGCTGCTGCGCCCATCATCACCCTGTATGCTTCCGTAGTATATAGCCGCCTTAAAAGCTAAGCGGTAGTTGTAATTAAACCTATAAAAAGCCCCAAAGGCGGGCTGCGACATAAAAAATTGCCTTGTGTTTAGGTCGCCAATATAATAGCTGGCGCCCAGCAGCACTCCCACATCGTGCGAGTAGTACTGCTTTTTGTTTGTTACTTGAGCAAAGGATAGGCTTGCGCAAAAACAAAAAACATGTAAACATAAAAGCCGTTTCATCTACGCAAAGTAAACGATTTTTTGCGCTTATTATTGTGCCGTCGTTTTTTTATTTTATACGGCAAAAAAAGGGTTAATTGTATATAATGCCGGCACCGCCATCGGCTGTGTGTGCTCCTTCTTCGTATATGGCTATAGCATTGATAACATCTAGCAGATATGAAAAAGAATCCAACACTTTATAGGTTTCGCTGGCTTCGTCTTCGCGCTCTAAAAAGCTGTCGCGGCTCATCAAATCGCAAATGTCTCGTATTTTATTATGCAGGGTTTCCGAGCGGTAAACGGCTATTTTTTGTAGTTTTTGTTTTAAGCGCACGTTGGCATTACACTCCTCGGCCAAGGAACCCGCTCTAAAGCGAGTGCCAATGGTAATTTTATTATCCATAGAGGCAAACAAATCTACAATATCAATGTATTTTTCAAAGGTTTCTAATTTTTTTTCGATGATGCTATTGGGTTCGTCTATCTTAGAAAAATAAAAAAAATTGTTGCCTCGTTCAATGCGGTATTTTATAGCGCTAAAATAATTTTGCAGGTTTTCAAAATTTTCGGGATCGTTTACAACATCGTACAAGCGATTCATTCCATCTTTCGTTCCGTTGCTTGATATAAAGTGCCCGCGAGCCATGATAGAAAAAATATCGTGCGTTTGTTTGGGAAGTTTAATATCCATAGTATTTGGTTTTACAAAAGGCTAAGGTAGGCTTCTTTAGGCTTTTTTTCTATGGCATCTTATGAACAAAAGGCTAACACGTTTATAAATTCTCTTTTATAAAACGCAGCATTTTACTGTATAAATGCAGGCGCGTATTGCCTCCATATATCCCGTGGTTTTTGTTTGGATAGGCCATAAAATCAAAAGCAATGTTGTTTTCTATCAATGTTTTTTCCATTTCCATACTGTTTTGAAAGTGTACGTTATCATCGGCTGTACCGTGTATCAAAAGATATTTCCCTTTTATGTTTTTAGTAAAATTTACCGGAGAATTTTCGTCGTAACCTTTAGGGTTTTCTTGCGGAGTGCGCAAAAAACGCTCGGTGTATATATTGTCGTAATAACGCCAGTTGGTAACCGGAGCTACGGCTATGTTGGCTTTAAAATAATCGGCCCCTTTGGTAATGAGTAAAGACGATAGGTAGCCTCCAAAACTCCAACCCATAAAGCCTATGCGATTTTTATCTACATAACTTTGGGCGCCCATATATTTAGCTACTTCTATTTGGTCTATCGTTTCTAATTTTCCTAATTGCATATAGGTAGCGTCTTTAAATTTTTTTCCTCGATATTGGGTGCCTCTATTGTCCACGCATACTACTATATACCCTTGTTGGCACAGCAATTGATGCCACACATAGTCTGATGATTCATACTGATTGTTGCACTTGTTAGAGCCGGGTCCGCCATAGGCGTATTGAAACACCGGGTATTTTTTTGAAGCATCAAAGGCAGGGGGCTTCATCATCCAGCCATTTAGTTCTATTCCTTCTGAAGTTTTAAAGGTAAAAAATTCTTTTTTTGTCAAATCATATTCAACCAATTTATCTTTCAGTTTTTTATTGTCTTCCAACACTTTTATCAAAAGACCTTTATCATTATGCAGTTCAAATACGGGTGGTGTGTTTGCATTGCTGTAGGTGCTTACATAATACTTATACCCCCTGCTAAAGGCAGCGTCAGTAGTGCCTTTTTGTGTAGAAAGCTTTTTTTTACTTTTCCCATTTAACGAAATAGAAAAAACATCTTTTTCGGTAGGTGAACTCTCGCTGGAGGTATAGTACAAGGTGGAAGTATTTTCATTGAAGCCCTTAAATTCTATTACGTCCCAACTTCCTTTTGTTATTTGGTTTATCAGCTTACCCGAAAAATCGTAATAATATAAGTGATTAAACCCATCTTGTTCGCTACTCCATATAAAACCTTTATTTTTTTCTAAGAAAGTAATATCATCGGTAACATCTATATAGGTGCTGTTTTGCTGCGATAAAACAACGTGTGTAGCTCCCGTATTGGCATCTGCAAACAATAACTCTATTTTGTTTTGCAGGCGGTTCATACGTTGTATAGATAAGGTATTGGCATCTTTGGTCCACGCAATACGCGGAATGTATATATCGGTTTCGTTTCCTATATCTATACGCGTGGTTTTTTTTGAAGTTAAATCATATACCCACACACTTACTATAGAGTTGGCTTCGCCCGCCTTTGGATATTTGAATTTGTAGGAGATAGGGTATAGGCCTTGATAAATAGGCATTTCAAACTCTTTCACTTCCGTTTCATTATATTTTATATACGCTATTTTAGTGCCTTTGCTGTTCCAAAAAAAGGCTTCGGCCTTGCCAAATTCTTCTTCATATACCCAGTCGGCCCAGCCGTTTTTTATTTTGTTTTCGGCTCCGTCATTAGTGATGGCTGTTTCGGTATTGTCATCTAAATTTTTTACAAACAAATTATTGCTGCGCACAAAAGCTATGTTGTTTCCTACAGGGGCAATGGTAGCAAACATTTGTTTTCCGTTGTTTGAAAGTGTTTTGAGTTTGTGCGTTTTAAAGTCATAAACATAATTAGTAGCGGTAGCCGAATGGCGGTATATGGGGCTAAAATCATTTGTTATTAGCAGTTTTGTTTCATCTTCGCTAAAAGAATAATCTTCTATTTTCACAGGTTTTGTTTCTCCTTCTAAAATTAAATCACTTGCTTTTACTAAGGTAGCTACCAGGTTACCGGTTTTTAATTCAAACTTGTTTAGATTTCCTTTTTCGTCTAATTGGGTGTAGTGCAAGCCGTCATTCATACCGGAAAAACCAGCAAAATATGCCGAGCGAAATACTTTATCGCGCCATATCTCTTCTAAGGTAATTTGTTTTTTTTGCGCAAAGGCTCCAACGGTACACGCCAAAAAAATAACCCATACCCACGTTTTTTTTCTATTATATTTCATGATGTGAAGATACTATTTTATACCTTTGAGAAAATATTTTTTACTATATGAATATCCTACACGAACAAATAGATGCTGTTTTAAAGTTAAGTTTAAACCGCCCTGATAAGTTTAACAGTTTTAACCGTGAAATGGCTATGGAGCTCCAACAATGGCTGGATAAGGCGGCTGGCGATGATACCATTCGTTGTGTATTGCTTACGGGCATGGGCAAAGCTTTTTGTGCCGGACAAGATTTGTCGGAGGCTATAAACCCGCAAGGGCCCGGCATAGAAAATATAGTAACACAGCATTACAATCCTATTATTTTAAAAATAAGAAATTTAGAAAAACCGGTAGTATGCGCCGTAAATGGGGTAGCCGCAGGTGCCGGCGCTAATATTGCCCTTGCTTGCGATGTAGCAATAGCCGGCAAATCGGCTTCGTTTATTCAGGCTTTTAGCAAAATAGGTTTGATACCCGATAGCGGAGGTACGTTTTTTTTACCGCGCCTTATTGGTTTTCAAAAGGCCTTGGCCTTAGCGCTGTTGGGCGATAAAGTAGCAGCCGATGAGGCTTTGCAGATGGGAATGTTGTATGAAGTAGTGCCCGATGAAAACCTGCAATCTATCAGTTTGCAAATAGCTGAAACCCTTTCTAACATGCCTACCAAAGCTTTGGGTTTAACTAAAAAACTGTTTAATCAAGGTACCAACCACTCTTTAGAACAACAGCTTGCTGCAGAAGGAAATGCACAAGTAACGGCCGCTAAATCGGAAGACTATCAAGAAGGTGTAAACGCCTTTTTAGAAAAAAGAAAACCTATTTTTAAAGGGAGGTAATTTCTTCTTTTTTTTGCTTAATATCTAAAAATACCAGCGCAGAAATAAAGCCCCAAAAAGGAACGGATAGCTTATCGGTATCTAAAAAATTATTTAAAAAACCATGAACAAAATAGGTGGTAAGGCCTGCTAATAAAAGCATGGCTGCTATTTTCTGTTCTTTATTTTTTGCCTTATACACCACTCTAAATCCGGTAGAAAAAGTAGCAAATAATAAGGCTAATACCCACGCCATACCCAACACCCCTTGTTCGCTAAGCGGACCTAAGTACTCGCTGTGTGCATTACCATTAGTGCCGGCATTAGTTGATATTAAAGAGCGTTCGCTTTCTTTTTGAAAAGGGGCATACTGAAACATATAGGTGCCGGGGCCCCAACCTAAAAAAGGGCGTTCTTTAAACATACGTATAGCACAACTCCAACGATTGATGCGTTCTAAATTGCTGTCATCTGTTTTTATGTTTGACATGGATTGAAAATCTTGCATGGCATCGCCCCCTGATGCGGTATTGTTTTGATTAAGTAGTAAAATAATTTGTGTTTGAAACACAAAAAATAATACTACCCCACTTATGAAAATAGTAGCCAGCACCTTAAATTTTATTTTAAAGAAAAGAAGCACCATAACGGCTGCCGCTGCAATAAGGCTAATCCACGCAGCACGCGCATAGCTAAATACCACGCCGGTTATGATAATAGCTAAGCAAAGGGCCAATAGCACTTTTTGTGCAGTAGAAAAACGTTTCATACACAAAAAACCAATAAGCACCGGTACATACATAGCAAGAGCCGCACCGTAGGCTGTATGGTCGTTGTAAAAGGGAGAGGGTATCCAATCGGCTACGTGCTCGTCAAAACCGGAGGCCGCGTGCTGTATGGTGATGTATAAAGAAACTGCTGATAAGGACAGCAGGTACAGCCACAGGTATTTGTAGATATTTTCTTCTTTTTTTACAAATAAATAGTGCATCATAAAATAGCACGAGCACACAAACCACAAACGCGCTATCAGGTATTTAAAAGAAACCAAAGGTAAGGAGCTAAAACAGCAGGCAACAGCCATCCATAATATCTGAAAAAAAATAATAATGGTTACGGGGTGCTTCCACAGTTTTTTATCCAGCAGCTTGCCATACATCTGATAAATAGGGAAAAGCAACAGCACTAAAGCCATAAAAGGTTCGGTAGGAAGGCTTATATCTACATCAGCGTTTACACCCAACTCTTTTAAAGTAACGGCTAAAGGAGTAAAGAATACGATACTAAAAACAAAAGTATCAAATGAAAAAAAGGCTAATAAAAACAAAAAAAAGGCAGCCGGAATTAAGCAATAAATTAAAAAATAATTTTCGTGTTTGGTGAGCGACCATGCCAAGCCGGCTATGTAAAAAACACACAGCGCATAAAATAAAAAAAGCATTTTATTACTCCGATATAATTTCAGCATAGGTTTGTTTTATATCGTCAATAAAAGTAAAATACACACAGGCTAACAAAAATACAGCGGCAGCACACAGCAAAGAAACCATCCACTTTTTGGGCCATATAGGAGATGTAGGAGTAACGGGAGCCGAAGCTAAAACAGTATAAGTGGTTTTTTCATGGTAATTTTTTAAATTTTTTTGGTACTCGTTGTTGGCCGAAGCAAAAGCACGTATTTGATCGTCTATATATACATTTAGTCGGTTGGTTTCTAAACCGTATATATTCATGCTGGCAAAAAGTTTAGATAGCTCATCGGTTTTATTTCCGCTTTTAGCTTTTTTTATTTCTTCCGACATGCTTATTAGCTCCGACAGCGAGTTAATGGAGCCCGGCAACATACGGTATTGGTTTTTCAGCTCTTCTTTTAGCTGAAGACCTATATTCATGCCACGCTCTTTTTCGTATAAACTATCTAAAATATGTACGGCACTGTCCGACTCGTGTTTTTTGTAGTTCAAATAAATTTTGGCGTTATTGGCTACTTCGGCATACTTTTTTTTATGTTCGCGATCGATAAGCCAATTTACCGCCTCTATTACCCCGTTTACTAACAGCTTTGCTGTATCAGGGCTGTAGTCTTTTGCTGTAATTTCGATAGATTCGTATTTAGTGCGCGTTATTTTTATTTTGTCTTTAAAAATGGTCTCATACTGTTCTGCGTATTCTTTTTTTAGCGTGTCTATTTTGTAATGGCGGTATAAATGATATTTTTTTTGTACGTATTGTTGTATTTCGCTCGATTCAAAAAATTGCAATAATTGTTCCGTTTGAGATTCTTCACTGTAAGGAGGGAGGCTAGATGGGTACACGGCAGCCGAAGAAACATATACCGGTTTTATCACAAAAGAAACAGAAAGTCCGACTAGAAACCCTATAAAAGACAGCAACAAAATACGTTTTTTATTTTGATATATTTTTTTTGCAATGCGTATGTTTTGTTGCAGCATATAGGTAGTTTTGCTAAGCTTGTTCTTTTTTGCCCCTCATTGCCAGCCACACTTGTTGTATTTTTTCAAAATAAATAAAATAAAGAACAGAAAAAGCTAAAGAAGCCAATACGCAAATAGGAATAACAAAACTACGCTTAGGGTAATATACCTCTACCGGCAACATAGGTGCAGAGGCTAATATCGTGTAAGACAGTTTGCGGTTGTAATCGCGTACCGACTGGTTGTAGTTATCTTGCGCTTTTATGTACTCCCCTGTTTCATTTTTCACGGCATTGTCTAAAGAAATAAACTCCGCGGCATGTTCATTCATATTGGCAACGGCTTCGCTTAGTTTTACATTTTCTTTTCCTTCAGAAAGTAATTTGTAGTAGTTTTTATACGCTTCGCGTGCTTGCGATTCTATTTCTACCAAATGGTATTTTTCCCCCAGTTGTTTTAGTTCTGTTTTTAAACTGTCCAAAGTTTTTTTATGACTTTCTACATATACTTTATTAACAGCCACAAATTCTTTAAACTTTTTTTCATGCTCATTAAAAATAAGTTGGTTGGTTGTTTTTATAAGCGTAGAAACCATAAGCTGTGCCATCTCGGGGTTTTTATCCAATACAGCTATCTCGGCCGACTCAAAGCGAGTTAAAGAAAACTTCACGCGTTGTTCAAATACCGCATCAAAAATAACTTGGAACTTAGGATCCAGTGTATCCAGCTTGTAATGCTGGGCCAGGTGCAACCGGTGCATAACCTCATTTTTTACATCGTTAGAGGTTAAAAACTGCATCAACAGTTCGGTGTGCGACACGCTGCTGGACTGCTGCTCCATAAAAAAAGGGACCATATTAGCCGGATACACATAGGCTACCGACCGGTACTTAGGCGTTATAATAAAAGGCAGCGTAACAATATAGCCCGCTGCGGCCGCTAAAAAAGCTATTATAAGCAAGTGCTTACGCTTGCTGTATAATTTTTGCAAAATGATGTTGTTGATTTTTTCCATAAAAAATGAGTGTCAAATATACATAAAATAATACGTGATAGTTGTTAAATTTTCTTCGGAGTTAGTAAAGAAACAGCACCCATTTCGGGCTTTAAACGCCGTTTTTATATAAAAAAAGGAGAGGAGCCCTTCTTATTAAAAAGGCGTATTTTAAGGAAATAAAACTACTTCAAGCTGCCTACCATATCTTCGGGGCGCACCCATTGATCAAACTGTTCACTGGTAAGGTAGCCCAGCTGTACGGCCGCTTCGCGCAATGTTTTATTTTCTTTATGAGCCGTTTTAGCAATTTTTGCTGCTTTTTCGTAGCCAATATGAGTGTTGAGTGCCGTAACCAACATCAATGAGTTTTCCATGTGTTGTTTTATTACCGCTTTATTGGGTTCAATACCCACAGCGCATTTATCGTTAAACGATACGCAGGCATCGCCAATAAGGCGGGCGCTTTGTAATACGTTGGCAGCAATAAGGGGTTTAAACACATTGAGCTCAAAATGACCGGTTAATCCACCCACAGAAGCCGCTACATCGTTTCCGATCACTTGCGCGCATACCATAGTCATGGCTTCGGGTTGCGTAGGGTTTACCTTGCCGGGCATAATAGAAGATCCGGGCTCGTTGTCAGGAATAATAATTTCTCCTATACCTGAGCGTGGGCCCGAGCTGAGCATGCGAATATCGTTCGCTATTTTAAAGAGCGATACCGCACTGCGTTTTAATGCTCCTGACAATTCAATCATGGCATCGTGTGCGGCCAGAGCCTCGAACTTGTTGGGTGCCGTAACGAAAGGCAAGCCCGTTAAATCAGCAATTTTTTTTGCCACCAACACATCGTATCCTTTTGGTGTATTAAGTCCGGTGCCTACGGCTGTGCCGCCTAAAGCAAGCTCGCGCACCATTTCTAAAGCGCTTTTCAAAGCACGTACGCTGTTGCTTATTTGTTGCACATAGCCGCTAAATTCTTGGCCAAGGGTAAGAGGGGTAGCGTCCATAAAATGGGTACGGCCGGTTTTCACAATGCTTTTATATTCTTCGGCTTTTTTATGTAAGGTATCGCGCAGTTTTTCCATACCCGGAATGGTGATTTCTACCACTTGCTTGTAGGCCGCAATGTGCATGGCGGTAGGGTAGGTATCGTTGCTTGATTGCGATTTATTGACATCATCGTTAGGGTGCAAAACTTTAGTAGCATCGCTTAGCTTGCCGCCACTGAGTACGTGTGCACGATATGCTATAACCTCATTGGCATTCATATTGCTTTGCGTGCCCGAGCCGGTTTGCCATATTACTAAAGGAAACTGGTCATCTAGCTTGTGAGCTAAAATCTCGTCGCATACTTTTCCTATCAGATCGCTTTTTTCTTTGCTTAGGGCGCCCAACTCGCAATTGGCTTGAGCAGCTGCTTTTTTTAAATACCCAAAAGCATGAATCACTTCTTTCGGCATACTGGCCTCAGGGCCTATTTTAAAATTGTTGCGGCTGCGTTCGGTTTGCGCACCCCAGTATTTATCGGCAGGCACTTGCACCTCGCCCATTGTATCGTGTTCGGTTCTAAATTCTGTTTTAGATAAAGATTGTGTTTCCATAGGGCAAAAGTACAAACAATTTGGGCATAAAAACCGATTATAACGTTAAAAAATTCTAATGCCCTAAGCGTTTCTTATCCTCATCGTTATTTTTAATATCCCTCTGTTCTACTTTTACTTTTCCAAAATTGTAGGTAGCCCCCACAACAAATCTTCGCGTGTCCATGGTAAGATTGACATTAAATGTTTGACCTGGTATATAATTTATAGTTCGCAAACCCATTGTAAAAAATAAATCGTTTACGCCAATAGAGACATTTAATTTATCTTTTAAAAAAGATTTTTTGACTGCAAAATTGGCTGCCCACCTACTTTTTGTTTCATTTGAGCCTGACAGCCAAGGGGCAATATAAAAGCCGCTAATCTCAGTTTTAAAACCTTTTGGCAAATTGATGGTGTTTGAGATATTTCCGTAGCCAGAGGGAGCTCCGCGCGTATAATCAATGCCATCAAGGCTTCCGGCATATTTGAAATAGTAGCCCGTTGCGCTTACGGAAAGTGTCCACCATTTTATCACATCTTTAGAAAAAAACACAGACAAAGCATACGTTTCAAGTGAATGTAGATTTCCTATTTTACCTTCGTTAATTTTTGTAGAATCATTTTGCAGATTATATCCCATAATTACGTTTGTAGTGCGCGAATAGGCAAAAGAGCCGCCAACTATACCTTTGTAATTGTGTGAAATTTCATAATTATTGGTAAACTGAGGATATAAAAATGGATTGCCGATTCCGTAGCTTAAAATGTTTCCATAAAATTGCCGATATGGATTAAAGTTGTTGTAGTCGGGTCGGTCAATTCTTCTGCTAAAGGATAATTGAAAGGTGTGTTTATCATTTTTACTATAACTAACGCTTGCAGTAGGAAACAAATTAAAATATTGTCTTTTATACGCAATACCGCTTGTTATACTTAGCGTTTGTATGCTGGTATTTTCGGCTCTAAGTCCGGCTTGCAACGCAACTTTTTTTACTTGTTTTTGTAGGTTTACATATCCTGCTAAAATTTGGTCTCTGTATGTAAATGTATTCGTATAGTTAGTATCGGTAGTATATTGCCCCGTTGTGTTATTTAAGTTTTCAAGCTTGTAAATGCTATTCATATTATTAAAAGAACCCTTTACACCTGTTTCTAAACTAATCGTTTTAAAAATCTTTTTTTCAAAATCTAAGCGAGCGATAAAGGTATTTAAGTGAATCGTATTTGTATTTCTAAAGTTTGTTGAAGGCAGTGCTACTCCACTATTAAAAAAATTATTTTGGTAAGTACTTGGATATATATCATTATACGGGCTATAAACATCCCCATTAAATTTTAATTTTGTTCCAACGGTATCAAACAGGTGTTCCGCATTTACATTGGTATAAACGTAATTCCAAGGGTTTTTTATTTCGGAATTAAAATTAAGCTGATTATACCCTAGTGAGTTGTCTGTAATCTGATCTGTACCAGTACGAACATTCTTTACATTTCCCGGAATATCTTCTACCCGAATACCAATAGTATTTTTACTATTTACATACCAATCTGCACCAACAAAAATATTAGCCACCGGGCCGCTTTCATGATTAGAAGAAATTTCATTAAACGTGGTAGTTACACCATTATTCGTCATAACTCTTGTTTTTTTATTTACTCTATTTGTACCCTCAGTATTGATATTGATTCCGCTAAAAAAAGCACACTTTTTTGCTTTGTAATTTAAGGTAACACCTCCCATCATTATATCGTAAAAACCTTGTTGATTAGAAAAATTAGCACTGCCGCTAAACCCCGTAATGCTTATTTTTTTAGTAATTATATTGATGATCCCTGCGTTACCTGCGGCATCGTATTTTGCGGGAGGGTTTTTCAGTATTTCTATTTTTGAAATGTGAGACGCGCTCATGCTTTTTAAAACAGCCATTAATGCTTCACCCGAAAGTTGTTGCACCCTATCATCAATCATAACTCGTACACCCGATTTGCCTTGTATGCTAATCACCCCATTGGTTACTATCACCCCCGGAAGCCGCATCAATAAATCATACACGCTGTTTCCTATGGCCATCGGGCTACCATCTATATTAACCGTAACATTTCCATTTTTAAATTCCATGGGTTTTTTCATGGCTGTAACCGCAATTTCATTTAACTTTACTGAACTTGATTTTAAAATAATGGGCGCTATTTTTATTTTAGAAAAAGAATCTATCGCACCAATTGAAATAACGGTGTCTATATAACCAACGTAACTTATTTTAAGAAGATAGTACCCTGCTTTTAAATTTTCAACTGTAAACTTACCATCTTCGTTCGTTACAGTACCTTTGCTAATGGTACTGCCTGTAGCGTTTAGTACTGCTATTGGACAAAAAGGAACAGCCTCCGCTTTAGTATCGCTAATTTGTCCTTCTATTATATTTTGGGCCGTAAAAGGTATATAAGAAAAAAGAAAGAATAGAGAAAACAGTTTTTTCATATAGGAAATCCAATTTTTGTTAAAAAACGATAAATTTAGTTAATTATTATAAGCGTTTTGTATTTGTTTCGTTTTATAGCTTGAGCAAAGTTAAAATATTATTTTTAAATACGGCAAATTTGTCGTCCTGTTTTTTTACCCAATTTTACATCTTGGGGGCTATGCAAAAGTCCTATACCATTCTACTAAAAAAACTTGGAAAGGAAATAACACGATTAAGAAAGGTGCATGGTCTTACGCAACAAGACCTTTCGGCTAAATGTGATGTAGATGTAAGAACAATACAAAGAATAGAAAAAGGCGAATATGGAGTAGGTTTGCATATTCTTTTAGCCATAGCTCACTCTTTTAATATGTCAGCCAGTGACTTGTTATCTTGTTTAAAAAGCTAGTTTATTTCTTAACCGACTTTACCTTTTCCCCACAATAGCAAGCCCTATGCCGCATTGCAGGCATTTTTTTTGCGCACAGTAGTTTTGATGTAATTGCAGCAAGGCTTGAGAGTGGGCTGCGTGCAGCGCTTTAAAACCTACGTCAAAAAACAAGGCAACAAGGCTGTTTTTTTCTGTTTTTAGTTGATAATACCATTTCACCGCTTTTTCTGATAGGCTATCGTCTTGTTTTTGCTTTCCATAAAAAAATAAAATAGGACACACCGTATTTATCATTATGTTTTCAATAGATGAAGTTCCTAAAGGTTTTTCCTCCCGGGTGCTTGGTGTATCAAAAGTATAGTGTGTTTTCCAATACCCTGATACCGATACTTCAAAGAGTTTTTTTGCCTCTTGTAGATATTTTGCTTCTACTATTTTTGAAAAAGTGTGTTGATATTTTAATATAAATCCGGCCAACTGCGCAAGGCGTATGCTAGGGAAATTTTTGGGCCGCAAACGCAAGAATTTTAAGGAATTATTTATGCTGTGCAGCCTATATTTATGCTGTAGGTATTGGTATTCTTTGTGCAATTGTTGTGGATAGGAGTCTTTGTGTTTTTCGTGCAACAAGCCGCTTTGTCCATACAGCAAGGCTTCTACTTGGTTTAGGTTGTGGGTGTGTTTTAATAAAAGGGTAAGGGGTATGGATTTTCCTAATTGAAAAAAGGCTTCGCTGTTTACATGAAAGCCAAAATTTTTGCAGAGCAACAGATAAAAGGTTTCGTCCCAGTTGTATTGAGTAAAGGCAAAAATTTCTTCTATAAATTGCGTTTTACTTTCCATACGTTCTATCAAAACACGCTCCAACCACAGCTCGCGGGTAGCTTCAGCTACTTCACAAAACAAGCTACCACAAGGTATTTTTTGTTTGTTGCTGTATAATTTTTCATATTGCAACAGCACCTCGTTGGGTACGTATTTTTTTATTTCAAAGCAGGGAATGGCTTGCTGTTTGGAGTTGTATATCTCTTTATCGTGTTCATACACCACGTGCAGCACCACATTGTCGTAGGCTTTGTCGGTATGATGTTGATGTAAAAACCAATCTGATGATTTTTTGTGCATCTCTATAGATCCCGCCCATTCGGTATGATTTATTTTTATACGGGCATCTAAAAAATCGGGACCGGCATGGCTGTTGTGTTGCCCGTAATGCAAAAACTCTATAGCTGTATTATCGGTAGTGCTGTAGGCGCCCGGCTTTAGCAATTTATATTTCCAAATAAAGTGTAGTAATTCTTCGGTCATAAAAAAGCTAAGGTACTAAAAATACGACACAAAAAAAGCGAACCTCAGCGATTCGCTTTTCTTTTTTATTGCTTCTGTTTTATTTTGTAGTAGGCGCAGGGGTAGGTTGTGGTTTTACTTCTCCTTTAATGGTAAGTACTACGCTGGGCGTTTTGCCGTTGGTAGTAACAGTTACTTTTTTATCAAAGCGACCTACGCGTTTGGTATCGTAATTTACTTTAATCACAGCCGATTGCCCGGGCATAATAGGTTCTTTTGGGCAGGTAGGTACTGTACAGCCGCAGCTGCCTTGGCAGTTGCTAATAACCAACGGCGACTTACCTATATTTTTTAACTTAAATTCGCGTTGAGGGTTTCCTTCGTATTCAATGGTACCGTAGTCAATTTCGGTTTGATCAAATTTTATTTCCGGAGCATTAGGGTCAATGTTAGGAGTAGCCGTTTCTTGGGCTTGCGCGGCAAAAGTTAATCCTAAAAATAAAAAGGCACTTGCAATTACTTTTTTCATGGTATTCTTTTTTTAAATTTCTAAAATATGGGATTAATTATTTCCTTTTTCTGCAGGGGCTCCGGTTTTAGATGGTGCTCCCCCCATAGGAAATTGCTCTTCGGCAGGAGTAGCTTCTACGGTTCCTTTTATTTGCAGCGTTTGGCTTCCTACTATGGCGTTTGATTGTACCATTACGGTTTTAGCAATAGGGCCTACGCGTTTCGTGTCGTAGTGTACTTTTATTACGCCTGTTTTGCCGGGCAATATCGGTTCTTTTGGACAGCTTGGCACCGTGCAGCCGCAGCTGCCTTGACAGTTGCTTATGATAAGCGGTTCCTTGCCGGTATTGGTAAATTTGAATTCGCAACCGCCATCGCCTCCTTGTTTTATGGTTCCATAATCATGTACCATTTTTTCAAATTTTATGTCAGCTGTTGATGCGGGGGCCGCGGCAGGGGTAGCTGCTTTTACTTCTTGTGCCATGCCGTTTAGCGCTACAAACGACATCAATCCTAAACTTATAATTATTTTTTTCATGTTTTTAAGGTTTAATTTCCGTTCCAAATATACCAAAATCGTGCCATACTTGTACGTTTCTTTATTTTTTTGTTTTTATGCTAAAGATGTATCAAAAATTATGCCTTACTTTTTTCTAAATACTGTTGTTCGCGCATTTTCTTAACATCTTCATTATCAAGATATTCATCGTATGTACATACTTTATCTATGAGGCCTTTTGGGGTAATTTCTATAATACGGTTGGCAATGGTTTGCGTTAGTTGGTGGTCGTGGCTGGTAAAAAGCAGGGTTCCTTTAAAATCTTTCATACCCTCGTTTAGGGCAATAATCGCTTCTAAATCTAGGTGGTTAGTAGGCTCGTCCAACATCAACAAATTAGCGCTTAGCAACATAGTTTTGGATAGCATGCAGCGCACTTTTTCCCCCCCCGAAAGTACGCGGCCATTTTTTAACGTTTCTTCGCCGGTAAAAAGCATTTTTCCTAAAAATCCCCTAATAAAGGTTTCGTCTTTATCGGTAGAGTATTGGCGCAACCAATCAATTAAATTGTAATCGCTATTAAAGTAGGCGGCGTTTTCGTTAGGCATATAGGCTTTGGTAATGGTGGTACCAAATTGATACGTTCCTTTATCTGCTTTTTCTTCTTCGTTTAAGATTTGAAACAAAGTAGTTATAGCCAACTGGTTTTTGCTGATAAAAGCAATTTTATCTCCCTTACGTACATTAATGTGCAGGTTGTTGAGCAGCAGCCCATCGTCATTTGATTTGCTAAGATTTTCTATATGTAAAATTTGGTCGCCGGCTTCTCGTTCTTGTTTAAAAATAATAGCCGGATACTTTCGGGTAGAGGCGGGAATATCGTCCACTACTAGTTTATCCAGTAATTTTTTGCGCGAGGTAGCTTGGCGCGATTTAGAAGCGTTGGCCGAAAAGCGGGCTATAAAATCTTGCAATTCAGAGCGCTTGTCTTCCATCTTTTTATTGGCATCGCTTCTTTGTTTTAGTTTTAGCTGACTCATTTCGTACCAAAAGCTGTAGTTGCCGCTATAGGTAGCAATTTTGCCAAAGTCAATATCACAAATATGAGTACATACGGCATCTAAAAAGTGGCGGTCGTGGCTAATAACGATAACGGTGTTTTGAAATTCAGATAAAAAATTTTCAAGCCAGGCAATGGTTTCCGCGTCTAAATCGTTGGTGGGTTCGTCCATCAACAAAATATCGGGGTTTCCAAACAAAGCCTGTGCCAGCAGCACGCGTACTTTTTCTTTACCGGTTAAATCTTTCATGATGCGTTGGTGTATGCCCACCTCAATGCCCAAGCTTTCTAATAGTTGTGCGGCGTCGCTTTCAGCATTCCACCCGTTCATTTCTCCAAATTCGGCCTCCAGTTCAGAGGCTCTAATACCGTCGGCTTCTGAAAAATCTTCTTTGGCGTAAATTTTTTCTTTTTCTTGTATGATGTTGTGTAGTTTTTTGTTGCCCATAATAACGGCATTCATCACCGTATATTCATCAAACTCAAAGTGGTTTTGTTTTAAAATACTCATGCGCTGGCCGGGTGTAATATCTATAGTGCCCTTGTTGGCTTCAATTTCGCCGGATAAAATTTTCATAAAGGTAGATTTTCCCGCCCCGTTGGCGCCTATAATGCCGTAGCAGTTTCCGGGTGTAAATTTTAAGTTTACCTCATCAAACAAAATGCGTTTGCCATATTGCAGGGTTATATTACTTACTGTAATCATCGTAAAAAAATTAAGGGTGCAAAAGTATCAAAAAAAAGAGTTGAATTTTTATTTCATAGCAGCCAATTGTTCTTCCATTATTTTAATTCCCTCTGTAAAACGATGGGGTTTGTAGCCTAAATCCTTTATTGCTTTATCAATAATAAAACCGGTGATGGGGGGGCGCTTGGCCGGCTGCTTAATATCGGCTGATTTTGCAGGTTTTATCAGGGATTTATCGAGCTTGTAATAATCGGCAACGGTTTGTGCCAGTTGCAAGATGCTCATAAAATCGTTGCCCGAAAGGTTGTAAATACCCTGCGCCTTTTTGGTTGCTAGTAAGATGCAGCCATCAGCCAAATCTTCGGCAAGGGTAGGTGTACGAAATTGGTCATCTACTACATTAATGGTTTTACCTTGTTCTAAGTTCTGTTTTACCCAAAGTACAATGTTGCTTCGGCTCATATTATCCACAATACCATATACCAATACGGTGCGGGCAATAGCCCAGTGTAGCGTGCTTGCCTGTACTATTTTTTCGGCTTCTAACTTGGTGTGGGCGTAGTAACTAAGAGGGTTGGGTGCTTCATTTTCATCTAAGGGGCCGTGTGTGCCGTCAAAAATAAAATCGGTAGAAAGGTGTATGAGCTGAGGGGTGTATTGCTCGTGTTTTTTTTGCAAAACCTCTAGCGCATCTACTATATAGCGCACAGCGTGTACGTTCATAGCCAAAGCGTCTTCTTGCGCATTTTCGCAAGCATCTACGTTCGTCATAGCCGCGGTATGAATAAGCACATCAGGCCTGTGGCTTGCTAATACTTGCTGCACCTGTGCGGGGTTGGTTATATCCATTTCGGTATATACATATCCCTCGGTTTTTACCAATCTATTAGTACCACGGGCGGTGGCAATACATTGTATGTGCGCTTGGTTGCGCAGTTTGTAAATAAGTTTTTGCCCCAATAGCCCGTTGCTGCCTGTAACTAAAATTTTCACGTTTTAAGTTTTAAAAAAATAACGCACGAAGGTACGCAATTTTTAAGGTATCTTTTCGTTATTTAATAGCGACAGAAGGTCGTTGTATAATTTATGAGCTTATATTGTTTATTAAAATAAAAAAAAGAGCGGACAAGCTATTTTAAAAATACCGATATTTACTTCGTGCTTTTGCCGGAAGAAGAACATAACACCCTCCCCCCCACTCCGCCCAAACGAAATACGCTTGCTAAGGTAGTATTATGGGGCTTTGGTATTTTGCTGGCTTTATTGCTAACACCTATACTGCTGCTGTTTATTTACCAAAAAGAAATAAAAGAGCAAATAGTACAAGAACTCAACAAGCACTTAAAAACAAAAGTATTTATTCAACCTGAGGATATAGACCTTACCATTATAAGAACTTTTCCTAAGGCAGCGTTGTGGTTAAAGAATGTAACCGTTATGGGTTCGCTGCCGGATACAGAAAATGATACCCTATTAAAAGCCGAGCGTATCTATTTGCTTTTTAATGCCCAAGATATTTGGAACAAAAAATACGAAATAAACCAGATAGAAATAACAAATGCGGCGCTATCTATAAAAACCAATACGCTGGGCGAAGGCAATTACGAGTTTTGGCAAACTGCTGTAAGTGCGGCACCTGCACAACAAAATACGCATTTCAAATTAAAAAAAATTGCGTTGGATAACTTTACCGTTTCTTACAAAAATGACCAAAATAAATTTCACGGAACCACCTATTTTAAAACCCTTACTCTTTCCGGTGATTTTTCAGAAACCACCTACAATATGAATTTCAGCGGAAGCGGCTTGGTGCAAAACATCGCGATAGAAAATAAAAAATACCTAACCAATAAGCACTTGCAGATAGAAGCCGTAATAGATATAAAAAACAACGCATATACGCTTCAAAAAACAGAGATTAAACTAAACAAATTGGTTTTTTCTGCCAGCGGCACCATTGAAAACACTACCGAAGGCTTACCTTGTGCTCTCAGTTGCAAAGGACAAAACATAGATATACAGGCGCTGCTATCGCTTTTGCCTGAAAAATTTCACGACAAAATAAAAGAGTATGAAAGTCAAGGGTTGTTTTATGCAGAAGCGCATTTAAAAGGGGATTTAAGCGATTATTACGCCTTAGGTATCAACAGCTCTTTTGGTATAAAAAATGCATCTATAAGTTACAAGCCTTTAAACACCAAGCTTTCTAACGTAAACATAAACGGCCTTTTTACTAAAGGAATACATCAACCCGAATACTTATCGCTTAAAAATATAGAAGCGCAACAAAATCAAAACTATGTGCAGGGCAATATGGAACTCAAAAATTTTTCTTACCCACACCTTACTTTTAATGCAAAAGGAGCCTACCATTTGCAAGATCTTTTTGCCCTTATGCCTATTGATACGCTATCTGCAGCCAAAGGGCAACTAAATTTTGATGTGCAAGCCGCTATACAGCTTAACGAACTTTCAACAAAAAGAAACGACGCTATCAAAGTGCAGGGGCAAATACAGGTGAGCGATATGGAATTGGTTTTTAAAAACAAAAAAACAATTCAAGTGCCGCAAGGCACAATAAAATGGCAAGATGATGATTTGCTTACCGAAAATTTACAACTCATACACGGTAACTCTTCTTTACAGATAAATGGGAAAGCAACCAACTTGTTTAATTATCTTTTTAAAGAGCAGCAAAAAATGGAAGTAGAAGCGCACATAGCCTCGCCCATGATAGATATGAATGACTTTATTTTTCCGGTATCAGCTAATACCTCAGGTACAAACAAAAAAATTATTTCATTAAATCCATACATTACTGCCGACATTCATTTTTCTTTTGATAAAATAGTATTTCATGCTTTTGAGGGAAAAAATATTTCGGGAAAACTACAAGTAAAAAACAGAAAAATAATAGCTGATGACTTGAAATTAGATGCCTTTGGCGGGCACATTACTTTACGCGCTTTGGCAGATAACAGCGACACTACCCGCGTGCATGTAAACTGCTCTACCAACTTAGAACAAGTAGATATAAAGAAAATGTTTTACGAACTTAATAATTTTGGGCAACAAGCTATTAGCGATAAAAATATAAAAGGAACGGCGAGCCTACAAACCGATTTTGCAGCCACCTGGAACAACCTTTTAGAGTGCGATTTATCAAGCATTTTGGCCAGCGCTGATGTAAATATAAATAAAGGCGAACTGATAGATTACAAACCTTTGCAAAGCCTATCAAAACACATTGAGCTAAAAGAACTACAACAAATAAAGTTTGCCACCCTAAACACACATGTAGAGATAAAAAACAAAACCATTACGCTTTCCAAAACACAGGTAGGCAATTCGGCTTTAAATTTGGATATATGGGGTACTCATAATTTTAATAATGAAGTAGATTATCATATAAAATTATTATTAAGCGACTATCTAGCTAAACGCCCCGGCAAAGCGAAGCAGCTTGATGAAGAGTTAATGGAAAACGAAACCGATCCCGAACTAAAACGCACTGTATTTTTACACTTATATGGGCCGGCAGAAAACCCTACTATCAAATATGATAAAAAAGCCATGAAGCAAAAAATACGACAAGACATAAAAGAAGAAAAACAAAATTTAAAACGCCTGCTAAAAGAGGAATTTGGTTGGTTTAAAAAAGATACTTCGCTCAACAAAAAAGAAGATGCACAAAAATTTAAAGTAGATTTTAACTCAGGAAAACCGCAACCTAAAAATGCAAAAAAAGAAAAAGAAGACGAGGAAGATTTTTGATGCAGTATAAATTACGCCAAAGTGAATATCTGTTTAGTTGAATATTTGCGCGTTTAGCATGGCATCATCTTAGGTACTTTTGGGTTCAAATGCAAACCGTTTAAGTGCTATATAAAAGGCGAGATATTGTTAAGTAAACGTTGTTTCTTATGCCGTCAAAGCCTGCAAAAGGAGATTAGTTCATTAAACTAAAAAACAAAATGGTTAAGGCGCCCACGGTCATGGCCATGATGTAAAACCCAATGTGGCCTGTTTGCAGTTTGCGTATAATACCTGCTTTCCACATAGAAACGGTGCCAATACCGTTTACAATACCATCAATAATTTGCACGTCAAAAAATTTATAAAACGCTTCTGAAATAAGGTCGATCGGTTTGCGTATCATACTTTCATATAACTCATCAACATAAAATTTATGATATACCACCCGTTGAAACGATTTCATTTCGCTTTCTTTTTCGGCAGGCAACACTTTGTGTGTTACAAACATTTGGTAAGCAAAATAAATGGTAGAAAGAGCTACCGCTACGGCTATGCCCATAAGCATCCATTCTGTTTCGTGAGAAAGAATGCTTGGGTTTTTACGTAAAATAACGGTATCTAAATTTTCGCTCATAAAGTTAGAAGCACCAAAAAATTCGGGTAAGCCCAACAAGCCTCCTACTACCGAAAGAGCCGCCAGCACCATTAAAGGAACAGTCATTGATTTGGGAGATTCGTGCAAATGATGCTCTTGCTCGTGTGTACCACGAAACGAGCCCCAAAAAGTAATAAACATTAAACGGAACATATAAAAAGCCGTGCATAAGGAGGCTAAACTTCCTATAAGCCACAGCAACTTACTATGCTCGTAGGTGTGGGCTAAAATCTCATCTTTACTAAAAAAACCTGAAAAAGGAGGAACACCACTAATGGCAAGGGTACCTAACAGCATGGTAGTGAAGGTAACGGGTAATGCTTTTTTTAAGCCGCCCATTTTACGAATATCTTGTTCGCCGCCCATAGCATGTATTACCGAGCCTGCGCCCAAAAACAACAAAGCTTTAAAAAAGGCATGTGTAGTAACGTGAAACACCGCGCTGCTGTATGCACCTACGCCTAAAGCCAAAAACATTAAACCCAATTGCGATACGGTTGAATAGGCTAATATCTTTTTAATGTCGGTTTGCAACAAGCCTATTAGCGCAGCAAACAAAGCGGTAACAGCACCTACAACGGCTACAAACTCGCTGGCCGTAGCCGATATAGAATAAAAAATGTTAGAGCGTACTACCATATAGATACCCGCCGTTACCATAGTGGCAGCATGTATTAAAGCCGATACAGGGGTGGGGCCGGCCATGGCATCGGGCAGCCAGGTATATAAAGGCAATTGCGCCGATTTTCCCATAGCGCCTATAAATAAAAACAACGAAATAGCCGTAATGGTGCCCGTAGAAACCGAAGACGCTTTATTAAACACCTCACCGAAAGAGATGCTGCCAAAATTCATGAAAATAAGAATAATGCCTAACAAAAAGCCTAAATCGCCAATACGATTCATGATAAAAGCCTTGTTGGCCGCGCGGTTGTACGCATCGTTTTTAAACCAAAAACCAATAAGCAAGTACGAGCACAAGCCTACCCCTTCCCAGCCTACATACATCAATGCATAATTATTACCTAAAACCAACAACAACATAAAAAACACAAAAAGATTGAGATACGTAAAAAAACGAGAAAACCCGGCATCATCGTGCATATAGCCCACTGAGTACACATGAATTAAGAAGCCAATACCCGTGATGTTGAGTAAAAACAAGCACGATAAGGGGTCCACTAAAAAAGAAAAAGGTATTTTTAATGTGTCGGAGTTAATCCACGAAAAAAGCTCTACCACGGTGGCTTTTTGTGCGGAGGAGTTATGCACTTCTAAAAAAATAAGCAACGACACCACAAACGAAGCCAGTATAGAGGCGCAGGCTATAAAGCCCACCGCACCTTTGCTCATTTTTTTACCAAAAAAACCGTTTATTAAAAAGCCTAATAACGGAAATAGCGGAACGAAACCAATTAATTTTACCATAATGTTTTATTTATATAAACAAGACCTTATTTTGAGGGGGCTAAGGAACTGTTTTTTTTGAAAATATCCAAAAAAAAGACAAGCTGTTTGCTGCTAAAAAAGAGGCAGGCATGAGAAGAATAAAATTATCTTTGTAGGTTAGCCGCTGTAAAAAAAGCAGACAAACAAAAACCGAATGAATGCATTAAAGAAAAAAGCCTTATTAGTTTTGCTTCTTCTTTTTTTTGTAAGCCTTATAAGTGCTTTTTGGTGCCAAAAATTAAGCTTTAGCTACGATTTTGAGTCGTTTTTTCCGGATTCGCAGGCAGATGTATCTTTTTACAAGCAGTATAGAAAAACATTTGGCTACGATAATGAATTTGTATTGTTGGCTCTTGAAAGCAAAAAAGGCATCTTTGAGCAAGAGTTTCTAAAAAAAGCCGATACGCTGGCAAAACAGTTAAAACGTATAACCTATGTTAAAGAGGTGGTTTGGTTGGGCTCTTTAAAGCGAAGTTCGCTGCAAGGCTTTGCCAGCACACAAACTCCGTTGCTGCATTTATACAAACCTTCTTTGTACGCCGACGATTCTGTTTATATGTATGAAAATACCCCATGGAAACATACTTTTTTTTCAGAAAACGGCCAATCGCTTTGCTTATATATAAAGACAGAAGATGGTTTATCTAAAAAAAAATCGGATATACTGGCGCAGGCCATCACCAAGGCTGTAAGCCAACAAAATTTTGAATCGTGTCATAGCGCCGGAAGAATTTTTGCGCAAGCTGTTTTTTTACAAAAGTTACAAAAGCAGTTCGTCCTTTTTTTACTTATATCTATTTTTTTTGTAAGTATTTTGCTTTGGCTTTCCTTTAAAAAAATACAAGCGGTATGGCTGCCTCTTTCTTTAATTTTAATGAGCATTCTCATCACTTTTGGCTGCATGGCTGCCTTAGGAAAAACCATTGACATTATGGCTGTGGTAATACCCACTATGATTTTTGTGGCCGGTATGAGCGATGTGATTCACTTTTATACTAAATTTTCTGAAGAAACAGCCGCGGGCTCTTCTACGAAGCAAACACTATCGCTTATCTTCCAAGAGGTGGCGAAACCTACTTTTCTTACACTAATATCCACCGTAGTAGGTTTTTTAAGCTTAGCTTGGTCGGGCATTAAACCCATAAGGGAGTTTGGCCTATACACCTCTTTAGGTATTGTGGTGGCCTTTGTGCTTACCTATACGTACTTACCCGCCATGCTTCTTTTTTTACCCGATAAAAAGAAAAAAGAAAACACGAAACCCAATACTGCGTTACGCATCGATTCATTATTCTTTAAAATTATTAGAAATGGAAAAAGCATCGCTTGTATCAGCTTGCTGCTGGCGGTGCTTTCTATATGGGGAGCTACGGGCATAAAAACCAATCAAAAACTATTAGACGATTTATCAAATAGCGAACCTATAAAAAAAGATTTTCTGTTTTTTGAAGAACAGTACGGCGGGGTGCGCCCCCTTGAAATAGCTATTGATGTACGTAAAGAAAATAAAACCATTTTTAATTACGAGGTGCTTGCGCAAATACAAAAAGTAGATAGTTTTGTAAACAAAACCTACGCAGGTAGTTTTTCGGCTTCGCCGGCAAGCCTTGTAAAAGCGGTGCATCAGGCTTATGATGGCGTGTATGTGTTTCCTACCGATAGTGCTGATTTTTATAGAGATGTTCGTTTTATTACACAAAACAAGAACAATAAAGAGGTAAAAAAAATAATAGCGAATAATGGAAAGCAAAGCCGCATCAGTACAAAAATAAAAGATGTAGGCAGCCTGGAAATGACAAAACGAAACGAAAAACTAAATCAGTTTATACGCACATATACCGATACCAACACCGTACATTTTACTCTTACCGGCGCCGCCCATTTAATCGATTTAAACAACGATTATTTAGTAGAAAACACGCTACAAGGCTTGCTTACTGGTGTTTTTTCTTTGGCACTGCTTACCTTTTTTCTGCATCGCTCTATCAAAATGGTTTTGGTGTTTTTAATTCCTAACATCATTCCGCTGTTGCTTATGGCCGGGCTGATGGGCCTGGTGGGTATTCCTTTAAAGGCAAGCACCGCCATCTTTTTTTCTATCGCTTTTGGTATCGCTACCGATGATACCATTCATTTTATTTCTCGTTTTAAGTTAGAATTAGAAAAAAACACTTCTGCGCTACGCGCCTTTAAGCATACCTACTCCGAAACAGGGAAGCCGGTGTTTATTACTACTTTAATTTTACTGGGAGGCTTTGTAAGCCTTACCTTATCCGACTTTGAAAGCATTCGCCTGTTTGGGTTGCTTACTTGTCTTACGCTGGTAGTGGCTTTAGCCGCCGAAATAGCTTTGCTGCCGGTGTTGCTTATGTGGCTTTTTAAAAGAAAAAAAACACTTCCGCATCAAACTACTTCTACCACCTCATCGGGTAAATAAACTAAAAAAGCGTTAACTTTTTTGGTAGAAAGACTGCGAAGCGTATTTTTATATTCTTGTAATTGGGCAACATGGCCGGCTGCTTTTTCTCCGGTTTTAAAATCAATAATGGTATGCTGCTCCGGCGTACTTACAATTCTATCCGGGCGAATGATGCTGCCATCGGCTGCCAACAATTCCGTTTCATTTTTCACTTCTATACCTTCCGTAAAATAAGCACGCAAGGATGGGCTGTTTATGAGTTCGCGAACGATGCTTTCTATTTCTTTGCTTTCTTCTTGTTTAATAAGTCCGGAAAGGAGTGCCTTTTGTATCGCATGGTTTATGTCTTTTTCAAAATGAATATAAGCCAGTACCGCGTGCACCGCGATGCCGTATTTGCGCTTATCCTGTTCTCCGTAATAACGGCCTCGTTTTATGGCAACCCCCTCTTGCGCCGAGCGTATATCGCGGTATTCTATCCCTGATAAAAAACAGCCGGGGTCTGCATGTTCCTTTTTTTCAAGGGCAGGGTAGCTGCCCCACTCGTGAAAATCAGAGGTATCTGTTTTTAAGTCGGATACAGAGTCTATATAACTTTTAAGCCACGAAAAAATATACTCACTCCTTTTTTCCGCACTGATAATATGCAGTACCGATTCGGCCCGTGTGCAAGCTACATACAAAAGGTTTAAACTATCTAGCGTTATTCGCTCTTTTTCTTCTGTAATATGCGGGGCAAAATCTGTTTTTTGCATTTTTTTGTTGAGAGATGTAAGCATTACGGGCAAACCCTCTATTTTACCTTCGGTATTTAATAATATGTTGTTGTCGTTGTTTTCTATTTGCCAATCAGCAAACGGTAAAATAACGATGGGAAACTCCAAACCTTTTGATTTGTTAATAGTCATGATGCGTATGGCATTAGAGCTTTCGGGTATTTTTACCGAAGCCCTTTTTCCTTCGCTTTTCCACCACTGCAAAAACAAATACAGCGAAGCGCTTTCTTGCTCTGCAAATGAGGCCACCTCATCTAAAAAAAAGGTGAGGTATAGCGCGTTTTTTTGTTCTATTTTAAAAACCCGAATCAGCTCGGTACTTATTTCGTACAAAGGTAAAGAGGCTATATGAGCGCTAAAATGCGGTATGTATTTTTGTACTATTTCCGGTAAACAATACGGCTTTTTAGCTATTTCAAAAAAAACAACATCCGGTATATCGTGCCCCAATTCTTTTTTTAAGTAATTAAGCACCGCTGTTGCCGCAACAGCATCTTTATCCGATACAAACCAAGAAAAAAAAGAAAGTAAGAAATGAACCTCGGGGCATTTTGTTAGCAACAACGATTCAGATGAAATAACCGGATGGCCTTTCTCTGTTAGGTGTTGCACCAGGGTATCGCTTTCTTTATTTTTCCGAACCAAAAGAGCTATGTCTTTGTACCCGTACCCCTTATTAAGGGCTTCTTCTATAAAGCCCTCTGTTTTTTTTAAGGCTTGTTCTTGTTTGTTGCCCACTTCTTTTCCTATCAAAGAAATACTTACTTTTCCTCCGGTTCTATCATTTGTTTTTTGCTCGCTGCCTTTGTATATTTTTTTATGTTTTTCACTTAATTTTTTTTCTGATAAGTAGTTGAATAAAGAATTGTTGAAAGTAATAATGGTCGCTCTACTACGGCGGTTGGTATCTAAAGTTTTATGCTCGTAATTGCGTGTTAAGGCTTCTTGCTGCTCTTGTACAATGGGGTTTTCGTCGGCGCCTTTTATATTAGGTAAATGTACAAATTGCTCTATGTCAGCTCCGCGCCAGCGGTATATAGATTGTTTACCATCGCCCACCACCATACAAAATTTACCTTCGGACAGGGCGTTGTGCAGCAGGGGTAATAAATTGAGCCATTGCAGCGTAGAGGTATCCTGAAATTCATCAATTAAAAAATGTTTGTACCTATTTCCTAAGCGCTCGTATATAAAAGGCACCGGCTCATTTTGTATAAAAGAAGATATAGCCGCATTAAAATCGGATATAAATACCAAGCCTTTTTCTTGCTGATAGTTTTTAAGTAATTGCTGCACTTCGCTTAGCAAACACAAAGCGTTGATGTTTTTTAATACTTCTTTATATAAGCCGTAAAGGGCTCTTTTTGCGGCCAGGCAGGTTTCAATTTCGGTATAATAGGTTTTGAGTGTATCTTTTATGGCATCAATAGCGGGGTTAGATGTGCCGGTGTACCATTTACCGTCTTCAATGGTTTTTATCACATAGCTTCCATTCAGCTTGTCGTCAAAAACGTCCAAACTTTGTATTTTTTTAAAATAACCAAAAACACCTTTTTCTCCGTAAAAAAAATCCTCTACTGAGAGGCCTTTTTCTTTTATTAAATCAAAGGCTTTGTTTGCCCATGAAATTAAAGTCTTTTCTACTTCTTTCACTTCTTTTTTTAAAACCTCTTTTACTTTTAAAAAATCACTAAGGCTTTTTTGCGTAAGCAACTGGGTCTCTTTGGCCTCTTTATGCCCAATTAAGATATTGTTTACTAATTCTAAAATGTCCTCTTCTATACGCCAAGTTTTATCATCTTCTATTTTTTCTTCCGCGTATTGCAGCAAGGTTGTTTTCAATAGTTCATTGCGCTGCATGGTTACAAGCAAATTATCTACAGCTAAGGATAGCGCTTCTTTTTCGTTCATATCCACCGAAAAGTTGGACGGTAATTGCAACTCCATAGAGAAGCGCTTTACTAAGCGGTACATAAAACTATCAATAGTGCATACCGAAAAATCGCTGTATTGATGCAAAATGTGTTGGTGTAATGTGTTGCAGCGCGCGCGTAGTTCTTCTTCCGATATATTTAATTCTGTTTGCAAATCCTTAGATTTATCTACTGTTTTTCCGAAAGCTATTTCTTTTAAATCTTTTAAGATACGTCCTTTCATTTCGGCAGCGGCCTTGTTGGTAAAGGTTATGGCTAAAATTTGTTTGTAGGTTTGGTCTATGCGCTGAGGGTCGGCCAGTGCTATGGTTAGATATTCTTTTACTAAGGTATAAGTTTTTCCGGAGCCAGCCGATGCTTTGTAGGAGGAAAATTTTTTACTCATGTTTTTGTTTATTTTATTTTTCTATGTCCATAAAAACAATTTCATACATAGTGCCTTTTTGTGGTATTTTTTTTATGGTTCCTTGCAGTTGTTCGGTAAGTGTTTTTATCAACTCCATACCAAAAGTAGTTTGGGTTTGGTTTATATCTACGGTGCTTCCTACGCCGTTATCGCCAATCAGTATGGTATAGCTGTGGTCTTCGTTTTTTTTCATTTTAAAGGTGATGAGGTTGTGGGTATCGTTTGAGGAAAAAGCGTATTTGAGCGAGTTGGATATAATTTCGTTAATGAGCAGGCCTACGGGTATGATGGTATCTAAATCCATTTTTTGCACATGTACATCTATATGATATTTGATGTTGTAATTTATCTGATAGGTGTGGATAAGGTGCTTGATTAAATTTTTGATATATTCGTTAAAGTTAACGGTAGATAGTTCGCTGTTTTGATATAGTTTTTCGTGTATAGAGCTCATGGTATAAATTCGGTTTTGGCAATCTTGAAAAACACTCAGTGCCTCTTCGTTATCAATATAATTTTTTTGGAGGTTAAGCAAACTGTTTATTACCTGCAAATTGTTTTTTACTCGATGGTGCACTTCTTTAAAAAGGTATTCTATTTCTTTTTTTTTTTTTTCTACTTCGGCAATACGTACTTGCACTATGGCTTCCAGTTCTTTGTTTCTTTGCTCGGCTTTGTAGGTGCGGTACTGAATAAGCCAAAAAATACCGAAAATTAGACCTCCTATCATAACGATATAAAACCAGGCCGATTGCCAAAAAGGGGTGGCAATATAAAAATGATATTGAGCACTGGTGTAGCTGTAAGGCGAGTCGGTATAAGCTTTTACTTTAAAGGTATAGCTTCCGGGTTTTAGGTTAGTATAAGTAGCTTGCTGGTCGGGGGTGGAGGTCCATTGGTTGTTAAATCCCTCTAGCATGTATTGGTATTGCATTTTTGAGGCTTGCCTGTTGTTGATGCCTACAAACTTAAAGGTGAGGTTGTTTTGATTGTATTTAAAAGTAGGGTTTTCGGGTAGGTGGAACCAGCCTTTGGTTTCGTAACCTTTTATATTAAAATCAAAAGGTTTAAAAGAAATATCTATACCGGTAATATGCACTACGGGTTTTATATCGGTGGTTATATCGCTGGTGGGCAAATACTCTATGATACCTTTTATAGTGGCAAAAAACAAGTTGCCGCGTTTTCCTTTAGTAACGGCTCTGCTGTTGCACTCAATGCCTATAAAACCATCTAAGTACGAGTAGTTTTTTATACGGGTTATTTCGCCGCCACTGGCAATGCTTAGCTTGTCAATACCCTTGTTGGTACCTACCCACACGTTGCCTATATTATCGGTTATGAGCGAGAAAATAGTAGCTGAGGTAAGTCCGTTTTTTTGAGTAAACATTTTAAATGAAGAACGGTTGTATTGTACCAAACACCTATCGGTACCAAAGTACATATTGCCATATAAATCCTCGGTTATAGAACCTATATAATCATTACAAAAAGCCGGTTCGTGATGATAATTTCCTATTTTGTTATTGGTAAAATAATTGATGCCTCCTCCGGTTCCTATCCAAATTATTCCTTTGCTGTCTTGGTACAAAATATGAATGTAATTATGTGTTAATCCATTTTCAAGCCCGTAATGAGCGCTTAATTTGTTTTTTTCAAAACAATAAATACCTTGCCCGTTGCTGCCTACCCACATCGTTCCATTGGTGTCAAATAATAAAGAACGTACTTTTACACTGTCGGGCAGCGCTTTAAATTTTTGTACTTGTTTGTTTTTTATATAAAATAAGCCGTTGCCGCCGCCTACCCATACTGTTTTTTCTTTATCTTGTTTTATGATGCGTATGTTTTTTATGTCCAGTCCGTTTTTTGCATTGTAATGGGTAGTGGTAGCGCCGTTGTATTGCAGTACTTCGTTTCCGTTGGGAGAAACCCATAAATTACCTTCGCTATCAGATAGGATACCAAATATGGCATCATTATCAAACCCGGGTAAATTACCGTAGTAAATAAAAGGGGAGGGGGCGTATTTTATAATGCCTTTTCCCTGTGTACCCAGCCATACATTACCGCTCCTGTCTTCGTACATAGAGCCTATCTGTACCGCCGCCAAGCCGTTATTGCTATTAAACACTTGCGTTTTGTTATGCCCCACTTTTATTAGTTCTTGGTTTTGTGTGGCAAGCCATAAGTTGTTGTGGCTGTCAAACATAAAACGTTGCGTAGCTATGTGTTCTATCGTGTTGTTTTTAGCGTAAGCTGTTTTTTGATACTTATTTTTGGCTTTTTTAGATAAAATAAATAACCCTTCGTTTTGCACCCACAAGCACATATTGCCCGAATTATCTAGAGAAATATCGTTTATGGTATTGTTTATTTGATACGCTTTGCTTACGTCAAACCAATTGGTATCGCTGTGCAAATACAGTTTGTTGTCGGCCAAAAACCAAAGATTTCCCTGCAAATCTTTAATAGCTTGCTGTATGGGTTTGTTAAAGAAGGGGTATGCTTTTTTTGAAGCATACACATTTTTTCCTTCTATGATGCTTAGCCCTTGCGGGGTAAATGCGTGTACGCGGTTTTTAGCATCGGTTAGCAAGCTAAGAATGTTGTCGTTCAACAATCCGTTTTCTTGATTTATCGTAAAAAAGTTTTGCCCATCAAAGCGGGTTACGCCGCCGTAGGTAGAGCCAAACCACATGGTGCCGTTGGCATCTTCATCAATGGCGGTAACCATGTTTCCGGCCAGTCCGTTGCTTTCATCATATACTTTAAACGATACGCCATCGTAACAAGCTACGCCGCCACCCTGCGTGCCAAACCACAAGTAACCACGGGTGTCTTCTTTTATACAATTAATTTGCGATTGAGGCAGGCCTTTCTCTAAACCTATAAAATCAAAATTATAGGTTTGTGAAAACATCTGATTTAGCCCCAAAACCAAATACAACACACACAAAAAAACACGTTTCAGCATACAAAAAAACAAGCTCAATATAAGCTATGCCTAAAAGTACAAAAAAAAAGAATAACTGTTTCAAAAAAAAAGTTAAAACACCGAAAGTCCTTCCGTTTTTTTGTTTTCTACTTGATTTTTGTTCTGCGTTTTTATCTGCTACACCTCATTTGCTTGTATTTTTTGCCAAAAAAGAATGAAAAAAATCCTTTTGGGCGTTCTTTACCTTGATACTTCTTTTTTCTCCCTATCTTTGAAGCGCTAAAAACACGTTATGTTTGAAAACAATACCCGAACCGAATTGTCGCAAATGGGCGAATTTGGGCTCATAAAACACCTTACCAAAACCATAAAATTACAACACAGCAACTCTATAAAAGGCGTGGGCGATGATGCGGCCGTAATAGAGCCGGGCGGGCAGCACATACTCTTATCTACCGATATGCTGATAGAAGGAGTACACTTTGACCTAACCTATGTGCCCCTTAAACACCTGGGCTATAAGGCAGTGGCCGTTAATGTATCGGATATATGCGCTATGAATGGGGTACCCAAGCAGATAACGCTAAGCCTTGCGGCATCGAATCGTTTTTCGGTAGAAGCCTTAGAAGAATTGTACAGCGGCGTATTGGCGGCCTGCAAAAAATATAAAGTGGATTTGGTAGGAGGCGATACCACCTCCTCTCTTAGCGGCTTGTGCATCAGCATCAGCATAATAGGAGAAGCCGAAAAAAACGAAATTGTGTATAGAAACGGGGCGCAAGAAAAAGATTTGCTGGTGGTAACCGGCGATTTAGGAGGCTCGTACATGGGCTTACAAATTTTAGAACGCGAAAAAGCCGTGTTTAAAGAAAACCCCAACATCCAACCCGACTTAGAGGGCAACGATTATATTTTAGAACGCCAGCTAAAACCCGAAGCCCGCACCGATATACGCCCCATCTTAAAAGAATTGGATATAAAACCCACTTCTATGATAGATATAAGCGATGGTTTGGCCTCCGAAATTTTACACCTGTGCGACCAATCTTCGGTAGGCTGCACCCTATACGAAGAAAAAATTCCGTTAGACAGCATGACCGTATCTCGCGCCCAAGATTTTAATATAGACCCTACCCTTTGCGCCCTTAGCGGAGGCGAAGATTATGAACTGCTGTTTACCATAAACCAAAAAGATTTTGAAAAAATAAAAAACCACCCCGACTTCACCATCATTGGACATATAACCGATAAAGCCGCCGGCGCGCAACTTGTAACCCGCTCAGGCAGCTCCATACCGCTTACAGCGCAAGGCTGGGACGCCTTTTTAAAGAAATAAAAACCGATTAGCCATCGGCTTTTGTAAAAAAGGCAATAAGAGTATGGCTATTTGCAAAAAACTAGTACTTTTGGGCGGTATATTGCAATTGTAATTTTACAAACCTAATAGTAAACGATATGAACATTCACGAGTATCAAGGAAAAAGCATCTTAAAAAGTTTTGGCGTAGCCGTACAAGAAGGCATTGTGGCCGAAACCCCCGAACAAGCCGTAGAAGCCGCAAAAAAAGTAATGGAAACCCATAAGTGCGATGGCGTAGTAATAAAAGCTCAAATACACGCGGGTGGACGCGGCAAAGGAGGCGGAGTAAAATTTGCTCCTAACTTAGAAAAAGCAAAAGAAGTAGCTACCAACATTATTGGCATGCAACTAATAACACCTCAAACATCTAAAGAAGGAAAAAAGGTGCATAAAGTACTCGTGGCTCAAGATGTGTACTACCCCGGTGCATCGCCTACTAAAGAGTTTTATATGAGCATCTTATTAAACCGCACTACCGGAAAAAACATTATCATGTACAGCACCGAAGGCGGCATGGATATAGAGCACGTAGCCGAAACAACCCCCCACTTAATATGGAAAGAAGAAATTGATCCGAAAGTAGGCCTGCGCGATTTTCAATGCCGTAAAGTAGCTTTTAACTTAGGCCTAAGCGGCAATGCCTTTAAAGAAATGACCAAGTTTGTAGCCAGCTTGTACAACGCCTACGTAAGCATTGACGCTTCTTTGTTTGAAATAAACCCGGTACTAAAAACATCAGACGATAAAATTATTGCCGTAGATGCCAAAGTAACTTTAGATGATAACGCCCTATATCGCCACAAAGATATTGAAGCCATGCGCGATGAATTGGAAGAAAACCCCATAGATGTAGAAGCTCGTAAAGCCGAACTTAACTACGTAAAATTAGACGGAAACGTAGGCTGTATGGTAAACGGAGCCGGCTTAGCTATGGCCACCATGGATATTATTAAACTAAGCGGAGGCGACCCGGCCAACTTCTTAGATGTGGGAGGTACCGCCAATGCCGAACGCGTAGAAAAAGCCTTTCGCATTATATTAAAAGATAAAAATGTAAAAGCTATTTTGGTTAATATATTTGGAGGTATTGTGCGCTGCGACCGCGTAGCACAGGGCATTGTTGATGCGTACAAAAATATGGGCAGCATACCCGTACCCATCATCGTGCGCCTGCAAGGTACTAATGCCGAAGAAGCAAAAAAACTAATAGAAGCCTCCGGCCTGAAAGTATATTCGGCTATCTTGTTGCAAGAAGCAGCCGATTTAGTAAAAAAAGTAATTAATAACTAATTTTTTATATATTTGCTTTAACCTTTGATACCTCACGTATGAAAAAACCCCTTATCAAAACCCTTTCGGCAGCCGCTTTCAGCAGCCTTTTTTTAATGACTTCTTGCGGCGGAGGCGATGCCAAATCAGATAGCGAAAACCTATCGGCCGATACTACAAAAGTAGAAACCACCGAAGCTCCCGGCACACAATCCAGCTCGGAGATGACCTACCAAATCCCTTCTCCTAAAGAAATGTTTGTGTTTATAAAACAAGTGGCCGGCAAAAACAATAAACGGGTAGATATGCTTAACAACCCCGATAATGCAAAAAATTACGTGGACGCTAAATCGCAAGCCTTGAACTTTGGGGCCTACAGTTGCGACCTTACCTACTGCTCTATTTTTGAGATAGGATCGAACGCCCTCAAATACTTTAAAGCCGTAAAACAACTGGGCGACGGGGTAGGAATATCCAATATTATTAGCGTCAGCACCTTACAAAGTTTAGAAAAAAATATGGGTAACGCTGATTCTTTAGTAAGTATTGCCGACAACTTGTATTTTTCTTCTTTTGAAACCCTACAGAATTCGCAAAAAGGAAACACCTTGGCTTTAGCGGTGGCCGGAGGTTATATAGAAGGCTTGCATATTGCTTGCAACCTGGTAAAATACAGCGCTAAAAACCCTGCTGTAGATAGAATTGCCGACGAAAAATTTACCCTTGAAAACGTCATTGATTTTATGAAAAAATACGAAAGCGACGCCGCGGTAAAAGAAACGATGACACAACTAGAAGGCTTAAAAAATGTATTTAATCAAGTGCCCGAAAAAGAAGAAGGTGCCTTAGCGGTGAAAAAAGAAAAAGGAACCACCGTATTGGGCGGTGGCAGCGAAATGCAAATAACCGAAACGCAATACAAAGCCATTGCCGAAAAAGTAGCCTCTATTAGAAATTCATTTATAGGAAAATAACCGAACACATAAACATTTAAGTATGAAACACGTATTTTTAACTTTATTGATAAGCACTCTTTTTTTAACTGAAAAAGCACAAGCCCAAGGAGGCGTTTGCACTAATTTTCATCGCAAAGCCTGCTACATGGAAGGTACACGCCGCGATGCGCGCCAATTTATGTATAACGCACAATCAAAAAGCGGTTTGTTTTCGCAAGGAACCGTGTCCAAAATGCGCTGTATTGTGTATAAAGGAAACGATTACCGCATCAGTGTTTGCTGCGAAACTATTTTAGGTGAAAAAGTAAATTTTAAAATTTATGACTCAAAAACAAATGAATTGTTGTTTGACAATACCAAAAATGACGACACACAACAGTTTGAATTTTCGGCAGCCACCACACGCCAACTTATTATTGAAGCCACCGTTCCTGTAGGTGATACAAAAGAACAAAAAGGGAAAGCCATGGATGCAGCCTGCGTAGGTATGTTGATAGAAAATAAACTATCTGAGCGTACCGGGTTTTCTCAATACTAAATATCTACAGAGATACCATTTTAAAATTATTTAAAAGGGTTGGTTTTATTTATGCGCTCGTTTTTTAAACATCATCATCAATATCAAACTCTTCTAAGGATGTATATTGAGCATTTTCTTTTTGTCTGGTAATAAAGTAAAACGCATTCAATTTTTATTTAAAATTTTTTTATTGTCGCTTTCAGTATCTAGCGAGGCTAAACAACTTAAGGAAATCCAAAACAGAGATGCTATCTTACAATCGTCTAAAAAATTATTAAATATAGCGTGCACGAAGTATGATGCGAGTCCCAGTAAACAAACAATGGCTGTTGTTTTTACTAATTTATCGCTTGTTGTGTAAACTATTTTTAAAGCTGTGCGCAAGGTAATTAATGGGAGCAGTAAAAAAAATAATAAAGAAAATATCCTTCCTCGGCTAATACTAAAAAATACTCCGAATGCGCCGATCCTCCTCTGCCCCGAAAGCCTTTGCGGTTTGAATTTATTTTTAGCCCATTTGACCAGTAATAATGAGCTATTAAATTGGGGTCGTACGGCTTTTTTACACTCATATATGTTTGCTCGTTAGATACTTGATAGTCGATATATTTAAACTGGAAAGTGCCAGGGCCAAATCCAACAAATGGCTTATCTTTAAACATCCGAATGCTACAAGCCCATCGGTTTATTCGCTCGGCATTACTTGCATCGGTAGTAATATTGGTAACGGAAGCAACTTGTTCATAAAACCCTGCATTTTTTACATTAGAATCCACTTTGTTTTTCTTAAAATACTCTACAATGTGGCCGGAAAATATAACTACACCGCATGTGAATACCCCTGCAAATAGCAAAAAGAAATTAAACCGCATTTTCATTTTGATAAATCCTAGTAAAAGCATCAGAAAAATTACGCTTATGTCTGCCGCTCTGCAAAAGGAAAAAAATAGAGATACAATAAGTAATATCATTAATAAAATAAATAGTGCTCTCTCTTTATACGAAAGATTAAATATAGGTGAAAACAAACACATGCAGACGAATGAAGGCAGAACAAACACAATGGTTGCAGCATAAATAGTATGGTCGTTAAAAAAAGGGTATGAGGCGTATGATGCTCCACTCCGATTAAATCCTAAACCCATCTGAGAAATAAAGGAATAAACAACAACTGCTGCTAAAGCCAATCCGTATAGTTTCATTATATTCCAATAATACATTGCATTACTTTTGCCCATAAGCATATAAGCCCCAAAATAAAACACCATAATATAACTAACCTGAACCACTAGTGCTTTTAATGAAACGATTGGCATAGAAGAAAAAAAACAAGATAAAACTCCTGTTATAAAGTACGCGAAAACAAGGTAAGTAATAGGATGTCTAAAAAAATTGCTTTTTATATAGTCTTGTTTTTGTAAAAAAAAAGTCCTTAAAAAATACAAACCCAAACCACCAATCATTATTTCAGCAGGGAAAATAATCTCTGTATTAATGTCAGTAAAAAATACTTTAATGGATACCGGTATAAAAATAATTAGTATAAAAAATACCGTGATGAAGGTGGGGCGCTTTGTTTTTCTGTGGTTAAACAACCATTGCTTTTTATCCGCATCCCAGTGAGTATGAACCTGCTTAGGCCTCTTTATTTCCATAATAAATACTTCATTAAAACGATATTATTGCTTTGTTTCTACACAAATGTATCGTTTTTCCAGAAAACGTAAATGCTATTCTAGCATTTCTGTTATTTGCTGTATTTTCAAATGATTATTAAAAGCGTGTAGATATTGTGCTCTTTGCGCCACATCTTTTTTCGTAAAAGGCTCGTTCATTATTTTTTCCATACTTGTTAGTATTTCTTCCGGTGTGTTTTTTACAATACAAGCTTCGTGTAGGTTGGTTCCGGAAAGCAGGTGGGTATTGCAAACGCAAAAACGTCCGCTATACAGTACGTGTAGCAGTTTCAGCTTCAAGCCTGTGGGTTGATGGGTGTATAAGCAGTGTATTTGCGCATTTTCTATAAGTTGTTGCATCTCGTTTTCCGAAGGGTTGGCTGCTATTTGTATATGTGGGTATTTTTTTATCCAGCCTTCTATTTTTTTATCGGGGTTTAATCCCGCAATAAGTACTTGGTGCTTTGTTTTTGAAAACACATGTCGTATCAAAAATTCAACCGCTTTTATATTTTCTCCTACACTTAAATTACCATGATATAAAATATACGTGCCGATACCCTCTTTTATACTTAGGGCATCAAAAGCGTGGAAGCTGGGTACATACGTAATTTTTTTATTTGGAAAATAGCGCTGAAGGTACGCTTGGTCGGCTGTAGAAACCACTAAAATTTCGTCGGCATTTTTTAATTGTTTTTGAAACCGTTTTAGTTTTAATGCCTCTAAAAAAAAATATGCTTTTTTTAATATGCTTTTTTCTGCTTTAGCTAAATGAAAATAATACTGATGTTCGATATTACTTTCTCTGTATATTTTTTTTCTGTTTTTTAACCGCGCATCGCCAAGGTAATAACACGTATGCAAACCTTCAAACAAAATAGGATATTCGTCTTGTAACAGGTTGTACATTAAGGCCTCCGAAACCCTTGATTGTACAATAAAAGGGGTGCAAAAAAGGTGTTGAAAAAAAGAGGTATTTCTTTTGTAGTAATACACCTTTTGGCAATACGCTTCTAGTGCCGATTGGGTGCCGCGCCCGTACTCAAAACAATGTAAAATAATAGATACTCCTGCCCGATGCAAGTTTTTTATTTTGTAAAACACATCAATTGCGCCGCCATAGTTGGCAGGGTAAGGCACATCAAATGAAATAACATGGAGGTGTTTTTGCACACTCAAAAGTAGCTAATTTTTTGAGAAAAAAACAAACAAACAATGCCGGGAAACCGATAAATCAGGCCTTTTTCACATATTCTGATTTTAAGCCCATAGCGCCAAAGCCTTCTATTTTGCAGCTTATGTTGTGGTCGCCATCTACCAATTTAATATTTTTCACCTTGGTTCCCACCTTTACTGGTTTTGACGAGCCTTTTACCGGCAAATCTTTTATTATCACAACGGTGTCGCCATCATATAATTCATTGCCGTTGGCATCCGTTATTTTTATGGCTTCGTGGGTAGTTTCTTTTTTTTCTTCTGTTGGATTCCACTCAAAAAAACATTCGGGACATATCATTATGGTTCCATTTGAGTAACTGTATTCACAATTACATTTTGGACAAGGCGGGAATTCTGACATAGGGTTTTGTTTTTATTTTAGGTTACAAAATAGCACTGTAAATTTAAGAGGAATATGTCATCTGTCTGTTATCTTCCGTGGTAGCGGGGGGCGTGGCAATCTAAATCAACAGCGCCAATACCGCTTTTAAAGCGATACATAATTCCAATACGGGTTTCCCAAGTTCTATTCCACATAGCTACTTTATCTTGTGCGTAAATAGGAATTACATCGGGGTTAAAGTGCTCTTCTACAAAGAAATTCCAAGGGCCTTTTATGTGAAATTCCATACCCGCTCCTAAATCAAAACTTACCTGTATTTTTCGCACAGCGCCACTCACATAACTGTAAGCACCTGCACTGGTAATAAGATTATATTCTAAGCGAACTCCTCCCATAATATAAGGCCGTGGTTTTTTCTTCCAGTAAATCCAACGTTTTATATAATTGTTCCATTGCAAGTTAGCATAATGATTTACTCCTGGGCGGCGTATGTTGGCTAAAGCAGGCTGTAACAACTCGTTTTCTACCGCTCCTTTGTTGCAAAAATCTATTTCAGAAACCCAACGCCAGTTAGCGCTTCTCAGCATTTCTAACATGATACCTACGCTAAAACCTTGCAATTCAGCCGAGTTATGCGAAGGGGGCATGGTGTGTAAAAATAAGGGGTCGTGCTGATAGTCTTGGGGGTACCCGTTTACATATTTATTGCGCGAAGAAGTTTCGCCTACAAAAATACCAATGCCTTGTAAAAAACGGTATTGCGCTTGATCGGATATGCCTATCAGCAAAAAAGTAAAAAATAGTACGAGTTGTTTTTTCATGTTTCTAAATTATTTATTTTTAATGATGGTATAATATTATTCTTTACATTTTACAAAATAGAGCCGTTTTGCCTTTTATTTTTATGCGCTTATGGCAACAGCATCTTTGTGTATTTTTTTTATGAGCCCTTGCAGCACCTTGCCCGGACCCACTTCTATAAATTCACTAACGCCATCGTGCAGCATTTGTTCTATGGTTTGCGTCCAACGTACAGGGGCGGTAAGTTGCGCTATTAAATTTGTTTTTATTTCGGTAGGGTTGGTAACTGCTTGTGCGTTTACGTTTTGATACACCGGGCACAACGGTTGATTAAAATGAGTTTGGTTAATGGCTTCTGCCAGTTCGGCGCGGGCGGGTTCCATAAGCGGCGAGTGAAAGGCTCCGCCTACGGGCAATACTAAAGCGCGTTTGGCTCCGGCGGTTTTCATTTTTTCGCAAGCTATTTCAATGCCTTTTATGCTACCTGAAATAACCAACTGCCCCGGACAATTATAATTAGCAGCCACTACTACTTCTTTTGTTTCATGTGTGATTAAAGCGCACACCTCTTCTACCTTTTTATCGTCCAAATTAAGTACGGCGGCCATCGTGCTGGGGTTTAGCTCGCAGGCTTTTTGCATAGCCATAGCGCGTTTATATACTAATTTTAAGGCATCTTCAAAAGACAAGGTGTTGTTGGCCACTAAAGCCGAAAACTCGCCTAAAGAATGGCCGGCTACTCTATCGGGTTTAAAGTGGGGTATGGTATGAGCTAATGCTACCGAATGCAAAAAAATAGCGGGTTGTGTAATTTTTGTTTGCTTTAAATCTTCGTCGCTCCCATTAAACATAACATCGGTAATACGAAACCCTAAAATTTGATTGGCTTGTTCAAATAATTGTTTCGCGGAGTCGTGGGTATCGTACAGTTCTTTTCCCATACCGGAAAATTGAGAACCCTGACCGGGAAATACATACGCTTTCATATTCTTTTTTAAGTTAATAAAGATAGTTGTTTTTTTTAGTGTTTCAAAAAAATAAAGTTAATAAACGATTATACGCACTGTTATTTTAATACTTTTTTGGGACGTAAGGAGTAAATACGCTCTATAATATCCACTACTTTTAAGCCCTCTAAGGCATTGGTAGTGATTTTGTTTTTACCGGTAAGCGTGTTTACTACGTTTTCTATTACAAAGTTATGATTATTGGCCGATCCTTTATAGGCTCCATAATCATTAGCAGGATTAGTGGCTTCAAGAGTGGGCATGGTATAGTCTTTTATATTACACGTTTCTATTTGATCCATGTATTGCCCTCCTACCTTCACACTTCCTTTACTTCCTACAATGGTAAGCGAGCTTTCTAAGTTTTTATCCCATACGGCGGTAGAGTAGTTTACACAGCCCATACCTCCATTTACAAAATCAAAACTTACAAAACCACTATCTTCAAAAGCAGTAGATTGTTGGTGGTTGAAATCAGCAAATTTGGCTTGTATGTTGGCAATATCTCCAAAAAGCCAATACATAATATCAATCCAGTGTGAAAACTGCGTAAACAAAGTACCCCCGTCTAAATCTTGTGTTCCTTTCCAACCACCGGCTTTGTAGTATCGCTCATCGCGATTCCAATAGCAATTAAGTTGCACCATATAAATTTCGCCTAACAATTTGGCATCTATCACTTCTTTTAGCCATACACTAGGAGGTGAGTAGCGGTTTTGCATCACACAGAAAACCGTTTTATGTTGATGCAGGGCTTCGTAAATAATTTTTTCACAATCGTGTTTGCTAAGCGCCATTGGTTTTTCTACCACTACATTTTTTCCGGCGGCTAAGGCTTTAAGAGCATGTTCGGCATGAAAGCCATTTGGGGTACACACGTTTACTACTTCTACTTCGGGATGGTTTTTTAGCAAATCATCTATATTGGAGTAGAATTTTTCTTTTAAATCGGGTACTCCAATTTTATCTTTTGGTAACACATCGCATACGGCTACTAACTCGCACGCGCTATTGCGGCGTACCATTTCGGCATGGCGCTTTCCTATATGTCCTTGGCCTATAACAGCAAATTTTATCATACTATTTCCGTAACTATATTGTTTTTTAATTGATATTTTTTATGACTTTCGGGGCAGGTGGCTATTCCATTGCTCTCAAATTCTAAGCGATGCCCATGCTCACTCATCCAGCCTATTTGTCGGGCGGGGTTGCCTACCAGCAGAGCGTAGTCGGGCACGTTTTTAGTAACTACGGCGCCGGCGCCAATAAAAGCAAATTTACCAATATCGTGCCCACATACAATGGTAGCATTAGCCCCAATACTGGCGCCTTTGCCTACATGAGTTTTAGCGTATTGGTTTTTCCTGTTTACGGCACTGCGTGGATTTATGACGTTGGTAAAAACCATAGACGGGCCTAAAAATACATCATCATCACAAGTAACGCCGGTATAAATAGAAACGTTGTTTTGTACTTTCACGTTTTTTCCCAGTACTACATCAGGCGATATTACTACGTTTTGCCCTAAATTACAGCCTTCGCCTAAGGTGCAATTAGGCATTACATGGCTGAAGTGCCATATTTTAGTGCCTTTTCCGATAGTGCAGCCTTCGTCAATAAGGGCGGTGGGGTGTGCAAAATATTCTTTTTCCATAATTATTTAAAGAGGGTAAAGGTATTGTTTTTTAAAAAGCCCTGCTAATTCCAATCATACATCTAAACTGAAAATAATTGCTCTCTACGTAAGGCAAGTGGTTTACAAAAAGAGGGAAGTCGGCACGGATGGTAAGGGGTTTTATTCCTTGCAATTTCCACCAACGCTGTATGGTAAAGGTGGTGCCTATGCCGGCATCTACCATTACGCTAGATAGGGTAAGGGCGCTATTGGGATTGCTGGTATTCATTACGCCGGCGTCGCCAAACAGATAGGTACCAAAAGCCACTGATTGCTTGCTGGCTTTGGATATAAAGTTAAAAAAACGACTGAAATCCAACTCGGCATTAACGGCTGCCCCGCTGGTGCCTTGGTAATTATAGTGGTAATTGCCTTTGCTATCTACACTGGGCAACAGGTAGCCCATATAGCCGCGTAAATTTAAGCCTCCACCCGCTGCAAAATTTACATTAGTGGTAGTAGCTCCAAAGCTAAAGGGCTGGAAGATACCCATAGCTCGTGTATATTTGCTATCCATCAATTCTTCGGGGTTAGCACCGGCGGCGTACAACATGGATTCTTTAGGAACGTTGGTTCCGATGCCATATTGTATAAAAAAACGGGTATGCAAACCTACTTTACCAAAATACGTTTTGTTTGTAGCCGTGCCCGACACATACGAGTAGTTGTAGTCGCCTAAGAAGGGGGTGCGTACATGTATATTGATGAAGCCGATACCTCTTTTGTAGGCGTAGTGATAATCGGCGCCGGCCGAAGCAGCGCTGTTCATATTTTTTACACTGCTCCACTCGCCACGGTAAATAAGGTAGTTGAGAGCGCTGGTATCAAAACGTTGCATGGCTTTTAGTTGTGCATAAAAACGCCATTTTTCGTTATTACTTTTTCGTTCAAAACCGACCAAGCCTGCACCTAATCCATTTAGGTAGCGTACGCTGGCATATACCGCCGATTTTTTCATAAATTTATCGGTGGCTGTTTTATAGCTAACCATAAAGGCTAAGGGGTCGTGGCTGTTTACAGAAGCGCGATACGGCAAAAAAGCTTGCCCTAAGCCGGTATTTAAAAATAAGGTGCAGTCAAAAATATGTTTGTAATTCATGTAGCTGCCGTTTACGTTTATTCCTACTTGCGCTCCGTCGTAGCCGTTCCACCAAAGGGCAGGGCGCAAAAAGGCTTGGTATTTGTTGCGGTTGGGCGGGTTGTAAATTTTAGAATCAAAACGCAGTGTTATGTTTTTTTTGTACGAATTGTTTAGCGGGTTCACATCTGGAAAAACATGTGCTGTATCAAGCGTTACGTTGCGCACCTTTCCCTGTGGTATAGTAATAGTGGCTGTGTAGGTAGGTTTTACTTTACCCCATCCTATCCAGCGAGGCAGGGTGGTAGCTGTTGTTTTCTTTTCGTACCAGGTGTTGGGAATGTAGTAATGTAGTTTTTCGCCCATAGTTGTTTCTACCGTAAAATCAACAGGCATTTGCATGCGACCATACCGTTTTAGGGTAATAGCATATTGGTTGTTTACACCTTTTATTTTTTTTACTCGTTTTATGCCATAGTCTATTGTTTTGGCCGTTTCCAACCATTGGTCGAAAAACCAGTTTAGGTCGTTGTGCGTAAATTGAATGATGGAGTTTCTAAAATCTTCTGGGTACGGGTGGCCCATTTTCCATTGGTTAAAGTAGTTTTGCATGGCCGCTTTAAAAAGGCTATCGCCCAACACATAGCGTAGGTTGTACAGCATCACCACTGTTTTCATATATACCTGGCTATAACCGCCGCCATGGGCAAGGGCTCCATTAAAGTCGTCGCTGTGGGTATTTAGGGTTGTTTCATCTCCGCGCAACACATCGCCAAAGTGGCGTAAGTAGGCGTTGGTTTCTCTATAATACACCGAATCGGTATGGTTGCGTATATAGGCATTTTTTGTTTTAGGATAGATGTTGTACTTTCCTTGAATGTTTTCCCAACCATCGCAGGTATAAAATTGGGTGAAGCCCTCATCTAAAAAAGCGCGGTAGGTTTCGTTGCTGCCTACCATTCCGAAAAACCAATTGTGCGATATTTCGTGTATAAACAAGCCTCTATAGCCGGGGTCAGAACCCCCGTCAAGGGTTATCATAGGATATTCCATGCCATCGTCGGCATCGGCGGCAATCATTTTCGGGTAAGCGTATTCACCAATGTTTTTTGAATTGGTTTCTATTACTTTAGCTACGTATTTGGCAGCGTTTTGCCAATAGCCGGCGTGTTGTTCCTGAGCTAAAGCAATGCAGCGTACTTTGCCTTGCATTACTTCTGCTATGCGGTAGGTGGGGTCAAAAGTATAAGCGGCATCGTGTACGTTTATGGCGTCAAAAATCCATGTTTTAAAAGTGCCATTGGGTTTTATGATTTCTGAAGGGGCTGAGTTGAATGCTTTTTTTGCGAAATTAGAGATGTCTATTTGTTTGCGAAGGCTTTCGGGCAGTACTTCTTTTTCGTTTTGTAATACGCCGGTGCCATCGCCTATATAATGGTTGGGCAGCGTAAGCTCCACATGGTATTTTCCAAAATCACCATAAAACTCATGGTCCATGTGTTGGTCGGTATCCCAGCCTTGTTTTTTATCATACACCGATATGCGCGGGTACCAGTGTACTAAATTAAAATGTTTGTAGCCGAAAGCGTCGTACATTTTCATGCGGTTGCGAATGGTTTCTTTATCAAAATAGGTTTTAAATTTTATCTTGAAGGTGATGGATTCTCCTGGTTTAAGGGGGGCTGCAAGCCAAGCTTTCAGTACCGTGTTGTCTAATTCGGTTTTTAGGGCTTGCCCGTTTACCTGCATGCTTTCTACTGCGGTACCTAAGCCAGCGGCTCGGTATTTCCCAAAGTGTAGCGGCACGTTGTTGTTTTTATATAAGTCAGCCAGGTAAGAGCCTTTTACTTGCGCGTTGTTGTATAAATGAAAAAACACGAAGGGCAGCTCGTCGGGCGAGTTGTTGTAATACGTTAGCGTTTCCTCTCCGTCTATAATATTCAGGCTATCCAGCAAGGTTGCTTTTATGTGGTAATCCACATCTTGTTGCCAATAACCCTCATAGGGTTTTCGGTTTTTCCAGTAGTAGCTGTTCGCTGTGGAACGGTATTCTTCTGTTTGTGCTTGTGCAAAAAAGGGTATTAGTATCAGTAAAAAATATCTTTTTATCATCGTTTAAAAATTAAATTCCTTTTACTACGCCATCTTTGGCGTTGGCTATAAAATGAAGTATTTGTTTGCGCTCGGGCGTATCGGGGCATTCGTCCATAACTACTTCTATGGCTTTCGTCATGTTGTAACTTCGTACAAAAATAATACGATAAATATCTTCAATATTTTTTATCGCTTCTTTTGAAAAGCCACGTCGGGTAAGCCCCACAATATTTACTCCTATATATTGCAAGGGTTCTCGGGCAACTCGTATAAAAGGCGGAACGCTTTTGCGCATGAGCGAGCCTCCGGCCACAAAGCTATGAGCGCCGATGGTAATAAATTGTTGAGTGCCGCTTAATCCTTCTATAATGGCGTAATCTTCTATAGTTACATGGCCGGTAATGCCTACGTAGCTGGCCACTATTACGTGGTCGCCAATAAGGCAATCGTGTGCAATGTGGGCATAAGCCATAATGAGGCAGTTTTTTCCTACACGAGTAACCATTCTGTCAACGGTGCCGCGGTTTATAGTAGCATATTCGCGAATAACGGTGTTATCTCCAATTTCGGCCAGGCTGTTTTCGCCATTAAATTTTAAATCTTGAGGGATGCCGCCCAGCACAGCCCCAGGGAAAATTTTGCAATTTTTGCCAATACGGGTTCCGTCCATTATTACCGTGTTTGATCCAATCCAAGTGCCATCACCAATTACTACATCATCGTATATGTTAGCAAAAGGCTCTATGGTTACGTTGGCACCTATTTGTGCTTTTGGGCTTACATGGGCTAGTTTTGAAATCATGCTTTTGGTATAACTGAGGTTAGGCGTTTTGGGTTTCCATTACTTTTTTTTCTAAGCCCCTTACTTTTACAATTTGCGCCATCATGTCGGCTTCCGCTGCTATTTTATTACCTACATAGGCAGTACCTTTCATGTGGCATAACCCTCTACGAATGGGCTCTGCTAGTTCCATTTTAAAAACAACCGTATCGCCCGGGGTTACTTTGTTTTTAAACTTAGCGCTTTCTATTTTTACAAAGTAGGTTTGATAATTTTCGGGGTCGGGTACGGTTTTTAAGCATAGTACACCCCCTGTTTGTGCTAAAGCTTCTATAATTAAAACGCCCGGCATAATGGGCTCGTCAGGAAAATGCCCTTGGCACCAAAACTCGTTGTAGGTTACATTTTTTACCCCCACTACATATTGGGGCGTAAGTTCTAAAATCTTATCTACCAGTAAAAAAGGATAGCGGTGCGGTAGTATTTTCATAATATCTACCGTGTTGTATAAGGCGGGGGCGCTGGTGTCGTACTGAGGGATGTTTCCTTCTTTTTTTTCTTTTTTAATAAGCTCTTTTATTTTTTTTGCAAAGGCTACATTTCCTGCATGTCCGGGGCGCGCAGCTAATATATGTACTTTCATAGGCTTGCCTACCAGAGCTAGGTCGCCCACAATGTCTAGTAATTTATGGCGGGCGGGTTCGTTGTAGTGGTGTAGTTTGGTATTGTTTAATACGCCTCTTTTTACATCAATATGGTCTTTTTCTTTGTGAAATACTTTGCGCAGATGGTCTAATTTTTCTTTTGGAAGTTCTTTATCCACCAGTACAATAGCGTTATCCAAATCGCCGCCTTTTATGAGGTTGTGTTGCAGCAGCATTTCTAACTCATGCAAAAAAACGAAGGTACGGCAGTTGGCTACTTCTTTTTTAAATTCAGACAGGGCATAGATGCTGGCGTGTTGGGTTCCTAAAATATCGCTGTTGTAATCTACCATTACCGTGGTGCGAAAGGTTTCTTGCGGCACGGCAAGCATCTCTACGTTTTTTTCGGTATCTTCGTAAGTGAGGTTGTTTTTTAATACAAAATATTCTCGTGGGGCGTTTTGCTCTACCCTTTCTGCCAACTCCAGCGCTTCTATAAATTTTATAGAAGATCCGTCCATAATAGGCATTTCGGGGCCATCTACTTGAATAAGGCAATTGTCAATTTCCAATCCGCGTAGGGCAGCCAGTACGTGCTCGATGGTGTGAACGCGTGCGCCGTTTTTTTCAAGCACCGTGCCGCGCGAGGTATCTACCACCAAATCAGCATCGGCTTCAATAATGGGTTGTCCTTCTAAATCTATGCGTTGAAATTTATACCAATGGTTTTCGGGAGCGGGGTTAAAAGTAAGGGTTACTTTTTTACCGGTATGAAGGCCTACGCCGGTAAGAGAAACGGCTTTTTTTATCGTGCATTGTTTTTCACTCATATTTGATATATCGGTTGTTATTTTATTTTTTTTTCTAGTTCGTTGATTTGTTTGTTTAGCTTGGGTAAATTTTTAAACAGCACGTAGCTTCGGGTATATTCGCCATGCGCAAAGGCCGGAGAGCCTTGCACTACTTCATTTTCTTTTTCGATGCTATGGCCAATACCCGATTGAGCCGCTATTTTTACCCCGTCGGCTATTTTTAGGTGGCCTATAATGCCTACCTGCCCGGCTATCATGCAGTTTTTTCCTATTTTGGTGGAGCCGGCTACGCCGCTTTGCGAGGCTATTACGGTGTTTTCGCCTATCTCTACATTGTGGGCAATTTGTATCAGGTTATCTAGTTTTACGCCTTTGCGAATAAGGGTAGAGCCCAGCGTAGCTCTATCAATAGTAGTGTTGGCCCCTATTTCTACAAAATCTTCTATCACTACATTGCCTATTTGCGGTACTTTTTGGTAATTGTTTTGACTGTTGGGCGCAAAGCCAAAGCCGTCGGCACCAATGATGCAGCCCGAGTGCAGGGTGCAATGGGCGCCCACTACACAATCGCTATAAATTTTAACTCCCGAAAAAATAGTAGTGTTATCGTTTATTTTTACGTTGTCGCCAATAAAGGCATGCGGGTATATTTTTACATTGTTGCCCAACACGGTATTCTCTCCTATGTAGGCAAAGGCGCCTATATAAACATCGGTTCCTACTTTAGCAGAGGCTGCTATGTGGCTGGGTTGTTCTATTCCTTTTTTATTGTTTTTTACTTGATTGTATAGCTCCAGTAGTTTAGCAAAACAGCCGTACGCATCATCTACCCTAATGAGGGTGCAGGTAGTTTTTACAGGCTTTTCTAAAACAAGGTTTTTGTCTATAATAACAATAGAGGCATCGGTAGTATATAGGTGGGGCAGGTACTTGGTGTTTGCTAAAAATGAAAGCGTTTGAGGCTTACCCTCCTCTATTTTTGATAGGTTATTAACGGTAGCTTCGGCGTTTCCTTCAACAAGGCCGTTTAGTAGGTTGGCTATCTGCGTAGCAGAAAAATTCATCATAAATATCAAAATCCCAAAAATAAGAAAAATACGCGTTTCTTTTTGCAAAAAAGTACTTTTTTATAAAAAAAGAATTGTTTTTTGATTTTTACAAATAGAGAAAAGGAAAAACAACCTCTATGTAAAGCTATATTGCGTGTTAAATATTTTTTCATTTCAGATGCTTTATTGTTAAGTACTGTTATTTAACAGCCGTATTATATTTATTTAACAGCGCGTTTTATTTTTGTCGGTAAGGGAGCGGTACCTTTGCTTCATAACTTTAAAACACAAATAAAATGAAACACAATCATCACGAGGAGGCAGCTCATCATTACGAGAAAGCAGCTCACCATCACAAAAAAGCACACGAACATCACAAAGCCGGCGAGCACGAAAAAGCGGCTCATCACGCTCACATTGCCCACGGACATCACGTGCAGGCCGAGCACCACAAGCATGAAGCGGCCAAGCATCATGCCCAGCATCACAATCACTAAAAAAAGGAAACCCCCACTTCGTTAAGTGGGGTTTTTTTATGAAATAACATAGCATTAAAAAAAGAAAATGTATTTTTGCTTGATATGAATATCAAGGTCTTTTTTCTTATTTTATGCCTAAGCGCTTGTTTTTTTGAGAGTTATGGGCAAGAATTTTCGTTAGATAAAAACAAACAATATACGCCGGTAGCCATCGGCTTTTGGAATGTAGAAAACTTTTACGACACCCTAAACGACCCTTTAAAAAACGACGAAGAGTTTTTGCCTGATGGCACTTATGCCTGGGGCACCATGAAATATAAAAACAAGTTAGAGCATCTTAGCACCGTTATATCGATGATGGGCACCGAAAGCACGCCCGATGGCTTGGCTGTGTTGGGTGTATGCGAAATAGAAAACAAAACCGTGTTGCAAGATTTGGCTAACACCCCGAAATTAAAATCACGCAAATATAAAATAGCCCACATAGAAGGCCCCGACCGCCGCGGAGTAGATGTAGCTATGTTGTACAACCCAAAATATTTTTCGCTTACTTCTATGTCGGCTCATACGGTAAAGCTAGTAACCGATAACACCTATCCTACCCGCGACGAACTGCTAGTAAACGGCAAGCTGTTGGGCGAAGATTTTCATTTTATTATTTGCCATTGGCCCTCGCGTCGCGGAGGCACGATAAGTGAGGTAAATCGTATTGCCGCGGCCAAGGTGGCGCAAAAAATTATAGATTCTTTATTGACTATTAATGCCCAAGCAAAAATTATTTTAATGGGCGATTTGAACGACGACCCCACCGACAAAAGCGTAAAAACCCTGAACACCGTTGCCAAAGCTAAAGATGTAAAAAACGGCACCATGTTTAATGCTATGGAAACGTATTTTAAAAGAGGGATAGGCACCTTAGCCTATAACGATAGCTGGAATTTATTTGACCAACAAATTATGACGCCCGCCTTGGTACAAGGAAATTACAAAACCCTTAACTTCTATTCTTCGCATATTTTTGACTCCTCTTTTGTAAAAGAAACCGAAGGTAAATACAAAGGCTATCCGCTCCGCACCCACTCGGGCGGCACTTACACCAATGGCTACAGCGACCATTTCTCGGTATATTCTATTTTTTTGAAAGAACACGACAAATAACGAGGTTTTTACACCCCTAAAAGCCTAGTAAAATCAAGGATTGCTAAAAATTTTAGCTAAAAAACGAGTTTTGTTAATAAAAAAATTAGCTAAATTCGTTTTTATACCGTATCTTTGTGCCATCAAAAACAAAAATCATGGCTAAAAAAACCGAAGAAACCAACGACAAAAAGGCGAATGTAGAGAAGCTAAAAGCACTACAACTTACCCTAGATAAATTAGAAAAAACATACGGAAAAGGAACCGTAATGAAATTAGGAGATACCCAAACCGAAGCCATGGAGGTTATCAGCACCGGTTCGGTAGGTTTGGATATAGCCTTGGGCGTAGGCGGTTTTCCTAAAGGACGTATTGTTGAGATATACGGGCCTGAGTCTTCCGGAAAAACCACACTTACCATTCACGCTATTGCTAATGTGCAAAAAAGCGGTGGTATTGCCGCCTTTATTGATGCCGAGCATGCTTTTGACCGTTTTTATGCCGAAAAACTAGGAGTAGATACCGAAGGACTTTTAATTTCTCAACCCGATAACGGAGAACAAGCTTTAGAAATTACGGAAAACTTAATTAGCTCGGGCGCTATTGATTTAATTGTGATCGACTCCGTAGCCGCGCTTACCCCAAAAGCAGAAATAGAAGGCGAAATGGGCGACAGTAAAATGGGCTTACACGCCCGATTGATGAGCCAAGCTTTGCGAAAATTAACCAGCACCATAAGCAAAACCAATTGTTGTGTTATCTTTATTAACCAGTTACGCGAAAAAATTGGCGTTATGTTTGGAAATCCCGAAACGACTACCGGCGGAAATGCGCTTAAATTCTATGCTTCTGTACGTTTGGATATTCGCCGCATAGGGCAACTAAAAGATGGCGAAAATGTGGTGGGTAACCGCGCACGCGTAAAAGTGATTAAAAACAAAGTAGCCCCTCCTTTCCGTCAATCGGAGTTTGATATTATTTTTGGAGAGGGCATTAGTAAAACAGGTGAAATAATTGATTTGGGCGTAGAACTAAATGTTATTAAAAAAAGCGGATCGTGGTTTAGCTACGGCGATACCAAGTTGGGGCAAGGACGCGATGCGGTAAAACAACTTTTCTTTGACAACCCGGAGTTGGCAGCCGAAGTAGAACGCCGTATAAAAGAAAACTTGGTAAGCCAAGATAAGGCAGAGCCTGCCTACGAAGCCTAAGGGAATACGAGTGTAAGCAAAAATAAAAATAGCAACGCTATCAGCAAGCGCTGCGGGTAGTTTGCGCAACAAAAAAGTAAAAACTACGGACATAGAATCGTTTGTTAATAGCGCACGGAATGCCGAGTTTAAACAAAAAGGTCGGATTGATATTCAAACAAAGGAAAGACGGGCAAAGCCTTATGAAAGGGAGGTGTAATATGAGTTCTTTTGTCTATGCTTTATTTTCATATTCTGAAAATACAGCCAAAATTCCTACTTTTGAGCCATCTTTTTAAGGGGGGCTTACCCTGTGTTTTTTACACGTAATTCTTTTTTAGTTGTCTCGCACCATGAGGCTTTTTGCAAAGGCCGCAAAAGTGGCCGCTTTATCTTTTTGGGTACTTGTTTTTTGCAATAAAGAAAGGGCTTCTTGGTAATAATTTTCTATTTCCTGGTTTAAAAAGTAGGGTAAGTTTAGGTCGCTATAAATTTTTGTAACCGCGTGTACTTTATCTGCGTTTTTTATATTTGTATTTAAAAACAATTCTTGTAGTTGTTGTTTTTGTTGTGGGTTGGCCCGCTCTAGTGCTTTTAGCCAAAGCCATGTTTTTTTACGGGCAATGATATCGCCGCCTGTTTGCTTACCTACTTGCTCGGGCTTGCCAAATACATCTAAATAATCGTCGGTTAGCTGAAAGGCAATGCCTAATTTTTCTCCTACCTGATATATATATTCGCTATCGGCTTTAGATGCTTGTGCGCACAGAGCGCCCATTTTAAGGCTCCCGGCAAGCACTACTGCCGTTTTTAAACGAATCATCTTAATATATTCATCAATAGAAACAACGGCTTGGGTTTCAAAATCCATATCCAGTTGTTGCCCTTCGCATACCTCAATAGCTGTTTTTGAAAACAACTCATAGATAGCCGGGGCGCTGTTGGCAGGTAATAGCGCCAATTGCTGATAGGCTTTTACAAACAATACATCGCCACTAAGAATGGCGGTATCTCTATTCCATTTTTCGTGTATTGTAGCTTGGTTGCGCCGCAAGGGGGCATTATCCATAATATCATCGTGTATCAAAGAAAAATTATGAAACAGCTCTATAGCTGCCGCTGCGGGAAGCACTTCTTGAGTGTTGCTGTTAAAAAAATCGGCTGCTATTAAAACCAGTAGAGGTCGTATGCGCTTGCCCCCTAAAGCTAAAAAATAGCTTAAAGGCTCATACACGTTTTTCGGACTGGCAGGAAGTTGAGAGATGGCTTGTTGTAAATAGGCATCAAACTCGGCAGAAAATATTTTATATGGGTGCTGGCTCATATTTATTTGTCTTTCCAGTTCCACCATTTTAATTTTTCGGCTTCATGCTTTTGGTTAGATGCAAAATATACCGCGCACCTAAAAGTATAAAGCAAACACCTATCTTGAACTACCCCGGCATATTGATTAGAAAGGTGGTATAATTCTTCGGGCGACCGGTTTTGGAGTGCCTTCACGTTTTTTATATTTATATGATACAAATCGGCTGCAATGGATTTACCCACCCCCGGAATTTGCATCAGCTCTTTAATGGCTTGCGTTTTGTTTTTTTCGCTGGCAGTACTCACAAGGTGTTATAGTTTAAGAAGGTAGTTTCCATAGCCGCTTTTTACTAGGGGCTGTGCGATGAGGTGCAGTTGTTCGCGGTTTATATATCCCATATTAAAAGCAATTTCTTCTATGCAGCCAATTTTTAAACCTTGCCGCTCTTCTATTACCTGCACAAATTGTCCGGCTTGCATAAGCGATGCAAAGGTTCCGGTATCTAGCCAAGCGGTGCCTCTATCTAAAATACGTACTTCCAGTTTTTTTTGTTCTAAGTATTGCTTGTTTACATCGGTAATCTCGTATTCGCCGCGGGCGCTGGGCTTTAGGTTTTTGGCTATGGGCACTACGCTGTTGTCGTAAAAATACAAGCCCGGCACCGCATAATTTGATTTGGGTTTTGCGGGTTTTTCTTCAATAGAAAGTACGCGGTTTTGCGCATCAAAATCAACTACTCCATAACGTTCGGGATCGCTTACATGGTAGGCAAACACAATGCCGCCCTGCGGGTTTTTGCAAGTTTGCAATTGGCGTCCAAGCCCTTGCCCATGAAAGATGTTATCGCCAAGCACCAAGGCCACGCTATCGTTTCCTATAAATTTTTCGCCTATAACAAAGGCTTGCGCTAAACCGTTTGGTACTTCTTGTACCGCATACGAAAAACGACAACCCAAGCGCAAGCCATCGCCCAAAAGGCGTTCAAAATGGGGCAAATCGGCTGGGGTAGAAATAATAAGCACCTCTTTTATACCGGCCATCATAAGTATAGACAGCGGGTAGTAAATCATAGGCTTATCATACACGGGCATCATTTGCTTGCTCATGGCTAAGGTAAGAGGGTGCAAGCGTGTACCCGAGCCTCCGGCTAAAATTATTCCTTTCATATTTTGCTAAAACAGAAGTATTATGGAGCGAATGTAAGGCAAAATCAGCAAACGGGTAAAAATTTTTTTTGATATAGAAAATTGTTGTATATTTGTCGCCCTTAAAAAAAGACGTCATGCCAAAAATGAAAACAAACTCCGGAGCTAAAAAGCGATTTTCAGTAACCGGGTCTGGAAAAATTAAACGCAAGTACGCTTTTAAAAGACATATATTAACCAAGAAAGAAAAAGACCGCAAACGCGCCCTGCGCGGTAACGGCTTGGTGGACAAAGCAGACTTAGGAAACATTAAGTTTTTGCTTACCCTTGGAAAATAATTTTTTTAAAAGCCGAACACGAATAGTAAGCCAGAGGTAAAAATCAATTGTAAAACCGATGTTTAGTAACAAGATTTGCCGTGTGAGCAAACACTAAATCATCTAAAAACAAATTAAAAAAAGAAAATGCCACGTTCAGTCAATCATGTTGCCAGTAGAGCACGCAGAAAAAAAGTCCTTAAATTAACCAAAGGGTATTGGGGCGCCCGCAAAAACATTTGGACTATAGCCAAAAACGTTTGGGAAAAAGGGTTAACCTACGCTTATCGCGATCGTAAAAACAAAAAACGCAATATGCGCGCTTTGTGGATTCAGCGTATTAACGCTGCCGCCCGCGAAAACGGTATGAGCTACTCGCAGTTTATGCACAAAATTCATGAAAAAAATGTGCAATTAAACCGCAAAGCTTTAGCCGACTTGGCGCTAAATCATCCAGAAGCTTTCAAAGCAGTGTTAAATTCTATTAAATAGACAAACAACAATCTGTTTTTAATGTTAAAGTTTAAACCCTGAGTATTTTATACTTAGGGTTTTTTTATTTTTGTCGCCCTAAAACACCGTTTCATCATGAAAAAAACTATTTTAATCGCATCTTCTTTTGTTTTGTTAGGCTTGCAAACACAAGCGCAAACACCCGGGCAAGTAAAAATTTTATTTGATAACACACACGCCGAAACATCGGGCACCACAGCCGACTGGTGCATAGATGCGGACGTTTGGAATATGAACTGGGCATCAACTACCCCCAGCGGCTATACCTGTACCACCTGCCACCACTCAAACCCGCAACGCATACCTACCCCGGCACAAAGCGGTATTACCTCTACTACCTCCGAAACATTTTGGACAGGAGCCCTATCTTATTGGGCTATTGACTGCGTGCGTAAAGGATATTGGGTTGAAACGCTGCCTTTTACCGACTCTATTACGTATGGAAACAGCGGTAACCCGCAAGATTTAAGCAATTACAACGTATTTGTAGTGGATGAGCCCAACACCCGCTTTACCCAATCGGAAATAGCCGCTATGATGCACTTTATTGAAAACGGAGGCAGCTTACTGGCTATATCCGACCACGACCACAGCGATAGAAACAACGATGGCTGGGACTCTCCACATATTTGGAATGATTTTTTTACCAATAACCCGGTGCAAAACAATGCGTTTGGATATGTTTTTTCGTACGAAAATTTTTCGGACGGAAGCAGCTCGCCTAACACTAATGTAGCTACCTCAACTACCGACTCTATTATTCACGGGCCTTTTGGTACTTGCGCTATGGTAAAATGGAGCAACGGTACCGCTATGAACATGACGCCCAGCCAAAACCCTTCGGTAAAAGGACATGTTTGGAGAGCCGGATTGGGTCAAACCGATACCGCCGTATGCTGCGTTACTTCCCGTTGGAAATGCGGAAAAATAGCCTCCATTGGAGATAGCTCGCCTCCAGACGATGGAACCGGAAACCCAAGCTCTACCCTTTATACCGGCTATACCGGAGATGCCAGTGGAAACCACCGCCCTTGGCTAATGAACATTATGATATGGTTGGCAACCCCAGTAAATTGCGCTACCACAGGCATCAACACCGTTCAAGAAAACAAAAAAATAAGCGTGTACCCTAATCCTACGAACTCGCACTTGCAACTGATAACAGAAGATAATACAGCTACCGAAGCGATTATTTATGATATGTTGGGGCGCATCGTTCAAAAAACAGCTATAAACAAGTCTCTATCTACTATAGACGTAAGCAGCATACCTAATGGGGTTTATTTTATTCAAGTAGGCAGTTACACACAAAAATTTATTAAAAGCAATTAGTAAGTTACGGTAAACCCGTTTACAATTTATTTTACACTTTTATCAAACAACAATAAAAAAAATGTTTTTTGTTTGCAAGTATAAATAATTGCTTTATTTTTGTTGGCGCGTTAAACTCTATTTAATATCAAGTATCTAAACTTTGTAGGATAGTCGTTTAACTAAATTTTTTAAATAATAACGAATTAAAACAAATATACACATGAAAAAAGCCATCTCTTCTCTGTTTTTATTAGCTATTGTAATTTCTGTATGCTCGTGCCGCAGTCGTCACGGTACTTGTGCGGCTTACGCCCAAGCTCCTGCAAAACACGTTGCTAAGCATATCTAATTTCTTACACAGGATAAACAAACTGCAGTATTTGTTTTAAGTCGGGGTGCAAACTTTTGCCTACCGGACAGTTGTGGGCTGCGCTTTCTAAAATCTTCCTTTCTTTTTCATCGTAATTTTTCGGAAAGATTACTTTTACGTGTATCTCGGCTACTCGTCGTGGGTTTGGCTGCATTACTTTTATTACCTCTGCTTTTGCCCCGTCTATATTTCGGTTTATACCATCTCGTTTGGCTACAATAGCCATAGTGGTTAAAATACAAGTGGCCAAAGAGGTAGCTAATAAATCGGTAGGAGAAAAAGCAGCCCCCATGCCTTGATTGTCTTTTGGCGCATCCGTTACAATACGGGTTTTAGACTCTACGTGCATAGCTTCGGTATGCAGGTTTCCGGTGTATGTTATTTCTACGGTATTTACCATGTTTTTAGTTTTTTCCAAAGTTACAGTATTTATTTTGATGGCGCGAAAGGGGTTTTTTCAAAAGATTAAATTTGCTTCTCTCATAAAAAAACACCGATATTTGCCTGTGATATATGATGATAGACCGAGATAGTCTGCAAGAAATTTACGCCACCGTAAAAAAAAACAAACTGCGTACCGCCCTTACTATGCTAGGCGTAGCTTGGGGTATTTTTATGTTAGTGCTGATGCTGGGTTTTGGAAATGGTATGCGCAACGGGGTGATGCAAGGCTTTGGAGGCTTTGCCACTAATAGTTTTTTCTTATGGGCGCAGCCTACCACCAAACCGTATGGAGGCTTTAAAGCCGGGCGTGTATTTACCTATAACAATGCTGATGTGATGGCCCTAAAACAGTTACCGGAACTGGATATTATCTGCCCGCAAAATCAATTAGGCGGCTTTCGCGAAAGCAATAATGTAGTAAGAGGGTTAAAGTCGGGAACTTTTAGCGTGATGGGGCAATATCCTGATTTAATTAAAATTATGAAAAAAGACATTACGCGCGGCCGATTTCTCAATCAAAAAGATGTAGATGATAGACGAAAAATATGCGTGATAGGCTCGCGTGTAGCAGAAATTTTATTTAAAAAAGAAGAAAACCCTTTAGGAAAATACATTCGTATCAATGGCGTGTATTTTATGGTGGTAGGCACCACCCGAAACAACCGGGGCGGCAATGACGGGCAAGAAGAAGCCCAAACCATTTACATACCTTTTACCACCTTTCAAAAAGCATTTAATTACGGCGATAAAGTAGGTTGGTTTGTGGTAAAAGCAAAAGACCAAGTGCCGGCCGCCACCGCCGAAGACCGCGCAGTAGCCCTATTAAAAGAACGCCACAAAATAGCCCCTGAAGATAAAGTAGCCATAGGGCATTGGAATATGGGGGTAGAATTTGGAAAAATTATGGGCCTCTTTACCGGCATTGATTGGCTGGTATGGGTAGTGGGCATTGGTACCCTGCTGGCAGGGGTTATCGGCATTAGCAATATTATGCTTATTGTAGTAAAAGAACGCACGAAAGAAATTGGTGTAAAACGTGCCTTGGGCGCTACCCCTTTTAATGTTATTGCACAAATTTTATTAGAATCCTTGCTTATTACGGCCATAGCCGGATATGCCGGCTTGGTTTTTGGTATTTTTTTGTTGGAAGGCTTAAACAAATTGGTAGGCAGCGGCGATGGCAGTATGTTTGCTAACCCTACGGTTGATTTATATACCGCCCTTAAAGCGCTGTCTATAATTATTGTAGGCGGCTTATTAGCCGGGTTTATCCCTGCTCGCAAGGCCGCCGCCATACACCCCGTAGAAGCGCTACGTACCGAGTAATACCAACCCGCTTGGCAAACCCTAAAAATAAAATCACACAAAATAATTTCGCAGAATACCATAAATGTGGTAACTTTGCGGCGTGTTTTTAGAATAAATCTAAATAAAATGATAAAAGTATCCAATGCGGCAAAAGAGCACGCCCTAAAACTAATACGCGAAGAAAACAAGCCTGATGGCACCTTTATTCGTGTAGGGGTTGAAGGAGGGGGGTGCTCCGGCCTAATGTACAACCTGCTTTTTGATACCGAAATGAAGCAAGGCGATCAAAGCTTTGAAGATAATGGAATAAAAGTAGTAGTAGATAGAAAAAGCTTTTTATACCTGATAGGTACCGAGCTAGACTATACCGGCGGACTAAACGGCAAAGGCTTTGTTTTTAAAAATCCCAACGCCTCTCGCACCTGCGGCTGTGGCGAGAGTTTTTCTATTTAATGAAGCGCTATAAAAAAATAAAAAGACGAAGGAGTTTGAGTGCAGGTGTACATTTTTTGCAGCCCGCAACCGCACAGAAATTCCTCATCATAGCATGGTGTAATTTATAATTTTAAATTAAAAGTATGTCGAACGAGGTTATAGAAGAGCACATAAGCAACGAGTACAAATACGGCTTTGTGTCAGATATTGAGGCAGAAAACGCCCCCGTAGGCCTTAATGAGAATATTATTCGTTTTATCTCTCATAAAAAAAACGAGCCCGAATGGATGTTAGACTTTAGGTTAAAAGCGTACAAACACTGGCTTACCCTAGAGGAGCCTAAATGGGCGCATGTTTCCTACGCTCAGCCCAAATTTAATGACATCATTTACTACTCGGCTCCAAAACAAAAAAAGAAAGTAAACAGCCTAGACGAGGTAGATCCCGAGTTGCTCAAAACCTTTGAAAAACTAGGCATTTCGTTAGAAGAACAAAAACGCCTATCAGGTGTAGAAAGCAAAATAGCGGTAGATGCGGTTATAGACAGCGTATCCGTAAAAACCACTTTTAAAGAAACACTGGCCGAAAAAGGAATTATTTTTTGTTCATTTGGCGAAGCCGTGCAAGAGCACCCCGATTTGGTTCGCAAGTTTATGGGAACCGTAGTACCTTATACCGATAATTTTTATGCAGCACTCAACAGCGCGGTGTTTACAGATGGCTCCTTTTGCTATATCCCCAAAGGCGTTCGTTGCCCTATGGAATTATCCACTTATTTCCGTATCAATGCCGGAGGTACCGGTCAGTTTGAGCGCACCCTTATCGTAGCCGACGAAGACGCTTATGTATCTTACCTAGAGGGGTGTACCGCCCCAAAGCGCGATGAAAATCAGCTACACGCAGCTATTGTAGAAATTATTGCACATAAAAATGCCGAAGTAAAATACAGTACCGTACAAAATTGGTATCCGGGGGATAAAAATGGAAACGGAGGCATCTTTAATTTTGTTACCAAAAGAGGCATTTGCTTAGATAGCCACGCCAAAATTAGCTGGACACAAGTAGAAACCGGATCGGCCGTTACCTGGAAATACCCATCTGTTATCCTAAAAGGAGATAACTCGGTAGGTGAATTTTACTCGGTAGCCGTAACCAACAATTACCAACAAGCCGACACCGGCACTAAAATGATACACATAGGAAAAAACAGCAAATCAACCATTATATCAAAAGGCATATCGGCCGGCTTTAGCAACAACAGCTACCGCGGTTTAGTACGCATACAAAAAGGCGCCACCGGCTCACGCAACTTTTCTCAATGCGACAGCTTGCTTATGGGCAACCAATGCGGCGCGCATACCTTTCCGTATATAGAAATAAAAGATAAAAGCGGCGTAGTAGAACACGAAGCCACCACTTCAAAAATTGGCGAAGACCAACTGTTTTATTGCAAACAGCGCGGCATTGATACCGAAAAAGCCATCGGCTTAATTGTAAATGGATATTGCAAAGATGTGTTAAATAAACTACCCATGGAATTTGCCGTAGAAGCCCAAAAATTGCTGGCTGTAAGCCTTGAAGGCAGCGTAGGGTAAATTAAAAAAACGTTAAACATTCTTTTTAATAAAAAATTACACATAGATTTGCAGCCATATTTTAAAAATCAACCCTTTCATCAAAAAATAAACATGGAAAATACACACATCGCTACTGAAAAAAAAGGTAATATAGAAGATTTAGTGGCCTGGCAAAAAGCTAAAGAATTGGCTGTAAACGCCTACAAACTAGTAAACGGAATTAATTTAGACGCTACTATAAAAGACAAACTGATACACTCTGCTTTAGAGGTCTCTTACAGCGTAGCGCGTAGCTACGGCGTAAAACAACGCGTGCAATCGCTCGAAAATTTATACGAAGCCCGCGAGTGTATTTTTGAATTTAAAACAGCATTGGCCATTAGCATTGATTTAGGGGCCATTACCCACGAACAAACTATAGACATACTGCCTTTAGTAGAACATACCGACAAACTGGTTTCGGGACTTATACAGTACAAAGAAGATGTTCGCAAAGGAAAAATGCGCAACAACAAACCCGGAGGAAACTATCGCAATGAAAACAACGGCAACGTAGCTGCCGATAATTTTGGAAACACCATTGATTATGCCAGCTCGCCCGTTTCTAATTTTTAGAACATGCTTTCTATAAAAAATTTACGAGCCGAAATAAACGGAAAAGAAATTCTGAAAGGCATTAACCTAAACGTAAAAGCCGGAGAAGTGCACGCTATTATGGGGCCTAACGGCTCTGGAAAAAGCACCCTATCGGCTGTGCTTGCCGGTCGCGAAGAATATAACGTTACAGCAGGCGATGTGCTTTTTAACGAAAAAAATTTGTTAGAATTAGCGCCCGAAGACCGTGCGCGCGAAGGTATCTTTTTAGCTTTTCAATACCCCATAGAAATACCGGGGGTAAGCAACATCAATTTTTTACGAACCGCATTAAATGAAATTCGTCATTATCACGGCTTACCCGATATAGAAGCAAAAGATTTTTTAGCCCTAGTAAAAGAAAAACAAAAATTAGTAGAACTGGATTCTAAATTAGCTAATCGCAGTGTAAACGAAGGATTTAGCGGAGGCGAAAAAAAACGCAACGAAATTTTTCAAATGGCTATGCTAGAGCCCAAGCTATCTATACTTGATGAAACCGACAGCGGCCTGGATATTGACGCTTTACGCATTGTAGCTTCCGGAGTAAACAAATTAAAAACAAAAAACAACGCCACCATTGTTATTACCCACTATCAACGCCTGCTGGATTACATTGTGCCCGATTTTGTGCATATTCTGTACAATGGACAAATTGTAAAAAGCGGAGGCAAAGAACTGGCTCTTGAAATGGAAGAAAAAGGGTACGACGAAATAAAAAAACAGGCGGTGTAAACGCAACATGATTACAGACAAACTTACTGTTACGCATCAGTTTTTGGAAGAGCTGGCACAGCACGCAGGCAAAGCTCACTTTATGCCCTCTGATGAAATTGGACAGGCTTTGCAGTGTTTAGAAACACAGGGCATTCCAAACTCAAAAAACGAATCGTATAAATACTGCAACATAGAAGCTATACTACGGAAAAACTTCAAAACTATCTCAGGAAAAGAGCAGGTCGTTTCTTTCTCTGAAATAAAAAAACAATACGCCGTACAAGAAGCCTACAACCTGTTTATAGTAAATGGCCATATATGCACCGATGAATTAGAAGTATCAAGCGCCATAAAAGCGAGCCCCATACAAGAAATATCAAAAGAAATAAGTGCTGCCCATTTGGCTCAATATGCCAAAAGCAACACCGATCCTATGATAGCGCTAAACGCCGCCTATGCGGATAGGGGGTTTTTTCTTCGCATAAGCCAAACGTTGGATAAACCACTTATTATTCATCACATCAACTCATTAGAAGGAAATTTATTTTTTAATACGCGCAACTTATTTGTAATAGAAAAAAATACGGAAGCGCAAATAACAGAATTTTATTACTCATCTAACGAAAACTCTTTTCGTAATACGGTAACTGAAATTTTTGTAGATACGCAGGCACATATTCAGCACGTCATCGCTCAAAATACAGGCGCACACAATTACTTATTTGCCAACACCCAAGTGCATCAAGAAAAACAAAGTACTTATACCAATCACACCTATACTTTTAGTGGTGCCCTGGTGCGCAACAATTTAAAACTTGACCTCAACGGAGAATATACCGAAAGTCATTTATACGGGTTGTTTATTACACAACAACAGCAATTAGTAGATAACCATACGGAAGTAAATCACCTAAAACCAAACGGACAAAGCAACGAATTATATAAAGGAGTTGTGGCCGAAAAATCAACTGCGGTATTTAATGGGCGTATTTTTGTAGAGCGCCATGCACAAAAAACAAATGCCTATCAAAGCAGTAAAAACATTTTGTTAAGCAACGACGCCGTAGTAAACGCAAAGCCCGAATTAGAAATTTATGCCAACGATGTAAAATGCAGCCACGGCACCTCAACCGGAAAGGTAGATGAAAATGCGCTCTTTTATTTAAAAGCGCGCGGCATAGGTGAAGAAAACGCACGCAAATTGTTGTTACATGCTTTTGCTTATGAAATATTAGAAAAATTACCTACCCCTTTTACAAAAGAAAAAATAAGCACTTGGGTTGATGAGGTGTTAAGATAAAATCATAATTTTTAGACTTGCTCAATAAGCCGATACTATTACTATGTTTCAAAAGTAATGAACGAGGCTAATGCATAATCTGGGTTGAAATGCAAAGCATTCACAAACGCCAATTAAAGATGCACACCTTCACATCCAACACTACAATGACAAGGAATCATCTATTGTTATCAAACAAAACGGTAAAAAGCTATAGTCTTTTCCCTATTTTCTGTATCATGTTATTTTTCCAAGAAGAAAAGGAGCCTTCTTGTATTTTTTTTCGAGCTTGCCCTACCAACCACAAATAAAAGTGAAGGTTGTGTATACTGGCAATTTGCATGCCTAACATTTCTTCGCAATGAAAAAGGTGACGCAGATATGCTTTGCTGTATTGAGTATCTACAAAACAATCGCTATCGGCATCAAGGGGAGAAAAATCCATTTTCCATTTTTCATTTTTAATGTTGATGATGCCATGTTGAGTAAAAAGCAAGCCATGCCGGGCATTTCGGGTAGGCATTACGCAATCCATCATATCTATTCCTAAGGCAATACTTTCTAAGATATTAGCGGGGGTGCCCACGCCCATTAGGTACCGGGGTTTTTCTTTGGGTAAAATGGCACATACCAACTCGGTCATTTCGTACATCATTTCAGCGGGTTCGCCCACCGATAAACCTCCTATGGCATTGCCTTCTAAATTTTTAGAAGCAACGTATTCTGCCGATTGTTTCCGCAATTCTTTATACACGCTGCCTTGCACAATAGGAAACAAGCTTTGCGAATAACCGTATTTATTAGGTGTGGCATTAAAACGAGCGATGCATCTATCAAGCCAACGGTGTGTAAGGTGCATGGATTTTCGGGCGTATTCTTCTTCGCAGGGGTAGGGTGTGCATTCATCAAAAGCCATCATAATATCGGCACCGATGCTGCGCTCAATATCCATCACGTTTTCAGGGGTAAACAAATGTTTAGAGCCATCTATATGCGATTTGAAGGTAGCCCCTTCTTCTGTAATTTTTCTTTGAGCAGATAAAGAAAAAACTTGATACCCTCCGCTGTCTGTAAGCAGCGGCTTATCCCAGCCATTAAATTTGTGTAAACCTCCCGCCTGCTCTAACACCCGGATACCCGGCCGTAAATATAGATGATACGTATTCCCTAAAATAATTTGTGCGTTAATGTCGTTTTTTAGTTCGCGTTGGTGTACTGTTTTTACGGTAGCAGCAGTACCTACAGGCATAAAAATAGGTGTTTCAATAAGGCCGTGGGCCGTTTCAATAAGGCCGGCACGCGCGGCTGAAGAGGTATCTTGATGTTGTAAGGTGAATTTCACAAAAATAAAAACCGATTTATTTAATAGTTTGCATTTCGTATAGTTTTAGATAGCTGCCTTTTTGGGCTAACAGTTGCTGATGCGAGCCACGCTCAATAATTTTTCCTTTGTCTAATACAATAATTTCGTCGGCATGTACAATGGTAGAAAGTCGGTGTGCAATAACTATAGTAGTGCGGTTTTGCATGAGTTTTTGTAAAGCATCTTGTACCATGCGTTCGTTTTCACTATCAAGGGCTGAGGTAGCTTCATCTAAAATGAGTACCGGCGGGCTTTTTAACACGGCTCGCGCAATGCTGATGCGTTGTCTTTGTCCGCCACTTAATTTGCCGCCCCTATCGCCTATACTGGTTTGGTATTTTTCCGGCATCTGCATAATAAAATCGTGGGCATTGGCAATTTTAGCGGCTTCTTCTACCTGCTGTGGGGTAGCGTGTTCTATACCGAAGGCGATGTTATTAAAAATAGTATCATTAAACAATACGGGATCTTGAGATACAATACCTAATTGACTTCGCAAGCTTTTTAAAGAAGCGTTTTTTATGTTGGTGTTATCAAATAAAATTTCGCCTTCATCGCAATCGTAAAAACGAGCAATCATATCGGTAAGGGTTGTTTTTCCGGAACCCGACTGCCCTACCAAGGCAATGGTTTTGCCTTTAGGAATAATTAAATCTACTTGATGCAGTACGTGCCCGGCATCGCCTTTGGTGTAGGCAAAAGATACCTTTTTTAATTCTATTTTTTCGTTAAACGAGGTTATTTCTATCGGGTTTTTTATTTCTGTAATATGATTTTGTGCGTCTATAATTTTATTGATGCGCTCTTCAGAAGCAATGCCCTTTTGTACAATATTGTATGATTGTGTAATCATTTTTATGGGGGTAATAATTTGAGATGCTATGATAATATATACAATAAAAGACGAGGGAGTAAGCTCGTGGCTGCCACTCAAAGCCATAGTGCCTCCAATAAACATAACCAGCATTAAGATAGCGGTTACTACTACCTCGGTAAGGGGCGAGGATAAATCCACCTTTCGGTAAATTTTTATAGATAGGTTGGTGTACTCTTGGTTGGTTTTTTTAAACTTTTCGGAAACAAATTTTTCAGCAATAAAAGATTTAATTACTTTTAATCCACCTAAGGTTTCTTCCATTACAATAAACAAATTACCTAAAATTTCTTTGCTTTTGCTGGCGTTTCGTTTTAGGCTACGGCCTATAAGGGCAATAAGCAAACCAGCTATGGGTAGTAAGGCTAAAATATACAAGGTAAGGTAGGGGCTATAAGCTATGAGGGTACCTAAGAAAAAAAGAATAAGTAACGGTTCTCTAAAAATAATTTCTAACGAAATCATAATACCCCATTCTATTTCGCCTACATCAAAGGTAATGCGCGACATGATATCTCCCTTTTTTTCATTACTAAAATAAGATAGAGGAAGTTGCAACACTTTATCCATCATTTTATTTCTTAAATCGCGCACTACTCCATTTCTTATAGGGGCTAAAGCATATAAGGCCCAATAGCGAAATAAGTTTTTGAATAAGGTAAGCAACACAAACGCAATACAAATAAGAAGCAGTGCCCCCGACTTGCCTTGCTGAGTAATAATAAGGGATATATGGTAATTAAAAAAATCGTTAATCCAAGAAGTTGAAAGAGAAAAAGCAGGTTGCCCTTTTGCTAAAATACCTTCATAGTTTTCGTTTTGCATAAAAAGTAAATCCAAGAAAGGCTTTAACACTACAAACGAAAACAAAGAAAAAAACGAAAACAATATATTGCAAAAGATATTAAGCGCCGTGTAGCCCCGATACCCTTTTAAGTATTTAAAAACTTTAAATAAATCCATTTAAAACGATTCTCTTTTGTGATGCTTTGATTTTCCGGCTAACAGTAAAACACCCACGCTCAGTAAGGCAAAAAGCACTACAAAAACAAGAGCTAAATTAGCGTTAAGAGGATAACAGGCTACAACAAGGCCGATACATATTATATTAAAAAGGTATATAAAAAATACAATTTTGCGATGCCCAAAACCCAAATCAAGAAGACGATGGTGTAGGTGGTTTCTGTCCGCCGAAAAGGGAGAGGTGCCTGCTAAGGCACGTAGGGTAAACACGCGTAAGGTATCGGCCAAAGGATACATTAAAACAGCAATTACAAAAACGGGTTTGGATAAATAAGGCATAATACCGGTAAGTTTATCTACCGGAAACTCAATAAGTTTTATAGCCAATACGCTTAAAATTAAACCAATGGTAAGCGATCCTGAGTCGCCCATAAAAATTTTTGCGGGGCTAAAATTAAAAACTAAAAATCCTAAAAGAGATCCGCCTAAAGCAAAAGCCAAAGAGGCTAACGCGCTGCTACCGGCCAGCACAAACCAAATGCCAAAAGCCATGCAACCAATAAAACCAATGCCGGCAGCCAATCCATCAATCCCATCAATTAAATTAAATGCATTGATAACGACAATAAAAGTAAATAAAGACAAAAAAACACTAGCCCAATATGGAATTTCGTTTACCTCAAAAACACCATGTAGTCCCGTAATACGGATGTTGCCTACCAATACTAAAATTAAAGCGGTAAGCATTTGTGCAATCAGTTTTTTTATAGGGGCAGTACCAATGATGTCGTCTTTTATGCCTACAAAAAAAAGCATAAGCATAGTAGCTATAATGAGCTTAAAGTCTGTAAAATAGGAATAAGCAAGAGGTATGTTGGAGGTTGTGTTTTGAGGGCTAAAAAAATTCAATTCAAACCACAGTGCATACGAAAATAAGGTAGCGGCAAAAATAATAATACCGCCAATGGTAGGCACAATGCGCTTATGAATTTTTCTTTCATTACCGGGTTCATCAAAAAGACGTTTTAGTATCGCTACTTTAATAAGGGGGGGGGTAGCGTACAACACCACAATAAATGAGGTAACAAAAACCAATGCTAATATCAGTGCGTTCATATTATTAGGCTACTCTACTGTTTTTTTGTTGTTTAAAATCGGCATACACCTCAGCAATACCTTGCTCTAAATTGGTTTTGTGTTTCCACCCTAAGCTATGCAAATACGATACGTCCATAAGCTTGCGCGGGGTGCCGTCGGGTTTGGTATGGTCAAAAACAATTTCGCCCTGATACCCTACCATTTTTTTGATGAGTTGTGCCAGCTCGTTAATGCTTACATCGGTACCCACCCCTACATTTACAAATTGTTCGCCTTCGTAGTTGCGCATTAAATATATACAGGCATCAGCCATATCATCGGCATACATAAACTCGCGGCGAGGCGTGCCTGTGCCCCAAACCGTAACGGTGGCTTGCTGATTTTCTTTAGCATCATGAAACTTGCGTAACAACGCGGGAAGTACGTGCGAATTATTTAAATCGTAATTGTCGTTTTTCCCATACAAATTGGTAGGCATTACGGATATAAAGTTGCAACCATACTGTTTATGGTACGATTCACACATTTTGATACCGGCAATTTTAGCTATGGCGTAAGGCTCGTTGGTATATTCTAAGGGGCCGGTAAGCAGGTATTCTTCTTTTAGTGGTTGGGGTGCCAATTTAGGATAAATGCAAGAAGAGCCTAAAAACATTAGTTTTTTTACCTGGTGGAGATAAGCTGCATGTATTACATTGTTTTGCAAAGTAAGATTTTCGTATATAAAATCAGCGCGATAGGTGTTGTTGGCATAAATGCCTCCTACCTTAGCAGCGGCCAAAAAAACATATTCTGGTTTTTCTTCTGCAAAAAAAGCATGTACGGCTTGCTGGTTACGTAAATCCAGTTCTGTACTGGTTCTGTAAAGTAAGTTAGAGAATCCTTTTTCTTGCAGGTTGCGCATAAGGGCGCTGCCTACCATGCCTCTGTGTCCTGCTATATATATTTTTGAATGTAGGTTCATCATGCTATCCGTTACTGTTTACCGTAAATTGATAATGTTTTTTTTGAGTAAGGTTTATTTTTACATTAAAAAAACAAGAGCCTCCGTCTTTTATATCCAGTACTTGTGTATAAAAATCTACTCCCATATTGTAACAAAAACAATTTACCCACACTTCTTTTTCTCCCTTATTATTGATAACAGCTATATACTGCCGCTGGTATTTTTTTAAATCAACCCTTTCATTTTCTTGCGCAGAGGGGTGCTTAGCCTGATATTCTTTTACGCTTTCTTTTAGCAGATGGTCTATTTCTAGTACGTCTTTTTTTGTAAGGGCTGAAGGCTTTGCTTCTTTAAAAACCCAAGGGGCAGCACTATAAGGAAGTATTACATACGTCGTATCTTGTTGTTTTTCTTTTAATACGGAAGTATGTTTTTTATTTTGTGATTGTGCCATAAAGCAAATGCCTAATAATGCGGTCGTAAAAAAGCGGCTCATTATTTTTACTCGTTTTGATTCAGCACCGAGTGCCCATGCTCTTTTAGCAATCTATCGCGTTTAAACAAAGTTACATCAGCGGCTACCATTTCTTTACATAATTCTTGTACGGTATATTTGGGTTCCCAGCCTAATTTTGCCTTTGCTTTACTATAATCGCCAATAAGTAAATCTACCTCTGCCGGGCGGAAATAACGTTCGTCAACCTCTACCAAAACCGCGCCGGTTTTTTTGCAAATTCCTTTCTCATCAACCCCTTTTCCTTTCCATTCCAGCAAAATGCCCACTTCTGCAAACGACATTTCAATAAAACTCCTTACGGTAATTTTTTTGTTGGTAGCCAGCACAAAATCGTCGGGCTCGTTGTGCTGCAACATACGCCACATACCTTCTACGTAATCCTTAGCATGCCCCCAATCTCTTTCTGAGTCAAGATTTCCAATAAATAAATTTTTTTGTAATCCCAAGCTGATTTTTGCTACGGCACGGGTAATTTTTCTTGTTACAAACGTTTCGCCGCGTATGGGGCTTTCATGATTAAATAAAATACCATTACAAGCAAACATACCATACGATTCTCGGTAATTTTTGGTAATCCAAAAGGCATATAGTTTAGCTACTCCATAAGGGCTGCGGGGGTAAAAAGGGGTAGTTTCTTTCTGCGGAATTTCTTGCACCAATCCAAACATTTCGCTGGTAGAGGCTTGGTAAAAACGGGTTTTCTTTTCTAACCCTGCAATGCGAATGGCTTCTAAAATACGTAACGTTCCTATAGCATCTGCATTGGCTGTGTATTCGGGGGTTTCAAAGCTCACTTTTACATGGCTTTGGGCAGCTAAGTTGTATATCTCATCGGGTTTTATTTCGCTTACTAAACGAATGAGGTTGGTAGAGTCGGTTAAATCGCCGTAATGCAAAAAAAACTTCACACCTTTTTCGTGATAATCTTCATACAGATGGTCTATTCTGTCGGTATTAAATAAGGAGCTGCGGCGTTTAATGCCGTGCACCACGTATCCTTTGTTTAATAAAAGCTCGGCCAAATAGGCGCCATCTTGCCCTGTAATTCCGGTAATTAATGCTACTTTACTCATAAATAAAAATGCAAGCACAATAATACGGTTTTTTTATCATTTTGTAGCAAGAAAATAGGCGTATGGCATGCTGCTTGGAACAAAAACAGAATGCGTACATCATAAAAAAACCCGATTTATCAAATAAACCGGGTTAAATTATTGGCAGAATAAAAGAGCTTATTCTATCACAATTTTTTTAGTAACCTGTTGGCCATCTATATGGATGCACACAGCGTAAACGCCTGCTTGATACGCGTTATTGCTTGCTAAAGAAATAATGCTTTCTCCCGAAGCATAGTTTTGTGCTGCTATATTTTCTACCACTCTTCCTAGCATATCGGTAACGGTAACCGATACTTGGTGTTTCTCACTTAGGCTGAAAGCTACATTTACACGACCAGAAGATGGGTTGGGATATACACTTAAGTTTATTTTTTCTTCAAAGGTTTGAATGCCTGTAGTAGAATTTATAATGTTGATGTTATCTAAATAAATGTTGTTTCCGGGTGCACTTGGATCGGCATAAAAAGTAAATTTAAAACGAGCGTTGGTAGAAGCCGAAACGGGTGCAAGGTTTATGGTGTAAGTAGCAAACTGGCTAGGAGTGGGAACAAAGGGAGTGGTGCTGGTTCCGCTTACTACCGATGGTTGTAAAGAAACCCCCGAACGAACCCAACGTGTTTGCCATGTGTTGCCGCAATCAATAGAAGAGTAAATTTGCAATTTATCCATGTTGGAAGTGGCTTGTTGTTGATACGACATTTGGAACGTCATAATGGGTGAGCCAATAGCTTGCACATTAAATGTATTGCTTATTAAGTTAGACGTATCTCCGGGTATGTTAGATATGTTCTGTATCATAACCGATTTAGAGCCGGAAGCCGCTGCCGAAGAGGTTACGGCCCAATTTACGTTTTGAGTGCTTGTAACGCTCCAATCGGTACCTGGAACAGCCGAAGATTCAAAACCTTCGGTAAAGTTGGTGTTGTAAGTGGCTACACTACTTTGTACGTTTATATAGGAAGTTTGTGTAATGGATGCAGCACCTGCTGAAGTACCTGCTGTGTAAGACACAGCATACATGCCAGGAGTACTGTATGTTACTTGAGGCATGGAATCATTGAGTGTAGAAGCTCCGGCTAAAGTACCTCCAGGAAAATTCCATTTCCAAGAAGTAGCATGTGCGTTTTGACTGCTATCACTAAATGTAATGGTAGTACCCGCACATACAATACGTGCACTGGCATGGAAATACGGAGTAGGGATACATACCTGAGGGTAGCGCACCCCTGTAGCTATTTTATTAGCAGCACTTGTTACATTTTTTCTATTTGCTACGGTAGAGTTCATAATGTTGTGCATGCGTTGTATTTGTCCCCATGTAAAGTTTTTAGGGCATGAAGAGTAATCCATAATATTTTGTACGTTGGCTGTATTGCTCACATCACACGAATTGGAACTGCTTGAAGGACAGGTGCTAAACGCCCCGTAATATTTTGGGGTGTCATCAGTTACCCCCACGCAAGCTACAGACGGAGGGTTAGTAGCTAAAAAGTCGTCGCTGTTGCCACCGCTCATACAAGTGCCCGGGCTGTTGGTGCTGCCAAAGGTGTGGCTCAAGCCCAACCAATGCCCAAATTCATGAGCTAAAGAGCGCGCGTTAGTTCCGGTTAAAAACTGATAGTTATATACAATAGCATCGTATGCCGATGATACCGTGCCGGGCAAGTACGTATAGCCTACTACAATACCCCCACTTTGGCTGCAAGGGGCCGTGCTTTGGCAAATTTCTTTTACGATATATACGTTTAGGTACTTTGTTCTATCCCATGTATAATTATAGCCGGGGTTTGTTTGGCTCCAATTCGTATTGGCATCGTAATAATGTAAAATACCATTGGTGCAATTACCGCTGGGGTCTTTAGTAGCTAATTGAAACACATAGTTGTTGGCTCCTGATACCCCTTTAAAAAGGGGGCTTATTCCCGCTGTATCCGGAATGGTTTTGGTATGCACGCGGTTTACCTCTGCCAAGGCTTGGTATATGTAAGAGTTAGGTACGTTTTCAGGCCCGCCCATGTGCAAAATATGAAACACTACCGGTATGGTATCCAATGGCCATGATGTAGCGTTTTGTACGGCATTATTGCCATTTAAACGTTGGTTGTTCGCTGCCATTTTTGCAGCGTATTCAGGCGATAGCGTAGCTTCTTTCATTTCTTTTTCATAACGCACTTTTTCTTGCGGATGCGTTTGAAAATAATATTCGGTAGCGTGGTCGGTAATGCAGGGCAAAAAAGGTTTTTCTTGCTGGGCAAAAGCAGCCGAGGTGACCAACGCCGATACCATTACTAATTTATGCGATGTTTTCATGATATATATTTGTTTAGATATTTTTTCAAAGGTATATAAAATAAAATTATTTTATGTTTTTTTAACATTTATTTTTCGCTTTTTGAGGCGTAGCACGTCTTTTCTATGAGGAAAAGAGCTAAAAACAAAAAAGCAGGTATTTAACCTGCTTTTATATTTAAGTTTATAAGGCTGTTACGCGCTGTGTTTTTCCATCACTACTTTTCCTTTGTAGTACAGTTTGCCTTCGTGCCAATAGGCGCGGTGCCACAAATGGGTTTCTCCGGTGGTTTGGTCTGTTCCTAAAGTAGGGGCAGTACCTTTGTAAGTAGAGCGGCGGCTACGGGTGCGGGCTTTCGAGTGTTTTCGTTTAGGATTTGGCATGTTTTCTTATTTTTTAATTGTCGTTAAAGTTTATATTTTTTAGTTTTTCCCAAGGTGAATCGACCTTTTTTGGGGCTTCACTAATGGAAATGTGGTTTAGTTTATTTAATGTTTCGTTATCGCACACAAAAGTACTATCCTCTTCGCAGGGCACCTTGCGGGCAGGTATTGCTAAAGTAATAAATTCGTGTAGCGGGGCAGAAATATCCAGTTCGTTTTCGCCATTAGGTAATACAAGTACATTGTCGGGATGTGGCTCATCGGGATTTCCGTAGCGCAGGTGCATCTCTTCTGTTGCATGAATTTCTATATCAAAGGGTGCGGTGCATCTATCGCAAACAGATTGTAAGGTTCCATCAATAACAAAAGTAAGCGTAGTAATAGAATTATGCTTTAACAAGATTACTTCTACCTTTAGGTTGGCATGTGCTATAACTGAATCATCAAAAGACTCAAAGAACGTATCATCTACTTTAAATTCGTAAAGATGTTTACCAACCTCTAATCCGCTTAGCCGGATAACAAATTGTTTTTTTGTCATTTTTACTCCTAAAAAGGACGGCAAATATATACTTTTAATTTAAAAGTAAAAAATTAAAAGTAAAAACTGCTTTTTAGTTCGGTATTACCGTTAGTTTAAAGTTTTGTACCGAGTTATTGATATTAGCTCGTATCATATACACTCCGGCGCTTAGTTTTAAATCTACTAAAGATATGCGTATGCTTTGTGTGCCTTGAGCCATTTTTTCATTAGCTAATACGGATATTAGGTTTCCGTTTAGGTCGTATAGGTTGGCTGCTACGGTGGCGCTTTGGTTGTTATAAAAATCTACATACGCTACATTGCCTGCCGGATTGGGATATACTTTTACATTTGCATTATTACTGATGCTGGGTGTAAAAATACCGGTAGTACCGTCGCCTACGTATATTTTTACTGAATCTACGTGGTAGTCGTTATTTATACTTACAGTGTCAGCCGCGGTAATGGTAACCATACGCACGCTGTCCATACCGTAATTAGGGATATCCACAAAAATACGGTATGAGCCTATGCCTAAATTGGTAAACGTATAAGATCCTGAATTATTGGTGGCAGTACGCGCCGCACAGCCTCCGCCTGGAACCTTCCCTAAGCTTACTCCAATTCCTCTTAAAGGTACGCCCATTACGCTATTATTGCCGCCATGTGCCATACGATGCCCATACGACGCATCTTGATACACGGTGCCTGATATAGTGCCCGTGCCTACCGTAGGCACTATTTGTTCTACTTGTATGGTTAAAGTATCGTTACCACTGGCGCAGGTATGGTGCTGTATCACGGTGGCGCTGTCCCACTGGTATGCATCGGGTTTTACCGGATGGGTATAATAAGTATTGATAGAAGTGGGGTATTGGGTGGTATCTAAGGACGCTTGAAGATAATAATCTCCATAATAAGTGTTAGCAAAGGTAAAATACCCTGGTTTTGGCATAGCGGCCAGTGTATAATAACCGGTTGAATCGGCTACTCCTACGTGGTTTGATTTTTGTTTAAATAAATACACCCTGCCTTTAGTTGCTAAACTGCCACTGGGCGCTTTTACTATACCCGATAGGCTATCTGCCATATTGATGTAAAACATAAACGATTCAGAAGAGTATGCCGAACAGCCCGTAACCGGGTTTGTTACCGTAAGCCCTGTGGATATAGGGGAAGATACGGTCATAGTTGTAAAGGAAGTGGTAGATCCATTACCTGTAACGGTTTGGGTAGCGGCAGAAGGTATATACGATACCCACTGATATACATAGTTGCTATACGTTGGACTGATACTGGCTGTTAGCACTACCGGTTGCCCCTGACACAGGGTATAAGTGTAGGGGGTAGAAAAAGAGGCGTTGGTGTACATAGTATCAATAGTTGGGCTTTGGTTTATTACTAAGGTTTTAGTAATGGTATCGCACAAGGAGGTGGTATCAGATGTGCTATATGCGTATAATTTTATGTGATAAGTACCCGCCTTATTGAAGGTAACAGAAAAAGGACTAGCATCTAAACTGCCAGACACTACAGCATGGCAGCTGGTATCATAAAAACTTTTGTTATTGCAATGCCACACGTAATAGCCCGCATTGGCAGAAGAGTTATAAAAATTTACCTGCATACCGGTGCAAAGCCCGTTAGGAATACTATCTGTAAAAGCAGCTACCGGACTAGAAAGCTTGATGCACAAGTCGGCCCCAGAATAAGGGTTTTGAATAGCATACATGCTGTTGTTAAAATAAGCCATCATTTTGCCGCTTCCTATAGGGGTTAGGCTTGAAAACTGAAGAGGGGAGGTAGAAGAGTTTATACTTTTGTTTTTATAGCGCCAAATTCCTTTATAGTACGGGTCTCCATTTCCATTATATAACCATAGTTTCCCCATAGCTGATTTGATATCGTAAATTCCATAGGAGGTAGTTGAACTATCTATGTGCGATGGCATGTACGAATTCCAAACAGGCATAGCGCTTCCGGTGGCGGTAGTGTATAAAATACTAGGAAAATTAGTGGAAATTTCATTTAGGCCTATTAATAAGGTATCGTTGTGAATATCAAAACGATTAAAAGTAGAATTGGAAGGAGCTAGTATTCCTTTCGATTGAAAATAAGGAATAATATTACCTACCGTATCCCAGGTGGTGCCGTCTGAGGTACTTAATATTTTTGAAGGATAATAATAGCTAGAACTGGCTGCACTATCTCCGCAATTTACGGATATGTATAATCTATTATGATACACAACCGCATCAGTAATAGTAGATATTTTAGACCCGGCAGAAAAATTAACCGCATTAGTCCATGCGCCGCCTGCTACCGGTTGCCTCCAAATAGAAGATATGTTGGTGGAAAATCCGGCTGTAATAAAGGCATATACATTCCCATTAAAAACAGACAGGGCACTTATTTTAGGGGTGTTATAATTAATAACTGCATTAACACCTGAAGAGGCATAGGGTATGGTACCGGTGTTAACGGTAGTACCTCCGCTAAATTTATATACCGCTGGCAAATAACTGTTGCTGCTTATAGAATTAGTGCCCATAAATAAGTAATTATTTGTGCTGTCAATAGCTACTGAAGTAATATCAAGAGTACCAGAACCACTCAAAACAGTATAAGTAGGTATAGTTCCATACACGCTAGTCTCTTCCACAAAAGAACCTATTGCTCCTGTGGGCGAAGAAAACATTTTTACTCCGTTGTTATTTTCTTGTGCTATCATGTACAGTTTGCCCCCCATTGTTTGTAAGGCGGTATAGTGCCCGGAAGTTCCTAAGCCGGAAACGGTATCTGTTATCCAATTATCTTGCGCTTTTATGTTTTGAATCACAAAAAAAGTCAATAGTAAAGCATATATTTTTTTCATAGTAAAAATTTTGAGGCAACTAAGGTATAACAAAAAACAATTCCATTAGGTAAAAATTGTTAAAAAAATCAAAAAAGAAAACAAAGTGTTATTAAATTAAACAAAAATGCGTTATTACTCTTTTGGCAGCACTATTTGACGTTCCATTTTTAATTGTACCGGTTTAGGAAGGGTAATAGGGGTAGAGGGAGGGTTGGCAAGCGCTGGGTTTTTTGGCGTTTCTTTTTTCTGTTTTATTTTTTTCTGTAAAAAGTATTTTGGGGTGGTAGTAAATTTAGCGTTTATTCCGGAATATACACTATAAAAAAAGGAGCCTATTTGGTTGGGCGATAAATACGTTCTATCATTATTGTAGCCCATTATGTTGTTTGAAGCCACTCCTCCCTGCGATTTGCTCGGCACATTGCCCCAGCAGCCCGGGCAATGGGTTTCAATGGTATAATCAATGCGTACATTTTTAGGATAAAAGCCATCTGGCGGTATATTTATGCGGGCACACATATCGTCTAAATCGGTGTGATGCAACAGACCGGCAGTATGGGTAAGTTCATGCAAAATTAAGTTAGCATCTAAAATATGTTGGGCGTTGTTTGTCCACAAAGTAGGTTGCCACTCTATGCAAGAAATCATGACAAAGCCATAATTACCCATTCCCACCCCTTTATAGCTCAGATCTGCCATAAAAAAGAGGTTAATTTCCGATTCGGGGTTTACAGCATCGTGTTCATATAGATAACGAGAAAAAAGGCTCCCTTCAGTAAAGGCCTCATCACTGTTATGAAAATACACATGCGGTATTTTTATTTTTTTACCCAAAGAATCTATCGCTTCATCTGCCGCCAACACATAGCGTACATAACTGTTGGTATAAACACGTACCGGAGGCGAAACCGGTAAATCGGGCGGGTGCAGCTGTGCCATTTTTTTGTTGAGTATTTTTACTAAGGTGTCGCAATCGGCTGCCGTAGCGCGTTTATACAAATCATCGTATGTGTTGTATTTGGGGTTTGAGGTGTTAGGCCTGTAAAAGTGAAAATTAAGTTTGAAAGTAATAGGGTGTTTGGGCGTAATGTATGAAGCTAAATTTTCTTCTATTGCGACTTTTTTTTCTTGCGCTTGTATTCTGTTTGCAGCTAACATACAAAAAACGAACAGCAAAAAAGGACTTAGCTTTATGTAGTACAAAAAGGGCATTTTGTATAGGTCAAGTTTATATAAAATGGATTGTAAATATAGGTTGTTTTCTTGAATAAGAAATTTTAAACTGTAGATATAAAATGGTTTTTTTAGAAACAGCGCTTAGCTTGAAAAGTATGGGCACCATTGTGTTTTTTTAAGTGGGTATAAAAACACGTTTTTTGTAATAGGTTCGGCTCTGAAAAAAATATGCAAAAAAACTCCTTACCCATCTACTGCGCACAAGGCTTATCTGCTCCGTGATTTGTCCGGCTTACGCGCTGTTTTTTGGTATTCAAGCAAACATGAAAACCTTGCTTCTTTTTTGGAAGGTTTTTACTTATTTGCTCAAAATCTTAAACTCTGTACGGCGGTTTTGTTGTCTTCCTTCGTCGGTATCGTTGGTGGCAATGGGTTGTGTTTCGCCGTAGCCTTTAGCTTCTAGCCGAGCAGAGCCAATGCCTTTGCTAATCAAATAATTTACTACTGATTGAGAGCGTTGTTGCGATAGTTTTTGGTTGTAATCGTCGCTGCCCTTGCTATCGGTGTGGCTGCCCAACTCTATACGCAGGGTGGGGTTATCGTTCAATAATTTTATAAGTCTATCCAATTCGTTAGCCGATTCGGGGCGAATGGTGGCTTTATCAAAATCAAAAAATATGTTGCGCAGCACAATCGTTTTCCCAATATCTATTTTTTTCAGTTCAATATTTTTTTCTACTTCTTGAAAGTCGGCGGTAGCGGGCAAATCAAAATTTTCGGAGTGAAATAAATAGCCTTCTTTTTTTACGGCAATACCATAGTTTTTCCCGGAAGGAAGCGACACTAAGTATTTACCACTGGTACTGTTAGAATTAAAGGTGGCAATCACTTCGTTTTTTTCGTTATCAATCAAATCAATAGAAGCTTCTAAGGGTTGTTTGGTTTGTTCGTCACTGATAATGCCTTTTAGTATGGTCATTTTAGGGCCTTTGCTCACAATTTTTTCGGCTTTAAAATCGCTTACGGGTGCTGCTACACTGGCCAACAAATTATCTTCATTCATTAAAGCAGGTTGTTTTTCGGGCCCTAAAAAGGTAATACGGTAAATATCGGTTTTTCCATATCCTCCTTGTTTTGCCGAAGCAAAATAGCCGTGATAACCGCTACCGCTTACAATAAAAAACACATCGTCTTCGGGGCCGTTGATGGGGTAACCTAAGTTTTCAGGTACACCCCATTTGCCATTTTCGTAAGTAGATTTAAACACGTCGTATCCTCCCATCGTGTTAAAGCCTTGCGAGCTAAAGTAAATTGTTTTTCCGTCGGGGTGTATGTACACACCCTCTTCGGCGTATTTGGTGTTGAGCGAGTTGCCTATGTTTTGAGCAGGTTGCCAGCCTCCTCTGCCATCGGTTTGGCATAGATAAATATCGCCATCGCCAATGCCCCCTTCTCGGTTGCTGATAAAATACAATTGTTTGTTGTCAAAAGAAATACTCACTGAGGTTTCGTGTGCTTTTGAGTTAATGTTTTTGCCTAAGTGTTCCGGTTTTGACCAAGCACTTCCCTTCAAATGACTTACATACAAATCGCCGCCATCTTTTTCTTTAAATTTATAGATGAACATGGTGCTTCCATCGGGTGATAAGCCGGCTGTGGCATCGTGGTCTTCACTGTTGATGAGGGTGCCCATATTTTGGGCGGCTTGCCACTTTCCATCTTTTTTTACCGACGAATAAATATCTTCAAAATAACCCCCATTGTCTGGGTCTATTTTTCCTCCGGTAGAGGTATTTCTGCACGAAGTAAAAATCATAAACGACTCGTCGGTAGTGATAAAAGCGCTATACTCAGGGTAGCTGGTGTTGATAGCGGGGCCTAAGTTATCCACAAAAGTACGTACGGGGTGGGCAGCTAACTCTTTTCCGCTTTTACATTCGTTTATTTTTTTTGCTACATCTTCTACCCAGGCATCGTTATTTTTTACTTTTTGCAGGTAGTTTTGTGCTAATTGGTAGTATTTTATGGCCTCGTCCCAACGCATAGCAATATGATAAGCCCAAGCTAAGATATAGGCGTTATCCGGCTCGTTGGCTGCGGGCGCCAAAGTATATGCCTTTTCTAGGCAAGCAATGGCTTTTTCCGAGTGCTGGTCTATATAAAAGTAAACAAAACCCAGCATATAATTTAACTGCGCGTTGTTGGGGTTAAAGGTTTGTGCTTTTTCTAAAAAAGGAAGCGCTTGTTTAAAGTAAATATCGCCTGCATTGGCATAACTTCTATGGCTTACGGGCATAAACTTATGTATAGCCACATATTGTTCTAAAAAAAAGTCGTACTCTTTTTTCCCTAATTCAAATTGGTCTTTCCCTTCCTCTACATTTTTTTTAGCTTCTTTCAATTCATCTTTTCTATCCGAAAAATGAGCTTTATCAAAAGGGATATCTTGGGCTTTGTTTTTTTGATTTGTCAGCAAGCAAGCAATAATAAATACAGAGCTAAGTATTTGATATATGTTTTTCATAATATATAATTTTTTGTTTTTTTTGAAAAGGAGGGGTTAATCGCAGAGGCCGGCGGCATAATTTTTTCCGGTAGCAGCCCCTAAAGAAGCTGCTTTTTTCCAATCGGCGCAAGCGCCTTCTTCGTCTTTTTGCATTTGTTTTGTAATGCCTCGGTTTACGTATATGGCGCCTACATTTTCATCTACAATAAGGGCTTTGTTGCACCAATCAGAGGCGGCTTTATAATCTTGTTTTTTTATGTAAGCAGCGGCCATATTATTCATTGCCGATACATAATCAGATTTAATGCGCAGGGCAGTATTAAAATCGGATATAGCGCCTGAAATATCATTTTTGTTTAGCTTAGCTACACCTCGGTTGTTTAGGGCTAAATAGTAATCGCTTTTTAGCGCAATGGCTTTGTTGTACGCATCTATGGCGCCGTCGTTATCGCCTTTGTTTCTTTTTGCCGAACCTAAGTTGTTGTACGCAAAAAATAATTTGCTATCCAACTCCACCGCTTTTTGATAATCCGCTATGGCCCCCGCTTCGTCGTTTAGCATTTTTTTTGCCGAAGCCCTATCGTTGTACGCATAAGCATAATCAGGCTTGGCGGCAATAGCTTGGTTGTAATCGGCAATGGCTTCGGGGTATTGCTTATCTTCAAATTTTAACTGGGCGCGCAAATAAAAAGCCTTAGCGTATTTGTTATCTAAAGCAAGTGCTTTATCCAGATTTTTATTGATAGAGTCTTTTAGTCCGATGGAATAAAAAGATTGGGCTTTGCCAAAGTACGCGTCGGCAGAGGGTTTCAGGCTGTTGGCTAAATTAAAATCTTCTATAGCAGATGCGTTGTTTTTATTTTCATGTTTAGAGAAACCACGACTAATAATAGCTTTTTCAAAAGAGGGGTTGAGCGTAATGGCTTTTGAAAAGGCTTCGATGGCTGCCATATATTTTTGTTGCGACATCTGTTCTAAGCCTGTGTTATAGAGGCTTTCGGCTTCCTGCTCGGGGCTGGCATTGGTTTTTACCTTTACCGTATCTTGCGCCTGTGTTTGATAAAACAAAAAGGATGCGCTAATAAACAAAAGTACTTTCTTCATAAAAAAGCGAATTGGTTTTACCGAGCAAGGTACGCATTTTATTGAAACAGCAAAATAGAGTTGAGAAATTTTCTATAAAAGAGCTTCCGCTAAGGTATTAAAGTTTATCCCATCAAAAGTACCGGAGGTCATCATGAGTAGATTTTTATCTTGCCACGAATTGTTTTTTAGATGCTCCGCTACTTGATTAGATTGTGTAAATACTTTAAGCATTTTGCTGGCAAAGGCTTGCTGCACTTGCTCTGTGGTAATGGGTTTTAGCTTTTTGTGTTCAATCGTATGCGGATTAAAATAAACAACGGCTTCATCGGCAGCATTCATGCAGCCTGCGTATTCTTTTAAAAATTGCTCGTTCAAACTACTAAACGTATGCAGCTCCATACAGGCCACTAAATATCGATGTGGGTACTGTTCTTTCATGGCTTCTATAGTAGCTTTTAGTTTAGAGGGCGAGTGTGCAAAATCTTTGTAAAAAGCAAAATGGTCGGTGGCTTTTACTAGCTCTAAGCGTTTAGCGGCTCCGGTAAAACTTTGTATGGCCTCGTAAAATGTATTTGAATCTATGCCTACTTGTTCGCACACCAGGCGAGCACCCTCTAAGTTCATTAAGTTGTGATGGCCAAATATCTTTAGCGGAATTTTTTTTTCTTGAGGTGTTATTAAATAGGTAAGTCCGTTTTTTATTTCGTGTGCCGGTACTTGGTATGGGTATTTATCTGCTTTTGTGGGCGTTTTTTCTACTAATTGTTTTAGCTCTGTATCGGCAGCACAGTATATCAGGCTTCCTTTTGGTTCAATTATTTGAATAAATGTTTCAAATTGCGCTACATAATTTTGATAAGTAGGAAACACGTTGATATGATCCCAGGCAATGCCGCTGATAATAGCTATGTTGGGTTTGTATAGATGAAATTTAGGGCGGCGATCTATGGGCGAAGCCAGGTATTCATCGCCTTCAAAAATAGCTATGGGAGCTTCTTTTGTAAGTTTTACCATAGTATCAAAGCCTTGCAATTGCGCACCTACTAAGTAATCAAAATCTTTTTGAGCGTGTTTAAGCACATGCAAAATCATGGAGGTAATGGTTGTTTTGCCGTGGCTGCCTCCTACTACTATACGTATTTTTTCTTTGGTTTGTTCGTACATGTATTCGGGGTATGAATACACGCGCAGGCCTAGCTCTTGAGCGCGAAGCAGTTCGGGGTTGTCGGCACGGGCGTGCATACCTAATATCACGGCTTCGTAACTAGCATCTAGTTTTTCAGGAAACCACCCTTCTTGTTCGGGTAATAATCCTTGTTTTTGCAGGCGGCTACGCGAAGGCTCGTTTATCTCATCATCTGACCCGGTAACAATATATCCTTTGTTTTTCATGGCCAGCGCCATGTTGTGCATCACGCTGCCGCCAATGGCAATAAAATGAATTTTCATTTTCAAACATTGTTGTCCGACAAAAGTACAAAATAAGTTCAAACCCAAAATGGTCATTTTGGGTTTTAGGTTTTGGGTATTTGAAAGGTTTTATTGCCGTTCCAAAGACCAAAACCATTCGATAGAAATTAGTCCCGACTGGTATTCTTATTTCCTTCCGTTATATCGCTTTTTTCAATATATTTTTTAAGCTTACTTTTTCGGTAATAATGCTGTGCAGCTTGTCTATAGCAACGCGTTCTTGTTTCATCGTATCGCGGTCGCGTATGGTTACACATTGGTCGTTCAAAGTATCGTGATCTATGGTGATGCAGTAAGGGGTGCCAATGGCATCTTGCCGGCGGTAACGTTTTCCTACCGTATCTTTTTCATCGTAGGTTACATGGTATTCAAACTTTAACTCATTCATTATTTTTTCTGCTATTTCAGGCAAGCCATCTTTTTTTACTAATGGAAAAACGGCTGCTTTTATAGGCGCTAAAGCGGGGGGCAGGGCTAGCACGGTGCGCTCACTCCCATCTTCTAGCTTTTCTTCTTTATAGGCAGCCGACATTAAAGCTAAAAACATGCGGTCTAACCCAATGGAGGTTTCTATTACGTAGGGGATATAGCTTTGATTTAATTCGGGATCAAAATACTGAAGTTTTTTTCCACTGTATTGTTCATGGTTGCGCAAATCAAAATCCGTACGACTGTGAATGCCTTCCAATTCTTTGAATCCAAAAGGAAACTCAAACTCTATATCGCATGCGGCATCAGCATAGTGGGCTAATTTAATATGGTCGTGAAACCGTTTTTTCTTTTCATCAATACCCAAAGCGTTGTGCCATTTCATGCGGGCTTGTTTCCAATGTTCGTACCATTGTTTTTGTGTGCCCGGGCGAATAAAAAACTGCATCTCCATTTGCTCAAATTCACGCATGCGAAAAATAAATTGGCGAGCCACAATTTCATTACGAAACGCTTTGCCGGTTTGCGCAATACCAAATGGAATTTTCATACGGCCGGTTTTTTGCACATTCAAAAAATTCACAAAAATACCTTGTGCCGTTTCCGGACGCAGGTAAATGGTACTGCTATCATCACTTACTGAGCCTAATTTAGTATCAAACATCAAATTAAACTGCCGTACATCAGTCCAGTTACGGCTACCGCTTATAGGGCAGGTAATCTCACAATCTATAATAATTTGTTTTACCTCTGCCAGGTTATTATCGTTTAATGCGGTTTTAAATCGGGTGTTGATAGCTTCTGTTTGTTTTTGATATTCGAGCACGCGTGCGTTGGTGCTGCGAAACATTTTTTCATCAAAATTTTCGAAACGTTTGGCTGCTTTTTCTACTTCTTTTTCAATTTTAGCTTCTATTTTAGCTACATGTTCCTCTATCAAAACATCGGCTCGATATCTTTTTTTGCTGTCTTTATTATCAATAAGCGGATCACTAAAAGCATCTACGTGTCCGCTGGCTTTCCAGGTGGTGGGATGCATAAAAATAGCCGCATCAATGCCTACTATGTTTTCATGCAGTTGCACCATGCTTTGCCACCAATATTGGCGTATGTTATTTTTTAGTAACGTACCGTTTTGGGCATAATCATACACGGCGCTTAAACCGTCGTAAATTTCGCTACTTTGAAAAATAAATCCGTACTCTTTGCAGTGCGATACCAAGTTTTTAAACACATCTTCATTCATGAGCGCGAAGATAGTAAATATCAGCTTTTATCTGTTAACCGTTCTTTTTTTAAAAACACAGCCGCATAAATTCATTATGCTGAAAATGAGGTCATTAAAGTGGTCAATAAAAATGTTTTAGGCAGGATTGATTTTTCTGTATAAAAAATGTATTTTTGCACACCTCAAAAAAATCGGGTTGTAGCACAGTTGGTAGTGTACCAGTATGGGGTGCTGGGGGTCGCGCGTTCGAGTCGCGCCAGCCCGACATAAAAAAACCTCGCTGATGTAGGCGGGGTTTTATTTTTGTTAAACATTATTGCAGCCCTTCTTGTTTCCAATTTCTTTTAAAGGGCAGGTTTTTGTAGTCAGCATCTATATGTACATAGGTGCCTTTTAGTTTTTTATTTACCCAAATATCTACTAATTTTTTTTGCTTAGTCATTTGCGCCATATTTTGTATGCGCTGGTAATCTTCTTTTAAACTGGCTTTATGCGGTTCTGAACGCGATTTTAAATAAATAATTTTAAACGATTGTTTCCCGTCTGACTCCGAGTGCATGATGGGCTTACTGATGTCGCCGGGCACCATTTTGTCTAACATAAAAACCAAGTTTTGGTCCATTTGTCCTATTTGTTCTATTTCAAATTTAGTAGTTCCGGCATTGGCATTTTGCAAAATACCGCAGTTGTTTTTAGTATCTTTATCGTCGCTGTGTTTGGCGCAGGCAGCGCAAAAAGTGGTTTTACCTTCTATAATCAATTTATATATTGTATCTAACTCGGTTTTGGCATGCAGCACATCTTGGTTTGATATTTTGGGTGCGGATAAGATGTGCCGCACATCTACTATTTCGCCACGGCGGGCAATAAGTTGTATAAAATGGTAGCCAAAGGGCGATTCAAATACTTCCGAAATTTCGCCGGGTTTTAAGCGAAAAGCTACCGATTCAAACTCGGGTACAAACTGCCCGCGGGCAATGTTGTCGTACTCGCCGCCCGAACGTGCCGAGCCGGGATCATCGGTATAAAGGGCCGCAATGGTACTCATGCTTTCGCCATTTAGCACGCGTTGGCGCAAACCCTCTAACTTGCTGCGCGCGGCTTGTTTTGCCTCTACCGAAACCACCGGTTTTTTTATTAGTTGGCCTATCTCTACTTCGGTGCTTACCAAAGGTAAACTATCGGTAGGAATGGCGTTGAAAAAAGAACGTACATCCGATGGGGATACCTTGGCATCGCCTACAATTTTTTGCTGCATTTGTTGTGAAAGTAAAATGTAGCGAATGTCGTCGCGCATTTCTTCTTTGTACTGTTTTACAGGTTTTCCATAAAAAGCCTCAAACTTATCTTCCGAGCCAAATTGCGCCAAATAATAATTCATACGGCGGTTTAATTCTGTTTCTACCTGATCGTCTTTTACTTGAATGGTGCTGTCTTTTTCCGCCTGTGATACAAGCAGTTTTTGATACATCAACTCATCAAGCAGCACTCCTTTTGTTGAATCGTTTATTTTTATTCCCTCTGATTTTAGTGCCTTCAGCTCTCGCTCAAATTCCGAGCGCAACACAATGTATTTTCCTATTACGGCAATGGTTTTATCAATATTCTGCTGGGCAGTAAGCGTATAGGCTATCATCAGTAAAAATAGCAGCACGGTTGTTTTTCTGGTATGTAAAAAAAGGCTTGACATGATTTTATTTTGTGCTAAAAACCTCAAAGGTATTGTTTTCTTTAGCTTGATTGTATATTTCTTGTTTCATTTCCTCTATCAAGGTAAGTTTTCGTTTGTTAATGATAATTTGGCGGATATTTTCTTTTTCAAAGCTTAAAGGCGAAGGGGTGTTCTTTATTTTAAAATCAACGATATTGAGATAGTAATTAAACGTGCTGTCGCTAAGTTCTATTTGCCGAGTTGTTTTTAATAGTAATTCGGGGTTATAGTCGTGCAGCGGAATTTCTTTCATCACATCATCTAAAAGCAGCCAAGTGGTATTATCTAAAAAAAAGTTATCGGCATATTGAATACAAAATTTTTTTAAACTCTCTTGATCGGCCTCTTTATTAGAGTTATACCATTTTTTTACTTTTTCTATATTAGATGTTTTTTTTTGCACTTTTACGTAAGATACTTTTACAATATTTTCTTTCAGCATAAAATTTTGAGCGTGATCGTTGTAATATGCTTCTATCTCTTGCGGGGAAACCGCAGTATCCAACTTCTGGCGCACCAATTGGGTTTCATAACGATATAGCAACAAACTTTTGCGATACTCATCTAACTCTTGTTGAATGTTTTTATCGGCTTCTGATAAATTAGCTTCCGCTTGATGCAACAGCAATTCGCCTGTAAGCCATTGTTTTATGTACGATTGGGTAAACAAAGCGCTGTCTTTTGGGGAGTTGTACTTAGGTAATACCTTTTTTATATCCAAAGCGGTTAGTTTTTTATCCAATACACGAGCCACCACTTGTTCCGAAGCGGTATTTTTTCCCTCTAACGATTGCTCTTTGCAAGAAAACAGCGCTGCGGAAAGAAAAAATATAAAACCAACGATACGCATAGGGTGCAAAGATAGCATTATCTGCCATGCAAACGACGGCTTTCTCGGTGTATATATTCTCTACAAAAGCATTCGCTATTTTTTAGGATAAAGCCGTATCTTTGCCTTATGTTTACCGGAATTATTGAAGCCTTAGGAAAAGTAGAGAAAATAGAGCAGGAACAAAACAACTTGCACTTGTATTGCTCTTGCCCTTTTACCCACGAATTAAAAATAGACCAAAGCGTGGCGCACAACGGCGTGTGCCTTACCGTGGTAGATATCAACGCCAACAGCTATAAAGTTACCGCCATTAAAGAAACGCTTGAAAAAACCAATTTGGGTTTGCTAAAAACAAACGAACTACTAAACTTAGAACGCTGCATGCCTGCTAACGGTCGCTTTGATGGGCATATTGTACAAGGGCACATAGACCAAACGGCAATATGTACTCAACGAAAAGATGAGGGAGGCAGCACCCTTTTTACCTTTCAATACGATGCCTGTAAAGGAAATATAACGGTAGAAAAAGGCAGTGTTGCTGTAAACGGAGTAAGCCTTACCGTAGTACATGCTACCAACGATACTTTTTCTGTTTATATTATTCCTTATACCTTAACACATACCAATTTTAACCAAATACAGGTGGGTACCACCGTAAATATAGAATTTGATATTTTAGGAAAGTACCTTACTAAGCTTCTAAAAAAACAATACGTATGAAAATTATTTGCATAGGGCGCAATTATGCCGAACACGCTAAAGAAATGAAAGCCGAAGCGCCTTTAGAACCGGTGTTTTTTATGAAACCAGAAACAGCTTTGCTGAAAGAAAAAGAATTTTATATCCCCGCCTTTACTAAAGACCTGCATCATGAAGTAGAACTGATATTGAAAATTTGTAAAAACGGCAAACATATTGCCGAATCTTTTGCACATGCCTACTACAACGAAATAGGTATTGGGATTGATTTTACCGCCCGCGACCTACAACAACAATGCAAAGAGAAAAGTTTGCCCTGGGAAAAAGCAAAAGCCTTTGACAACGCAGCACCCATAGGGCAATTCATGTCTAAAGATCAATTTCCTAACCTCAACGCTATTTCTTTTCATCTTACCATAAACGGAACTACACGCCAAAGCGGAAACACAAAAGACTTGCTTTTTTCGTTTGATAAAATAATTAGCTACGTTTCGCAATTTGTTACTTTAAAAACCGGCGATTTGATTTTTACCGGAACGCCGCAAGGCGTTGGCCCTGTACACATAGGCGACACACTGGAAGCTTATATAGAAAATGAAAAACGCTTTCATTTGAATATAAAATAAAAAACGCTCGTTCAATCCTTGCTGTTTCAAGATGTGTTTTTATTTCCGAAACATCTATGAAAACAAAACAGCTGCTTATCAGAAACAGTAAAAAGCGTATCCGTTTTTTATGGTTTACAATACGACTTTATACTATTTTGTAATCGCTTTAGTATAAGCCTAAATTTTGTATCTTTGCCCTATAAAAAAACACCATGCCTGGAACCGAATTATTTGGCGCAGAAGAGCGCAAAGAAATTGACGATGTATTATCCACCGGGATTTTATTCCGTTACAACCACGATGCCTTACGCAACAACCATTGGAAAGCAAAAGATTTTGAAGCGGAAGTAAAAAAAATTACGAATGCTAAATATGCACACGCCGTAAGCAGCGGCTCTACCGCTATTGCTACCGCCCTTGCTGCCAGCGGAATTGGGGCCGGAGATGAGGTTATTGTACCGCCTTTTACCTTCATGGCTACCATAGAAGCCGTACTTTTTGTAGGCGCCTTACCCGTGTTTGCTGAAATAGATGAAACTTTATGCCTAAGCGCCGAAGGAATAAAAAAAGCACTTAGTCCAAAAACAAAAGCCGTATGCCTGGTGCACATGTGCGGTGGTATGGCCGACATGGATAGCCTAATGAAAGTAATAAACGACCACCATCTTATTTTAGTAGAAGATGCCGGGCAAGCCTTTGCCGCTTCCTACAAAGGAACCTATACCGGCTTGTTTGGTAAAGCAGGCTCTTACTCTTTCGATTTTTTTAAAATTGCAACCGCCGGAGAAGGGGGCGTATTGGTTACTAACGATGAACATACCTACAAAAAAGCCGATGTATATAGCGACCATGGACACGACCACATAGGCTCCGTACGCGGCATGGAACAACATCCCTACTTAGGCTTCAACTACCGCATATCCGAACTACATGCTGCTATAGGTGTAGCGCAAACACGCCGAGTGCCTGCCATAAAAGAAAAAAACCGTCATCACAAAAAAATCATACAAAACCTTTTAAGCAAAACAGAAGGTATATCCTTTGCTAAAGTGGCTGACCCCGATGGAGACTCCGCAACTTTTTTAAATTTAATGCTGCCTAATACAGAAATAGCACAACGCGTAGTAGATGAAATGAAAGCGGCTGAAGTAGTTGGCTTTGATTACTGGTATAAAAACATGTATCACTTCATAAATCAGTGGGATCATATAAAAGAAATGCGCACCGTTTCTAAATTACCCGTAGAGGTACTGGGCGCACCACAAGACTATAAAAACCTGCACCTACCCAAAACACAAGAGGTAATTGGGCGCCTTATTTCTTTTGGCATAAAATACAAATGGACAGAAGAAGACATGAAAACATTAGCCGAAAAAATATCAACTTGCGTAATAAAAGCGACAAAAACGGCTTCTGCATAACCAAATACACGCGCATTAAAAAGGGCATTTAACTAACATGCGATTTCTTTCGGCTGATACTATTTACCCCATTCATACCGCTCCACTACAAAACAGCGTAGTAGTAACGAAAGATGACGGAACCCTTTTGGATATTATATCCAACACCGATATTGATGCGTTAAAAATACAACATTATAAAGGATCTTTTTGTCCGGGCTTTGTAAATGCCCATTGCCATTTAGAACTTTCTTTTATGAAAGGGAAAATACAAACGCAAACAGGGCTTCATCATTTTATAAAAGAAGTAGAAGCTTTAAAAAAACCCAGCGACGAAGAGGTGGAGCAAGCCCTGGTGCAGGCCGACCAAGAAATGCATGCAAACGGCATTGTAGCTGTAGGCGATATATCCAACACCCATCATTCTTTTTATTGCAAAGCGAAATCAAAAATACACTACTATACTTTTATAGAAGTATATGCTTTTGACGAAAATCGCGCAGAAGCCGCTATGGAAAAAGGCTTGCGCTTGCAGCAAGAATGGCAACAGCAAAGTAATAACCCTTGCTCTATAGTACCGCATGCTCCTTATTCGGCTTCTACAAAATTACTGAGTTTATTGGCCGAGCAAGCACAGAAAAACAAAACCGTATTGAGCATACACAATCAAGAAACAGCCGATGAAAATGTGTTTTTTTTAGAAAAAAAAGGGAGCATTTTAGAGCGGCTAAAAAGTTTCCACATACCTACTGAAACCTGGCAGGCGCCGGGTAAAACCAGCTTGCAGGCCACCTTACCCTATTTGCCAAAAAAAAATAAGGTGCAACTGGTGCATAACACCTACACCTCTGAAGAGGATATACAGTTTGCTAAAAAAAATCACCCGCATTTATTTTGGTGTTTGTGTCCAAAAGCCAATTTATATATAGAAAACAGCTTGCCCCCCATACCCTTACTTACAAAATATAACAGCACCATTACACTGGGTACCGACAGTTACGCCAGCAACAACACGCTCAGCATTTTTGAAGAAATAAAAAGCATAAAAAAACATTTCCCTGCCATAAGCACACAAGAAGTACTTACTTGGGCTACTTTAAATGGAGCCAAAATGCTAGGTATTGATTCGGTTTTTGGGAGTTTAGAAAAAGGAAAAAAACCGGGTATAAACGTAATAGATGAGGCCTTTGAAAAAATAACTCCTATCCTCAATTATTGTTAAAAGCACATAGTAACGTACTGAAAACAAACGAATTGTTGCGATTTAGGTGTTTTTATATAAAAACACCCCATTTTTTTATTGCATATTTTTAAAAAAAGTAGTTCCTTAGCGACCGTTTAAAATCAGTAATTTGTAACAATCGTTATGGGATACTCAATCACTCAATGGCTTTTTGGAATTTTATCTTTCCTTGCTATTATGTTTGCGCTTATGGTAGTATTTACCCGAAACCCTATAAACAGTGTTTTGTATTTGGTAATGACTTTTTTTTGCATTGCAGGGCATTATCTTTTGCTTAACGCACAGTTTTTAGCCGTAGTGCATATTGTAGTGTATGCCGGAGCTATTATGGTATTGTTTTTATTTGTTATTATGCTCATGAATTTGAACCAAGATACGGAACCTCAAAAAACACTAATGACTAAATTAATTGCTGGCTTAATAGGCGGGGTTTTTTTAGCTGTATTGGTAGGAACTTTAAAAGGGGCAGAGCAATTATCCTTTTCGCAAACCGGAGCTTCGCAAATAGGTATGGTAAAAAATTTAGGCATTGTGCTATTTAAAGATTTTTTATTTCCTTTTGAGATCGCTTCTGTTTTATTATTGGGAGCCCTGGTTGGAGCTATAATGTTGGGTAAAAAAGAAATTAAATAAGCATGATAAACACGATTCCTATACACTACTACATTTTTTTAAGCGCCATCCTATTTATTATAGGAGCCGTTGGGGTAATGGCGCGCCGCAACGCTATTATTATTTTTATGTGCATAGAGCTGATGCTAAACGCCGTAAACTTGCTTTTAGCTGCTTTTGCTACGCTTCACAACGACTCAAGCGGGCAGATTTTTGTATTTTTTATTATGGCCGTTGCCGCTGCCGAAGTAGCCGTTGGCCTTGCTATATTAAGCATGATTTATCGCAACATAAAAAGCATTGACGTTGATTTGCTAAGTCGATTAAAGGAATAACCCGGTTTTTTCTCTTCTTTTTTCCATTTGTTTTTTACCCCAAATGCGGTAATAAAAATAAACCTATCCCAAAAAATAATACTACTTTTATCCCAATAAAAAAGTCAGCATGTTAGATAAAAACGGAATAGCGCAACGTATTGCAAAAGAAGTAAAAGACGGTATGTTTGTAAACCTGGGTATTGGCATCCCTACCTTAGTAGCCAATTTTATACCTAAAGATGTAAACGTAGAGTTACAAAGTGAAAACGGTATTTTGGGCATGGGTCCTTTTCCTTACGAGGGCGAAGAAGATGCTGATTTAATTAACGCAGGAAAACAAACCGTTACCCTTTTAAAAGGAGCTTCTATTTTTGATAGCGCTATGAGTTTTGGTATGATACGCGCCCAAAAAGTAGATCTTACTATATTAGGAGCTATGGAAGTAAGCGAAAATGGAGATATTGCTAACTGGAAAATACCCGGGAAAATGGTAAAAGGTATGGGAGGCGCTATGGACTTAGTAGCCTCTGCCAAAAATATTATTGTAGCCATGCAACACGTAAACAAAGCAGGCGAATCAAAATTATTACCCAAATGCAGTTTACCTCTAACGGGGGTACGCTGCGTAAAAAAAATAGTAACCGAGTTGGGCGTTTTTGAGATTGTAAAAGAAGGGGGCTTTCGCCTATTGGAACGAGCGCCCGGTATTAGTATAGAGCAAATAAAAAACGCTACCGCCGGAAAACTAATAGCCAACGATAACGTTCCTGAAATGGTATTATAATTTTTGTAACAAAAAGACCGGCACACATACGCGTTTTATTTTTAGATTTTTTTATTGCCCATGGCAAAACATCTTTGGCATATTTTTTTTGTTTTTTTTTGCTTGCATATTGCACAAGCGCAGCAAACAGATAGCACAAAGCAGCTAAAGGCCGATACCATTACTATACAGAACCATACAGCGGAAACACCCACCACAGCACCTGTACCAACGCCCACCACGGTGCCGGCGCCCTCCACAAACACGCTTACCCCACATACAACGCCAAGCGGAAAGGTACAAATAGTAGATCCCAAACCGTTTAGCCGTTTATTAAAAAGACCTACATTAAAAAAGCTAAACAAAGATCTTATTTTAATGTATAAAGACACCTCTGTTTTTAATAGAAAAAAAGAAATTGTAATAAAAAACAAACGCTATCGCATATACAACAATTATATTACTATAGGCGGAGGATATGGGTATAATAGCGGCTGGCCGGGCGGACAACTAAACTCGGCGGTAGATTATCAGTTTCATGTAAAAAAAATGCAATTTCAATTAGGTGCTTTTTTAATGGGGCCTTATTTTCTTATTCTTAGCACGGCAGCCAATGCGCATGTAGGTTTTGGATATAAGATAGAGCGATGCACCTATTTTTTTGCGGCCTATGGCGGAATTTCTTATACCGGAGGTTATAAACGTTCAGACACGTCGGCCTTATACAATCAAGCTATTTCTAATGTAGGAGGCTACATCAACGCTAAGATTTTTTACAAAATAAATTTTGATTATGGCTTAGGCACCTGTTTTTTTGTAGATGTAAATGCAGCGCAGACTATCGTAGGTGTTCGCTTAGAATTATTTTTTTCGGGAGCATACAGGGGCTTTAAAAAAATTAATTGGGCCAAAGAAGACGAAAAATACGCTCGATAAAAACAACGCGCATCTATTTTTCCCACTTATCTATTACAGCCGAAGCCACTGCGTTACCCACTACGTTGGTTGCCGAACGCCCCATATCCAACAGTTGATCTATACCTAAAAGAAGCAATAAACCCTCAACCGGAATATGAAACATGCTAAGCATGCCCGCAATAACCACCAACGATGCGCGCGGCACACCTGCCATTCCTTTGCTGGTAACCAATAAAACCAACATCATTTTTACTTGGTCTGCAAACGAAATATCAATACCATACATTTGCGCAATAAATAGAGTAGCAAAAGTCATGTACATAATAGAGCCATCTAAATTGAACGAATAGCCCAAAGGCAACACAAAACTTACGGTCTTGTTTCTCAGCCCATATTTCTCTAATTGTTCTATCGTTTGGGGCATAGCCGCTTCGGAGCTGGCTGTACTAAAGGCAAGCAACACCGGCTCTTTTATATAAGAAAAAAGTTTAAAGAAATTTATTTTTAATGCAAAACAAATGCCGGCTAGTATCACAAAAACAAAAAACAACAAGCCCCCATAAAAACACAGCATAAGGTACGCATAACTTTTTAATACTCCCACCCCCTGTTGGATAACTACAGCCGTTACCGCTCCAAAAACGCCTATAGGAGCTGCCTTCATAACATAATCTGTAACTTTAAACATAGCCTGTGAAACGGCTTCAATAAAATCAATAATTATTTTTCCCTTACTACCTAAAGAGGCGGTGGCTATGCCAAAAAATAAAGCAAAAACTACAATAGGTAAAATATCGTTATGCGCCATGCTATCTACTATGCTTTCCGGAATAATATGGGTAATAAAATTTTTGGCTGTTTGTGCGTGTGCCTGAATGCCGCTTTCTGCGCCTGTGCTGGGCAAATCCATGTGTATTTTTTTACCGGGCTGAAATATATTAACAATACACAATCCTAAAAACAAAGCGATAAGCGTAGCCGAAGTAAAATACAAAAGAGTTTTAATCCCCATGCGTCCTACCGTTTTAAAATCACCTATTTTAGCAATGCCCGTTACCAACACCGAAAAGACTAAAGGAGCGATGATCATTTTTATTAAACGTAAAAAAATATCACTTAGCAAAGAAAAAGGGCCTGCTATTTCTTTTTTTATTATTTTTTCATCTTGGTTAATTTGCTGCCATTGTGCGGCCGAGTGCGCGCTTTTTTTTATTTCTGAAAAAACATGGGTGTATTGATGGTTGATAATAACGCCTAAGCCCACACCTAAAAACATAGCTATAAGAATAGAAAAAATAAGAACATTTTTTTTAAACATAAATTACTTTCCTGTTTTGTAATGTTTTTTTTGTTTGCGTTTTTGCTTTCTAATTTCTTTTGCCTGTTCTTTCAGCACTTTTTTATTTTCTTTTGCGTCTTTTTTGCTTTGTGCATGAATGGATTTTCCGTTTTTTACATTAGGATTAAAGGCGTCGCTTTTTTTACTCCAGTGGCGCCACATGCGCTTGTGTTCTTTTGTTTCACCAAAATTTTGTGCTACGGTGCGCAGCATAAACGTATTTCCTAAAAAAAACAGGGCGAAAAAAAGATATTTTTTGACTTTACTTTTCATAAAAGCGAGCTCTTATTTCATATTTACAAATTGCAGGGGCTGCTCATAATCTTTACTTCGAAGCAGGGCTATTACAGACTGTAAGTCGTCTATTTTTTTTGCACTTACTCTGATGATATCGTCCATCACTTGCGCAGTAACTTTTAGCTTGGCCGTTTTTATATCCGCATTTATTTTTCGGGCAGCTTCTTTATCCAATCCGTTCTTTACTTTCAATTCTTTTTTCACAAACATACCGCTTGGGTAATGTTCTTTACTTTCGTCTAGGCATCGGGGGTCTAATTTTTGTTTTATCATACGGCTACGCAGCACATCTATGATAGAGTCTAAGCGCATATCGTTTTCGGTGGTAATGTTTATTAAAAAGTTTTTTTTATCTAACTCTATTTCCGTTTTAGAATTCCTGAAATCAAACCGGGTAGTAATTTCTTTTTTAGCTACATTGATGGCGTTATCCAACAACTGAATTTCAACTTTACTGGTTACGTCAAAAGAAGGCATAAAATATATTTTTTAAGTTTATGCTTCTACCTCTGTAACAATGCTTGGGAAAATACGAACGGAGTTGTCTTCTTCTCGTCGAAACTGATAGGTATATCGGTAATGACTTTCTAAGCCGCTTTTATTGGGCAACCCGTTAATCATCATGATGTTTCTATTTTTAGCAAATTTTAAAAGTTCTTTTAGGTAGTGAGCCGATATTTGACCTACCTCATCAATTATGCAATGTACTTTAAACTCTTTGCTGCTTCGGTGCGAAGATTCTTTAATAAACACATGCAATAACGTAATGTAAATAATGGCTTTTACTAATATATCGGTTCCGGTAGAGCCGATGCTGTCGATTTTATGCGTCCAACCGGTTTCGTTTACGCCTTCTTTGATATTAAATTTCAATTCGAATAAATCTTGTAAACGAATTTCCTCTTGTTCTTGCTCCTTAATGGCGTTACGCAGGCTTTCTAATAATTTTACCGCACGTTGATTTATATCTCTGTTTTTGGTGGTAGCAAAGTCTGTGTTAAACAAGCCTTCGCCATAAAAGTGCCCATGCTCGTCTTTAAATTCTTCTATCTTTTTCAGCAGTTTATATACTTTATTGTCGCTTTCTTCTAGTTTTATTTTAATAAATTCTATCAGTTTACTTTCTTCAAACTCCGCTTTTTTAAAATCTTCGGCAATCAAAGAAATAATATGTTGTATTTTATGTTGTTGGTTGCTTAACTCTTTTACTTTAGTAGCAATAGAATCGGTTACTAAGCTGATTTGTGTGGCCGTTTCAGCTACCGATAACTCAATTTTATTTTCATGTACAAAATTGGTAAGGTATTGTGCAAACCGTTCGTACTCAGCTTGAGTGGCATCATTTCTAATACTAAAACCAAAGTGATTCTCTAACCTAAACTTGCCGCTAAATTCATTTACATAACGCTGAAACGCCCCGTATTCTTCATTAAAATGAGAATCATTTTTTAAAAGCTGGGTACATAAATCCATTACACTGTAATTGGTTTTTTTAGGCTCAGCACGCTCAATAACCTCTGCATATTTATTATACACGGGGGTTTCTCTAAAATTTTTACTGAAATAACTGATGCCGTTATTAAACTCAATCAATTCTTCTTCCAAAGCGCGCTTTTCTTTATTTATATCCATGCGCTTTAGGTTGTACTTTCTGCTGGCCTCGTCCAAAGACTCCGTAAGCACGTTCATTTGTTTTACCAAATCCTCTTTTTTCTGTGTGAAGTCGGGTAGTTTATCAAATAATTCGCGCTTATCTTTTAAATAGTCATTTACTATTTGAGCGTGGCGGTCAATTTCTTTAATGTTTTCTTGCAGTTTTTTTATTTTTGCATCAACTTCTTTTATGTGTTTGCTATCTACTCCTTTATCTTTATAATTTCCTTCTTTTTCGTTGTTTATGGTTTTTTCTTTTTCCTCCAACGATTTTATTATTTTTTCTTTTTCCTCTTCTAAAGCAGCCAACTCCTCTTCCTGCCTGTTTTTTAGTTCGTTTATTCTATCTTCAAAATGTTTTTTTACCGAGTCGAACTGTTCGTTAAATTCAGATAACTGTATGTTTTTTCTTTTATTGAGAATAGAAAGTTCTTCTTCCAATAAATTTTGTTTTTGTCTATTACTTATTAAGGAATCTTCTACTTCGCTGTTCGCTCTTTTTTTCCAGTCGTCTAATTCTGTAGTTAGTTTTTGTTCTCTTTTTTCGGATAACTCTAAGCTATATGAAAGCACTTTTACTTCCTCTTTCAGTTCGCCTATTTGCTTACCGTATTTATCTGCCGATACTATTTTTTCTTCGTTATTAAGTGTCTGTGCTTGGTTTAGTTTATTTTCAGCTTCTTTTATTTCGCTTAGCAATACATTTTTTGATGCTTGATACTCTTCAATAGATTTAGATATTACGGGCATGCCTCCTAATTCTAAGCTAATACCATAAAGGGTATCGGTAAGCCCGGCTTTTACTTCAGGTTTTAAATCGGAGCGAAATAAAATATCTTCATTACAAACTTTACCAATTGTTTCGTGCCAATTTTTATAATTTTTTTCTAGATAACCATAAAAAGCGTCGGCTTGTATATTTAGTTTTTCTTCAATCGTTTTTATCTCTTCTTTTTTGCACGAAATATAGGTGTTGCAAGCCTCAATTTCTTTATTTAATTCCGTTTTTAATTTTTGCTCGCTGCCCTCCCACTCTTTTTGTAAGCTCTGTATTAAGTTGTTTTTTATAGCGCGCTCCGATCTGTTTTTATAGGTAACGGCACGTAGTTCGTTCAATTCTGTTTCCAACTCTTTTATCTCGTGCTCATGAAAGCGGGTGCTGCGAATTACTTTTTCTTCTGATTTCAGTTCGTTAAATTCAATTTGTTTGGCCGTAACTTCTGTGTTTATTTCTGCCAGCATTTTGTCGCGGCGATCTTTCAAATCATTTTCTTTTCTATTAAAATCGTTTTTGCTTAAAAGTTGTCGCTCGTTGTAGTCGTTTGATAGCTGCGCAATACGGGCGCCAATGCTGTTGAGATATGCGTTTTTTTCGTTTTGTAATTGTTCAAACAACGAGGTAAATTTTAACTCTAAGTTTTGTACGTTACTGGTAAGCGAGTCGTATTCTTTGCGTGCCACATTAAGTTCTACCTGCCATTTTTCTCGTTCGTTGTATTTTTCTACTGCTGCCTGAATGTTTTGTTCTTGGTATCCTTTTAATTTTTTATTGGTATCCCTTATGGTGCGATCATAATACCCAATTTCTTCGCGGATATTGTTCTGTTGGTCTTCTATATTGGCCTTTTGAAACTCGTGGTCGGCAGTATGCTGGCGCAAATCTTCTTCTTTTTTCTTTACGCCATTAAGCATGTTGTCGTTTTGTGTTTCGGCATAGCGCAGGCTGTTTCCTAATTTTTCAGCCATTTCCGTTTGAGCCGATTTAATCATTTTTACTTGATCAAATTTTTTCTCGATCATTTCAATCAACTGCTGCGATTCTTTTTTTAGATAGGTTTCTATATCGGTATATTTTTCGTTGAACTGGCGTAGTTGGCGCTCTACTTGCTCTAATTTAATGCCTGATGTTTCTGTAGTTATGGCGTTGGCGATAAAATCTTTTATAAAACGAGAATCGATAGAAGATTTGGAACTCAAAAATACATTCGTGATCGATTTGGGGATATTTTGATACTTTTCGTTTCCCTTTAAGATAAAAAAGTTGTTTAAATTTTTATCTGTTTCGGTTCCAAACAATATATTGCGATAACGCTCAAAAGTATCTATTTGGTTGCTATAAAAAATCCCGGCTTTATCAAAATTACGCAGCACTTCTTGTATTTTTACAGCCTCATCGTTCTCGTTAAAAAAATAATCGGCGCTGTATGCCGCATTTACAAAGCGGAAACACACTTTGTTGTGGCGATACGCAATTACAAAAAACGGTTTTTCTTCTGTATCTACTTCATATACAATATACGAGTTTTCGTAACGAAAGTAGTGTTCTTCAAATGGTTTTTGAGATGCCGATATACCTAGGCCGCGACTATTAGCGCTGTAAAAAAAAAGGATAGCGCGTTGCAAACTGGTTTTACCAAAGTTATTGGTACCCACAAAACAGGTGTTCCCACTTAGCTCTATGTCGGCATATTTTATGTTGGCGATGTTTATTTCTACTATTCGGTTTAAAATTCTAAATGTGCTCATTTTTGTCTATTTATAGGTTGTAGTGCTAAACAGCTAAAATAGGCCATTTATATGGCTTTTTAGCCATTGGTTATGAACAAAAGGCTAACAACTTTAGCGGTCGGCGTTTCGTATAATCAGGCTCGTTACAAAAGCGTAAGCAAAAAACATTGGGTAATAACTCTGCTTTTAAAATGAAACTTTTGCGTTATATTTGAAGGTTCATAAATTTATAACCATGTGCTTTTACAAAAGAACGTATCCTATGAAAAAATTGTTTATCCTTATATCTTTTTTTGCCTTATGCGCTAAAACCATAGCCGATGAAGGGATGTGGCTTCCTTTTTTGTTGCAACAACTCAATGAAAAAGACATGAAAAAACAAGGGTGCAAACTCTCTGCAAAAGATATTTACGACATCAATACGACCTCGTTAAAAGATGCTATTGTACAATTTGGAGGGGGATGCACCGCCGAAGTAATTTCTGAAAAAGGATTGCTTTTAACCAACCACCACTGCGGCTACGCTTCTATAGCCGCACACAGCAGCGTAGATAAAGATTATTTAACCAATGGCTTTTGGGCTATGAATCAAAGCCAAGAGCTTAGCAACCCGGGACTTACCGCCCTGTTTATTATTCGTATAGAAGATGTTACCGAAAAAATAAATGCAGGGCTTACCAAAACCATGAATGAAAAAGAAGTAGAGGCCCTTCAAAGAAAAAACAGAGAGCAGCTAACCGCTGAAACTACAAAAGGAACCAAATACGATGCTTTTGTAAAGCCTTTTTTTTATGGAAATCAATTTATTTTATTTGTTACTCAAAGCTATAAAGACGTACGACTGGTAGGCGCCCCTCCTTCTTTTATCGGAAAATTTGGCGGCGATACCGATAACTGGATGTGGCCCCGACATACCGGAGATTTTTCAATATTTCGGATTTATGCCGATAAAAACAACGAACCCGCCGAGTATGCTGCCGATAATGTGCCCTACAAACCTAAAAAATCACTTACTATTTCACTAAAAGGAGTGCAAGAGGGTGATTTTACTATGGTGTATGGGTTCCCGGGGCGTACACAAGAATATCTGTTTAGCGATGCCGTAGCTATTTTAATGAATGAAAGCGATCCTACCCGAGTGGCACTACGCGAAAAACGATTAGCTATCATGAATCAATTTATGAAAACAAACGATACTACCCGCATTGCCTATGCCGCCAATTACGCATCGGTAGCGAACTACTGGAAAAAATGGATGGGCGAAATGCAAGGCTTACAAAAATTTGACGCATTAAATAAAAAGAAAGACTTTGAAAAGAAATTTTTAGCCCTACTAACAACCGACCCTCTTGAAAAAGAAAAATTCAATAAAGTGTTTTCCGATTTTCATACATTATATAACGCATACAGTATATATCAAAAACAATTAGATTATTATGGAGAATGCTTGCTGGGCATCAATGCTTTTACAGCCGCTCGAGCCGCCGACAAACTTATTGCCTCACTAAAAGGAAAAAACGAAAGCGACAAACAAAAAGAATTTACCAAAACATACGAAAGCAACGAACGCTTTTTTAAAACATATAATAAAGAAATGGATAAAATCATTTGTCAAGCCATGCTTGAAATGTACAGCAAGGGCTTAACTAAAAACATACGGGTTCCCGCTTTAGATAGTTTGCTTTCGGCATATCAAAACAATGATGCTGCCCTTACAGAAAAAATATACAACGAGTGCCTGTTTATAAACAAAAATCGCTATTTACAGGTATTAAAAAATGGCTCCACTCAAGAGATAGAAAACGATTGGGTGTACAAAGTATGGAAAAACATATATGCTTATTACAACGATAATGTGCTAGCCCCTTATTCGGATATAGAAACACAGCTAAATGCCTTGTATAAGACATATATAGACAAATTAACAAAGGTATATAAAGATAAAATTTTTTATCCAGATGCTAATTCTACCCTCCGCCTTACCTATGGAAAAGTAAAAGGCTACGAACCACGCGACGGTGTTTCATACAAATACTTTACTACATTAGATGGCATGATGGAAAAAGAAAACCCCAACAACGATGAGTTTGTGATCTTTCCAAAAATGAAAGAGCTATACGCAAAAAAAGAATACGGCCGATATGCCGATAAAGACGGAACCTTGCACCTATCTTTTTTGGCTACCAACCACACTACCGGCGGCAATAGCGGCAGCCCTGTATTAAACGCTAAAGGCGAATTGATAGGTACCAATTACGACCGGGTATGGGAAGGCACCATGAGCGACGTGATGTTCAACCCTAATATATGTAGAAACATTAGCTTAGATATACGCTACACCCTTTTTGTAATAGATAAATACGCCGGTGCAGGGTATCTTATAGACGAAATGCGCTTTAGCTCAGGAAAGTAAAAGGCAAAAACTTTTAGCAGTATTTTTCTGTAAGCAAATAATTTTTTACATAATCACTTACCCCCTCTTCGAGAGTATGAAAAGGTTTGGTGTAGCCTGCTTGTATCAATTTTTTCATTTTAGCTTCCGTAAAATACTGATATTTATTTCTAATATCGGCAGGGGTGTCTATAAAATCTATGCGCTCGGTAAGGTGCAAAGCCTTAAAAGTATTTTTTGCTAAATCTAAAAAAGTGCGTGCTGTGCCGGTGCCTAAATTATAAATACCATTCCCTACTTTATTTTGAAGCAAAAACAACAACACGCTGCACACATCTTTTACATATACAAAATCGCGCAACTGCCCTCCATCTGCATATTGAGGGTTGTGCGATCGAAATAGTTTTACATCCCCGTTTTGTTTTATTTGTTTATACGCATGAAAAATAACAGAGGCCATACGCCCTTTATGATATTCATTGGGGCCATACACATTAAAAAATTTTAACCCTACCCAGTAAGGCGGACTGCTTTTTTGTTTCAACGCCCATTTATCAAAGTCGTTTTTACTATCGCCATAGGGGTTTAATGGTTTTAATTTTTCTATAATACTTTCGTCTTCATCGTCATAGCCGTACTCACCCATGCCATAAGTAGCCGCCGAAGATGCATACACAAAAGGTATTTGATGTGTTGCGCAAACGTTCCACAAAGTTTGTGTGTAATGCAGGTTTAAAGCATTAAAAGTAGCTATATCAAAAAGGGTGGTGTCGGTGCGCGCGCCTATATGAAACACAAAAGAAATTTCTTGTGCTTTTTTTTCTATCCACAAAGGCAATTCATTACGATGTATTTTTTGTAAAAAACGAGCATTCTCTGTGTTTTTATTTTTTTCTATAGAAGAAAAATCATCTGATAGAATAAGGTTGTCTATTCCTATCTCATTAAGTTGTTTTACCAAACAACTGGCTATAAAGCCGGCAGCACCTGTAACAATTATCATGTTTCAAAAGTAAAAATGCTTTTGATATTGAGCAAACCTTTTTTACAAGAATTACTTTACGGGATCGTAGCCGCTGCCACCCCAAGGGGCACAGCGTATAATACGCCTAAACCCTATCCAACAGCCCTTTAAGGCGCCGTATTTATGAATGGCCTCTATGGTATATTGCGAACAAGAGGGGGTGTAGCGACAAGAAGACATCAGGTGCGGAGAAATAGCTTGTTGGTAAAAGCGTACTAAGCTTATCGCTATTTTTTTAAAAAAACGACTAAACAAACCCTATTGTGTTTTATTCGGTTTAAAGGGGTTGCAGTTTGCAATAAAATTAAAAATAGAAGTATAAACTGGCTCCCTGCTTTCTTGGTGTAAATCGGCTTCTTTTTTAACGGAGGACGAAAACAAAAAAGAAGGTTCTATTTTTTCAAACGAAAAAGAATCGTTTATCGTAGTAAAAAAAACGACAAACGCAAAGGTAAGAACCGATGCAAAAAAAAGGATCTTCTTTCTATACAAACTCATAATTTCAATTCAAAGATACGCTTTTTTCTATTACCAGCGCATTTTTATTTTGCATTGTGATATACGGCTACAATATCATCATCATCTTCCATTTTTTCTATCATAGCAAGCACTTCGGCCTCTTGTTCGTCGTTTAGTTCTTTGTATGTAGTAGGAATAAAAACCTTAGAGCTTTCTTTTATTTCAATTTTTTTATCTTCTAATGCTTTTTGCATCGCGCCAAATTCGGCGAAGGGTGTTTGTATAATAAGCTCGCGGTGCTCTTCATCCCAAGTAAAGTCTTCGGCGCCAAAGTCTATCAGTTCAAACTCTATTTCATCTTTATTTAGATTTTCGGAGGATATTTTGAATAGGGCTTTTCGTTCAAACATAAAACTTACCGAGCCGTTCGTACCTAACGTTCCGCCGTTGCGCGTAAAGTACATGCGCACGTTGGCTACGGTGCGGGTAGGGTTATCGGTGGTGCACTCTACCAACACAGGTACCCCGTGCGGAGCGTATCCTTCGTAAATGGCTTCTTCGTAGTTGGAGGTATCTTTATCCGAAGCGCGTTTAATGGCGCCATCTACATTTGTTTTAGGCATATTAGCCGCCCGCGCATTTTGAATGCAGATGCGTAAGCGCGCGTTAGTATCGGGATTAGGGCCTCCGGCTTTTACAGCCATAGCAATGTCTTTTCCTATGCGCGTAAATACTTTTGCCATCTTAGCGTAGCGAGCAAACATGGTGTGCTTTCGTTTTTCAAATATGCGTCCCATTGTGTATGTAAAAAATTTTTTCAAAAATACCATTTTTACGGGAAATAGAAGAAAGAAAAAGCTTGTTTTTAGGAAACAAAAATCATTCCCTATCTTAGTAACCTATTAAAAATAGCTTTTTCTATTCATGAACACAGAACAAAAAATAAAACAACTTCGAGAAGATATAAATCAACACAACTACCAGTATTATGTGTTAGATAAGCCCAGCGTTAGTGATTATGAGTTTGATATGCTAATAGAACAGCTCTTAGATTTAGAAAAAAAACATCCTGAATTTTTTGATGCCACTTCCCCTTCGCATCGGGTGGGGGGGCAAATTACCAAAGAGTTTAAAACCGTAGCGCACGAATACCCTATGTTGTCTTTAAGTAACAGTTATAGCAAAGAAGATTTACAGGATTTTGATGAGCGCGTGCGGAAGGGCTTGGGTATAAACCATTCTGATTTATTAAATACTCCGGTAGCGTATGTGTGTGAATTAAAATTTGATGGGTTAAGCATTAGTCTGACATATAAGCAAGGGGTATTGGTGCAAGCGCTTACCCGCGGCGATGGAGTACAGGGCGATGATGTTACTAATAATGTAAAAACCATACGAAGCATCCCTTTGCAACTAAAAAACGATTTTTCTGATTTTTTTGAAATACGAGGTGAGGTTTTTTTATCGCACCGCATGTTTGAAAAAATAAATAAAGAGCGCGAGGAGATAGGCGAGCCCCCTCTAGCCAACCCGCGCAATGCCGCCAGTGGCACCATGAAAATGCAAGACTCCTCGGCGGTAGCCAAGCGCCGTTTAGATTGTTATTTGTACTACATGATAGGAAAAACCCTTCCTACCGCTTCTCATTCTCAAAATTTAGAAAAAGCAAAAACATGGGGTTTTAAAATATCGCCACACACCAAAGTATGTTACAGCATACAGCAAGTTTTTGATTTTATTGACTATTGGAACACCGAACGCCATCACTTGCCTTTTGATATTGATGGTATTGTGATAAAAGTAAACGATTATGCGCAACAACAACAGTTGGGTTATACCGCCAAATCGCCTCGTTGGGCTATTGCTTATAAATTTAAAGCCGAGCAAGCAAGCACCCTTTTAGAAAATATTTCGTACCAAGTAGGGCGCACAGGGGCCATCACTCCGGTAGCTAATTTAAAACCGGTATCTTTAGCCGGAACTATCGTAAAAAGGGCGTCGCTACACAATGCCGATATTATAGAAAAATTAGACGTACGCGTGGGCGATTGGGTTTTTGTAGAAAAAGGGGGCGAAATTATTCCAAAAATAATAGGGGTAGATAGGAACAAAAGAACGGCCCATTCTGCTCCTACTCAGTACATCACCCATTGCCCCGAATGCGGAGCCCTACTTAGAAGACAAGAAGACGAAGCCCAACACTATTGCATCAACGAAAATCACTGTGCCCCACAAATAAAAGGAAAAATAGAACACTTTGTAAGCCGTAAGGCCATGAATATAGACAGCTTAGGTGCCGAGACTATTGAGCAACTATACAACCAAAACTTGATTCGCAACATAGCCGATATTTATGAATTAAAAAAAGAACAGTTGCTGCCCTTAGAGCGTATGGCCGAAAAATCCATAGCCAATTTGCTAGAAGGTATTGAGCAATCAAAAAAAATACCGTTTGAACGAGTTTTGTATGCTATTGGCATTAGACATGTAGGCGAAACAACGGCTAAAAAAATAGCCAGAAAAATAAAAACTATAGAGGCCTTAATGCGCGCTTCCCAAGAAGAGTTGTTGCAAATTGATGAAGTAGGGGAAGTAATTGCCCAAAGCATTGCTTCTTTTTTTTCGGTAGAAGAAAACAAACAAATCATCTCACGTCTAATACAAAAGGGATTGCAGTTTGAGATAAGTAATGAACAAGCACAAGAAAGCAGCGATATACTTCAGGGAAAAACCTTTGTAATATCCGGAGTTTTTTCTAAACACAGCCGCGACGAGCTAAAAGATCTTATCGAAAAAAATGGAGGAAAAAATACAGGCTCTATTTCCGGAAAAACAAATTACCTGCTTGCCGGCGACAATATGGGTCCCGAAAAGCTAAAAAAAGCAGAAAAGTTAGGGGTGGTTCTTTTAAGCGAAGACGACTTTTTAAAATGGATAAAAAAATGAATTTCATACACGCAATAACTTCGTACCAAATAAAAAAAATAAATGCGCAACCCCGCAAAAAAAAGTTTGTAACCCTATCGCAAGCTCAGAACATCGGTATTATATTTGAAGCTACTCACCACGAAACATTCGATCTTGTAAAAGCATTTATGCAGCAGCTAAAAGAGTACAACAAAAACATACACGCTATTGGATTTGTAGATCAAAAATATACCCCTAACTATTCCTACATAAAAACCGATATTGATTTATTTGATAAAAAAGGATTGGATTTTTTTCAACGCCCTGTAAGCCCGTATATAAACTCTTTTTGCGAAGACGAAAAAAGTTTGTTGATAGATATAAATTTAACTGAAAAAATGCCGCTGCGCTATATAGCTGCTAAAAGCAAAGCGAGTTGCAAGGTTGGTTTGCATACGCCGCAAAACGAAACAACACACGATATCTTACTATCGCTAAACGAAAAAAAAGAAACCGATTTTTATTTGCAACAAGTAAAAAAGTATATCGCTATTCTTTAATGCTCTGCCCGGAAGGGGATAAATTGGCGTTCAAGCAAGTGAAAAAGTACAGAACAAACCGACAATATAACAGCATTTGGCGTTAGAGTGCAACATTTTTTGTATTATTGTATAATGAAAACGGGTTTTTACTTTATTTTTTTGATTGGTTTATTTTTTTTAGGAACTATTCAAGCCCAAGATATAGATAGCCTTAGAGGAGAAATATCTAAAATGAAAGCAGACAGTAATGCCGTTATTTATTTAGATAAATTATCTCACCAATATGCCAATAGCAACATTGATGCCGCGCTTATATGCTCACAGGCAGCCTTTGATAAAAGCCGTTATGTGCTATCAGAAAGATTAAGCATAATTGCTGAACGTAATTTAGGAATTATATATACCCGTAAAGCAAATTACATTCAAGCTATATCCCACTTAATTAACGCTGTAAAAAAAGCAGATAAAAACAAATACATAGAATTATCTGCCTTATGCTATAACGCTATCGGTAATTGTTATGCGTTACAAAGACAAGGGTTAGCAGCATTAAATTTTTACAAAAAAACCTTACAACTTTTTAGTCGATTAGGAAATACGAAAAGAGTAGCGGCTGTATTAGGTAATATTGGAAATATAGCCTATCAAAAAACAGAAGACGAAAAAATATATTTAGATACAGCTCTTTTTTATTACCTACAAGCACTTCATTACAACGAAATAAATAATGATACCAATGCTCTTATTTCTATCCTAAACAGAATATCTATTGTGCAAGCTGATTTATTCCATTTCCGCGCTGCAAAGCAATACTTGGCAAGAGTAAAAGAACTATTAAATAAAAAACCCAACACTGATGATTTGCTTGACTATTACAATTGCGTAGGGCGCGTATTGAGTTATGAAAAAGAAAACAAAAAGGCGTTGCTTTACTACGACTCTTGCCTAACTATAGCTCAAGAAATAGGGGATATTATTCGTGTATCCGACACGTACCTTTCTATATCAGACATAGGGTACGAAACAGGGGATTATCAAATGGCTTATGAATACTTTATTAAACACAAAAAAATAAAAGATTCTATTGTGAACACAGAAAATTTTGCTCAAGCGTCAGACTTTCAAAACAAATATGAACGTGAAAAAAAAGAGCAAGAAAACAAACTACTCCAGCAAGAAAACAAGCAGCAAAAGCTAGTATCTTATTTTATTGTGGGTGGTTTGGTTTTAGCCTTACTGTTTTCTTTTTTTATTTTCAGAGGGTTAAAAGCCCAACGTGAGGCCAACCAAATTATTTCCAAGCAAAAAGAAGAGGTGTATCGTCAAAAACACTTAGTAGAAGAAAAAAACAAAGAAATAACCGACAGCATTACCTACGCCAAACGCATACAAAATGCCATACTGCCCAACCCAAAAAAATGGCAAACACTGTTACCTCATAGTTTTGTATTGTATCAACCCAAAGATATTGTAGCAGGCGATTTTTATTGGTTGGAAGAAACCCATAACTACATATACCTTGCCGCTGCCGATTGTACCGGCCACGGCGTGCCGGGTGCTATGGTAAGCGTGGTGTGCAGCAGCGCCCTTAGCAAAGCCGTGTTAGAAGAAAAACAAACCGAAACCCACGCCATATTAGATGCTACCCGTCGTTTGGTATTAGAACAATTAGGCAAAAGCGAAGAAAAAATACGCGACGGTATGGATATTTGCCTGATACGCATCAACAAAAACAACCGCAAGCACATACAATACAGCGGAGCCAACAGGCCGCTATACATAAGCAATGCGCAAGGCGAACTGCAAGAACTCAAACCAGACAAACAGCCCATTGGTCAGTATGAAAACGAAAAACCTTTTAGCCAGCAAGAATTAACATTGGCAGAAAATGATACCCTGTACTTGCTTACCGATGGCTATGCCGACCAGTTTGGCGGCGACAACAACAAAAAGTTTAGCAGCAAAGCCCTAAAAAAACTCATGACTGAAAACGCCCACAAAGGCATAGAAGAGCAGCGCCTTATTTTTACCCAATCTTTTTTAAGCTGGCGCAGCAACATAGAGCAAACCGACGATGTAACGCTTATTGGGTTAAGAATGTAAATTATTTTATACTTTTGAAGCGTGAATCTTCTTATTTTAAACGGACCAAACCTAAATTTATTAGGAAACAGAGAACCTGAAATATACGGTAGCACCCGTTTCGAATCGTATGTAATTGCGTTGCAACAAAAATTTCCAACAGCATCTATTCATTACACGCAAAGCAATGTAGAAGGTGAATTAATTAATGCCTTGCACCAAGCAAACAACGTGTACCAAGGTGTTGTTTTAAATGCAGGTGCTTACACACATACTTCTATTGCCATAGCAGATGCGGTAGCCGCCTTATCCATTCCGGTAGTAGAAGTACACATAAGCAATATATTTGCACGAGAAACATATCGCCATGTTTCTTTTGTGGGTAAACACTGCAAAGGTTCTATTTCGGGTTTTGGCTTACAAAGCTACGACTTGGCTGTGCGATGGCTTATGGAGCAGCCTGGTGCTTAGGTTTGCGCTTACGCAAATACAAAACGGTTCCGGTTTTTGGTTCGGCATCGCCTATTTTCATTCTGTTTTTTCGATACAAAGAATTTAATCGAATACCGTGTAATTGCGAAATGCCTTTCATGGTTTCTCCGATAGTAACTACATGATAAGGTTCTAGGGCCTTACGGCGTTTAGCCTCCACATATAGCTTTTGATACGGAATTAATTTTTCGCCTTTAGAAAAATCGTTGTAACGCATCAAATCGCTCAAATCTATATTAAAATCAGACGCTATTTTAAAAAACGAATCTTCCGGTTTTGTAATGATGAACTTCGTACGGTTAAAACGCATCACCTGCCTTAAATTCATTTTTACCTGCGGTGTTTTTCCTTTTAATGTGCGCAGACTTAGAGCCACTTCTTTATCCAGTTCATACAATTTATATTGCTCTATTAAATCAATAAGTTGCTCAGCATATTTTGGATGTGTGGCGTAACCCGCTTCTTTCAGCCCTTTAGCCCAACCTTTGTAATCGGTTTTTTGCAATTCAAACAGAAAGGCGTAACGCTCTCGGTTTCTAAGAAATTTAGAGTGGTCGGTATATGAATCCAGTGCGCTTTTATACTTACGAAAACATTCGTTTTTCTCATCATCATCTAGTGTGTAGGTTGGTCCCGCCCAGTCTTTATGACATTTTATTCCAAAATGGTTGTTAGCATAAACCGAGAGGGCGCTGTTTCCGTTGCCGCTTTCCAACATACCCTGAGCTAAAGTGATACTGGCCGGTATTTCGTACAAATACATTTCTTTTACGGCGTCTTCTTTGTAGCGTGCAATGTAGTCTTCCGGGCGTAGTTTTTTTTCAGAAGGCTGCGAAAAAACCGAACTCGTAGCAAGCCATAATCCTATCAAAAAAACACGTTGCATGGGTTGTACCAAAAGTACGGAATTTCAAGTTCCGTGTAAAACAAGGGCAACACGTAGTTTAAACAAGATTATGTTAATTAATTCTAATATGATATTTGGTATGCAAGAGGCGCGTACCTTTGTAAAAATTTTTTATTATGTCGCATTTATCGCATGTGTTTCACGCCCACCATCAAGCTGTTTCTAAACCCGATGTGGTGCTTATTGGCACCGGCATCATGAGTGCCACACTTGGTTTTTTTTTAAAAGAGCTGCAACCCAACTTAGTAATTGAAATTTATGAGCGCCTAGATAGCATTGCCGCCGAAAGCTCTGACGCCTGGAATAATGCCGGAACCGGACACTCAGCCTTTTGTGAATTAAATTATACCCCACAAAAAGAAGACGGCTCTATTGATATATCGAAAGCATTAAAAATAACAGAGCAGTTTGAGCTTTCTAAACAATTGTGGGCTTATTTAATCGAAAAAAAATACATAGATAATCCCAAGACATTCATTCACTCGGTACCTCATCATAGCTTTGTGTGGGGAAAAGAAAATGCAGCCTATCTAAAAAAACGCTTTGAATCTTTGTCTAAACATCATTTTTACGAGGGAATGGTTTTTTCGGAAGAACATGAAACATTAAAAAAGTGGTTTCCGCTCATTATGAAAAACAGGTCTAACGAGGAGGTTTTAGCGGCCACTAAAATGGCGTTGGGTACGGATATGAATTTTGGAGAACTAACCCGTCATCTTTTTAAACATTTATTAGCTCAAGAAGGGGTCCGTCTTTTCTTAAACCACGAGATTGTTTTTCTAGAAAAAAAAGAGCATGGGGGCTGGGAGTTTGAAGCAAAAAACATACAAACACACGAGAAAAAAACACACGAAACTCCATTTATTTTCATTGGTGCTGGTGGTGGTGCTTTACCTTTATTAGAAAAAGCCGAAATACCCGAAGGCAAAGGCTTTGGTGGATTTCCGGTAAGCGGGCAATGGTTGGTATGCAAAAATGAAACCGTAATACAACAACACGCTGCCAAGGTATATGGTAAAGCCGAAGTAGGGGCACCGCCTATGTCGGTGCCGCATTTAGATACCCGCATCATTGATGGAAAAAAGGCTTTGTTGTTTGGCCCTTATGCGGGCTTTTCTACTAAGTTTTTAAAGCACGGCTCCTTGATGGATTTGCCTGCCTCGCTGCAAGTAGATAACTTAGTGCCTATCATGTCGGCGGGCTTGCACAACATACCGCTTACCAAATACCTAATTGAGCAGGTGCGGCAATCGCCCGAAGAACGTTTGGCTGCCTTACAAAAGTTTGTGCCTACGGCTCGTATCGAAGATTGGACCTTGGAAGAAGCCGGGCAACGGGTGCAAATTATTAAAAAAGATGAAAAAGTAGGAGGGGTTTTGGAGTTTGGCACCGAAGTAGTCGCTGCTGCCGATGGAAGCTTGAGCGCCTTACTGGGAGCCTCACCCGGAGCTTCTACATCGGTGCATATCATGCTGGAATTGCTGAAAAAATGTTTTAAAGAAAACATGCAACACCCCGAATGGCAAAATAAATTAAAAGAAATGATTCCTTCTTATGGAGTTTCGTTAGCCGAAAACAAAGAGTTATGTAACACCGTACGCGCGCGTACCAGCCGCATCTTAGAGTTAGAACATTAAAAAAGGCAGCCGATTTTATTCAACTGCCTTTCATAAAAACACTTTCTTATTTTATCAATGTTACCGTTCCGGACAAAGATCGGGATTTGTTGCTAAAATCAACCGCATCTATTTTCCATACATACACATCTTCTTGCAACACATCGCCTCCTTTATTTTGCATGGTTCCATTCCAACCTACATTCATACTGCTTGTATAATAAAGCAAATTGCCCCATCGGTCGTAAATAGATAAACCAAACGTTTTAACTCCATCGCCTACGGCTGCAAATACATCGTTCTTACCATCTCCGTTAGGAGTAAACGCATTAGGCACATACAATGCGTAATCGTTTTGAACAACCAACGGCCTGATGGTAGTGTCGGTACAACCCTGTGCCGATACCACAATTAACGTAACTTGATAAGTGCCTGTATCGGCGTAGGTGTGTGCAGGGCTAAGAACAGAAGCACTTCCCCCATCACCAAAACTCCAAGAATAATTGGTTATTTGTCCTACCGATTGATTTAAAAAGGATACCTCCGGATTTAAAATACTTACAGGGTTGGGTTGATATACAAAGTCGGCTTTAGGTATAGGATAAGCCAACACAATAGTACTGGCTGAGCTTATACAAGAATTTATGTCGGTAACGGTTACTCGTATAGGGAAAGACCCCGCGCTGTTGTAACAAGTAGAAAGTGAGAACGAAGAGGCGGCAGCCAAACTGGTGGGACTTATACTTTGTCCGTTGCCAAAAGTGCAACTGTACGAATTAGCCGGAGGCGTGCTGCTCACCCCAACCGATGTACATAAGGGTACACAGCCGGGTGTTACGCTTGCCATACTTACAATAGGCAATTGATTTACAAAAACACTGGTGGTGGCGGTGCTTACACAACCATTCGTATCCGTACCGGTAACGGTGTAATTGCTGGCCACGGAGGGGTCTCCATACACCGAGGTTCCTATAGAACTGCTCAAGCCTGAGGCAGGGCTCCACACATACGTGCTAGCTCCATTAGCGGTTAGCGTAGCCGTTTGCTGGCCTAAACAAATAGTAGCTGTATTAACAGAAATAATAGGCAAGGGATATACTAATACACGGGCTACATTTCCGCTTTTACATCCGTGCGCATCTACCGCTAAAACAGAATAATTTCCATCTTCTGATACAACGGCATTGGGTATTTGCGGGTTTTGCAAAGTACTAGAAAAGGCAGGAGAACCGGGCCCTGACCATTGATAGGAAACACCACCCGATGCAGATAGCTGAATGGTTTGATTTGTACACACAGGGGTAGTAGTAGCCGTAATAACAGGCAAGGGGTATATAGAAACCGTTACCGTAGTGTAATTAACACAAGCCGGCATTTGGTTATCGGTAACAACAACGGTATAAACACCTGCCGAGCCGGCTGTACTAACCGATTGGGTTGGAGTAGCCCCGGTAGCCGCATAACTGTTGGGGCCCGTCCACACATAATTAGCTAATCCGCCAGGCGTACAAGAAAATGTAAGCGGTTGATTTAAGCAAGGAGTATTGCTCATAGCCACAGGAAGAGGTAACGCATTTACTGTAATAGTAGTGGTGCCGGTACTAGAGCAACCGCTGGCAGTAGTTCCGGTTACCGTATAGTTAGTAGTGGTTGCAGGGGTGCCTGTTACTGTAGTGCCTGTGCTGCCACTAAGAGTAGCTGCAGGTGCCCAAGCGTAGGTGCTGGCTCCATTAGCGGTTAAAGTAGCGGTTTGCTGTCCTACACATATAGTGGGGCTGTTTACAGTTATAGTAGGTGGAGCACTTACCGTTATGGTAGCTGTGGCCGTATTAGTACAAGTGTTAGCGCCGGTGCCCGTTATGATATAAAAGGTAGTAGCAGCAGGGTTTCCTGTAACGCTTGCACCCGTGGCAGCGCTTAGGCCTGTAGCCGGGCTCCAGGCATACGTACTGGCTCCATTGGCTGTTAAAGTAGCCGTTTGCTGCCCTAAGCATATTGTGGAACTGTTAACCGTTACGGTAGGAAGCGGGTACACTGTTACCGGGTTTGTAATAGAGTCCGTGCAACCGTTATTGTCTTTTACGATTAATGTGGCGTTATAGGTTTGCGCTGCTGTATAAGCATGCGAAGCATTGATTCCTGTTCCTGCCGCACCATCACCAAAATGCCATGTTTGACTGGCAATGCCCGCCGAAGCGGTAGAAGTGCTGGTGTACGTTATGGGTATTCCGAAACAAGCGTTGGTAGCAGTAAAACTTGGTATGGGATGCGCGGGTATGGTTACCGTTTTGGATACACTATCTATGCAAGATCCATTTGAAATAACTAAAGTAACCGTATTAGTACCTGCCCCCGCATAGGTATGTGTAGTATTGATGCCCGAGCCCGCCGCCGTACCATCACCCCAATTCCAGGTGTAACTCGTTATTGGAGCGCTTCCGTTAGGCGTAGAAGTACTTCCAAAAGAAACATTACCCGAACAGGGCGTGGGGCTATCGGTAAAATTGGGAGTAGGCCCTGCCTGCACATTGTAGGTAAAGGTGTAGGCCACTAAAGAGCACGTATTTAAGGTAGTATTTAAGGTGTAATTTCCGGCTACAGCAGCATTGATACACATGGTGTTAGCCGTTGAGGGGGAGTTGCCTGCGGGAGGCGTCCAACTATAGGTAGTCATACCACCGGGACCACACAAGCTAAAGGGCAGGGTGCTGCAAGTAGGTAACGTAGTAGCCGAGGTAGGACAATCAGCATCAATATAGCAATAAGCCCAATCGTAATTATAAATGCACCAATCGCATTCTATTTTACACGTAACGTTTTGTCCTCCGTAAGCTGATAAATCAGAGGCCACCGTTTGCCAATTGCAATAGGTAACAGGGTAGGCAGCTCCTCCCAAATTCACACCCGGGCTACCCGGTGTTTGCTGAAAACTACTAATACCTACCGCGGTTCCGGCACCGGCACTGTTTTGATAGTAATAACAATTATATTGAGGGCAAGGTAAGGCGGTTCCGGATGCGTTGAAAAAAGTAACCGTAAATTTAGCCGCAGCAGCTTGTGTGTGCGGATAATCTAAAATATCTAAAGCAAAGTATAAATTAAAAAAAGTAGTTCCGGTAGAGGGAACTGATATTACCCTAGAAGCGGAAGATTGGAAATTGGTTGTACTTAAATTGTTGCTGCTTAACATGAGCGAATAGCTGCCTGCATATACTTTATTGTATCCCCCAAAACCGTCCGTACCACCGGATACAATGGCATTATCTCCTGTAACCGTCCAGTTGCTGGTATTACCCGACTCAAAACCAATGTTTACACAATTCATGGCATCGGGTGCGGGCGCGGTTCCTCTTGTGTTATTGCTAATTACAGGCGGCGCATATACCCCCAACTTATATTTTCGGTCTATAAAAGCACGTTGCGAGCGCTTCAAAAAATTTTGTTTTTGAGTTTCAGTCCCCCTAAAATTTTGCATGTGGTGATTAAACTCTTCCATGCTATAGCCCTCTAAAGAATCAGCGGTTGTGATAGGGTTGTGATTTTGTGCGTACGCAAAAAAAACACCGAGAGCAAATGCGGTAAATAGTACTTTTTTCATGGTGAAAAGAATTAAGGTTATACCAAAGGTATAATAAAATTTCACCTATGCAAGCTAAATTAACAGTATTTAACTACAATTAAGGATTATTTAACAAGGTTGGCAAAAAGCATTACGCCAATTCTCCATATAAGTCAAAATCAGTAGCTTGTGTGATGCGTACTTTTACAAAACTACCCGGAGAAAGATAGGCCTCGTTAGTTGCTTGTATTAAAACCTCATTATCCACATCGGGGCTGTCAAACTCCGTTCTACCTACGTAATAAGCACCTTCTTTTCTATCAATCAGTGTTTTAAAGGTTTGATGTATTTTTTGTTGGTTAAGTTGTAATGAAATTTCTTGTTGCACTTTCATCACGGCATCGGCACGTTGTTTTTTTATTTTTTCAGAAACATCGTCGTTTAGTGTATGCGCGTGCGTATTTTCTTCATGCGAATACGTAAAGATACCCAACCTGTCAAAGCGCGTGCGTTGCACCCACTCTAACATTTCTTGGTGGTCTTTTTCAGTTTCGCCCGGATAGCCGGCAATAAGGGTGGTACGCAGGGCTATGTTTGGAATGGTATCGCGTATTTGATTTACAGTATCTATGGTTTTTTGCTTGGTAATACCGCGGCGCATACTTTTTAGCATCGCATCGCTAATGTGCTGCAAAGGCATATCTAAATAGTTGCATACATTGCTTCTGTTTTTCATAACGTCTAATACCTCCATCGGAAATCCACTGGGAAATGCGTAGTGCAGCCTAATCCAATCAATGCCTTGCACCTCGCTGAGTTTGTCTAACAGAGTAGCCAATTCTCTTTTTTTGTATATATCCAAGCCGTAGTAGGTTAAATCTTGTGCTATCAATAATAGTTCTTTGGTTCCTTTAGCAGCAAGGCTTTCGGCTCGTTTTACTAATTCTTCTATTGGTACAGAAAGGTGTCCTCCTCGCATAAGCGGAATGGCACAAAAGGAACAAGGTCTGTCGCAGCCTTCCGAAATTTTTAAGTAGGCGTAATGAGCCGGCGTGGTAAGCAAGCGCTCGCCTACTAACTCGTGCTTGTAGTCTGCCTTTAGGGTTTTTAACAGTTTAGGTAATTCTCGTGTACCAAAGTAAGCATCTACTTCGGGTATTTCTTTTTCTAACGAATTTTTATAGCGCTCGCTCAAACAACCGGTAACATATACTTTCTCTACCTGCCCTGCTTTTTTTGCTTCTACGTATTGCAGTATGGTATCAATGCTTTCTTGCTTGGCATTATCTACAAAGCCACAGGTGTTTATAATTACAATTTGATGGTTTCCCTCCTCGCTTTCGTGCTCTACCGCAAATTTGTTGGCACGCAGTTGCCCCATTAATACTTCGCTATCTACAACATTTTTACTGCAACCTAAGGTTACTACGTTTACGGTGTTTTTTTTTAACGATTTGGTTTTCATTTTAAAATGACTGCGAAGATACGCAGCTTATTTTTGATACTTGTTTATTCCTATAAAAATAGTTTCGTTTTCTTTCCCTATCTTTGTTCAAGAATAATGAATGAGCATTTAAAACCTGAAGAAGAAAACGTATCTCCTGCCGAAAAAGAAGCAGAACGTGCCCTGCGCCCCATTGCTTTTGAAAATTTTAGCGGACAGGAAGCCCTAGTAGATAACCTCAGAGTGTTTGTACAGGCCGCAAAAAAACGACAAGAAGCCTTAGACCATGTGTTGTTGCACGGCCCACCGGGATTAGGAAAAACCACTTTAGCGCACATCATCTCACACGATTTGGGTGTAAACATAAAAATAACGTCGGGCCCTGTACTAGATAAACCGGGCGATTTAGCGGGTTTGCTTACCAACTTAGAGCCTTACGATGTGTTGTTTATAGATGAGATACACCGCCTAAGCCCCGTGGTAGAAGAATATTTGTACTCCGCTATGGAAGATTACAAAATAGACATTATGTTGGATAGTGGCCCCAGCGCCCGTACCGTGCAAATAAAATTAAATCCTTTTACCTTGGTAGGAGCCACCACACGAAGCGGTTTGCTTACCTCGCCTCTGCGCGCCCGCTTTGGCATCAATTCTCGTTTAAACTATTACAACTCTTCTGTTTTAACTAACATTATTAAGCGCAGCGCCGGTATTTTGCAAACCGAGATAGAGCATGAAGCTGCGTTTGAAATGGCCCGCCGTAGCAGAGGAACCCCCCGTATTGCCAACGCGCTGCTGCGCCGTGTGCGCGACTTTGCACAAATAAAAGGAAGCGGTAAAATTGATTTGGAAATTTCTCTATACGGATTAAAAGCGCTAAACGTAGATGCGAACGGGTTAGACGAAATGGACCATCGTATATTATCGGCTATTATAGAAAAATTTAAAGGAGGTCCGGTAGGTATTACTACCATAAGCACCGCCGTGGGTGAAGAGTCGGGAACTATAGAAGAGGTGTACGAGCCTTTTTTAATACAAGAAGGATACATACAACGTACTCCGCGCGGACGCGAAGCCACTGAAAAAGCATACCGGCAATTAGGCAAAATGTTTAAAAAAAATGGAGGCTCTTTGTTTGATGACTCTACCTGGTAGCATTTCTATTTTTTTTCCGGAGTAAAAAATTCTTTCAAATAATAGGGCTCAAAATAAGCCGTGCTTTCAAATTGTTTTTTTTCAAATTTTTGAAAAGCAAGCGAAGCGATGTTGGTTGCTGAGGGAACGATGTCTTCTATAAAAAAAGCATGTCTGTTTTTTTCTAAAAGGCTTTTTGCTTTAGGCATTCCGTTTCCAAAAAAATAAATAGGGGTATCAAAAGTAAAACCGGCAACATATTCCTCATCTAATACTCGTGCTTCAATAGGCGTTTTTGTGTTTAGGTGCTCGTCGTACACCGCGCTATACACCTCCATACGCCGCGCATCTATCATGGGGCATAAAAGCAACGGAGGATAAATACCGGATTGTTTTAATTTCAAAAAAGCGGCCTGAGCCATCGCTTGCAAGGTATCTACCGCTATAAGCGGAATTTGCAAAGCATAGCAAAAGCCTTGAGCTGTGCTGGCACCAATGCGTAAACCGGTATAGCTGCCGGGCCCTTTACTTACCGCTACCGCATGTATGTTGGCTATATTCACATCGGCTTTTATCAAGGTCTCTTGTACAAACAGGTGCAAATTTTCAGCGTGTGTATAACCGCCGTCTAACTCCTTTGTAGAAAGGATGTGCGCTCCGGAAGATACACAAACGGAACAATTGGTGTTAGACGTTTCTATAGAAAGAATAAGAGGAGCCGGCATGTTTTTTTGCAAAAATAATAAATATAGATGAAGCATTACAAGATATAGGGAAAGGCATCCGCATCGTTTGAATGCTATTTTTTTAAGTACTCTCATTGAAAATCATTTTTTGTTTTTGTTCACCATTCGACACAGAGAATCTCCATTTTAATCTCTTCAAAATAAAAAAAACACAGAAGTAGTACCCTTTTTTATATTGGACAAACCTACAACAAGCCGTTCTATTAAGACAATATGGTTCAGCCTCTACCGGTAAAGAGCGCCCCATTATCCTTACAAAACAGGAGAAATTTTTATACATAAAGCAAAAAATAGTTTTTTTAACGCAACGCGCATGACCTGCTTTTAGCCCGCTTTTTTAAGGTTAAACCTTTGTTTAAATATAATTCGTCTAAAAAAATGTTAAATCGCGTTAATTTAACAAAATATTGCTTTATTTTTGCTCCAAATATAAAAACTATGAAAAAAATCATTCTTACTCTTTTTAGCGCCGCAGCTCTCTACACAGGAGGGCTAGCGCAGACTACCGTAACTATTACGGCTACCGGAGCCAGCGGCTCGTACAATACGGGCTCGGTAAACAGCGCCGGCACCAAAAACGATGGTGATATGACTACTCTAAACAGCAGCAGCAACGTAGGTTGGGCTTTTTTTGATTTAAGCTCGCTGCCTACGGGTATCGTAGTAAGCTCTGCCAGCTGCACCGCTACTACTTTTTCAAGTACATCTTCATCTGCCACTAACTCCCTTACTGTCTTTTCAGGTACCCCTTCTTCTATGGCGGGTACCGCTTTGTACAGCGCTATTAACGGAGGGGCTACTGCGTTGGCAGCACCGTGGACCGCTAACGCTACCATAACAGGCCCTTTAAATGCAGCGGGTTGCACCTTTATTCAAAATAGAGCAGGCGCTGATATGTGTGTGGGTTTTGTAAGAGGCTCTACCAACACCTATAATATACGCGGTTATGGCGCAGTAGCCGGCCAACAACCTCAATTGGTTATTACCTATTCGGTACTGCCTGCTTGTTCGGGCGCTCCTACTGCCGGCACCACTACAGCCAGCAGCACCTCTATATGTACCCCTCAAAATATAGCCTTGGGTTTAAGTGGTGTATCTGCCGCTACCGGATTAAGCTACCAATGGGAATCATCGCCCGACGGCATTACTTGGACGGCCATACCGACTGCTACTACCGTTACAACATCGCAACTTGTTAATGCTACTATGCAGTATCATTGCATTGTTTCTTGCGGTGCCAGCAGCGCTACTTCTACACCCGTTACCGTAACGCTGTTAGGCACAAACTACGCTGCCGTACCTTTTTTAGAAACTTTTGATAATACTTGGCAAAACCGCTGCAACACGCGCGATGTGCCGGTAGCATTAACTTGGGTAAACACGCCTAATACAGGTAATAACTCTTGGAGAAGGCAAGACGACGGCGCTTCTGCAGGTTGGAGCGGTGCTACCGGAGGCATTGTTACCCCCATCGGAACCGGTTCAGCCGATTTTCACTCCTATTTCGCATCTAGTGGTTCTAAAGGAAATTTAGATTTATATGTGAATATGGGCACCCTTCAAAACTATCAAATGTCGTTTTACCATATCAACCAAACAGGAACCGATTCTCTTTTCGTGCTTTTATCTACCGATAACGGAGCTACTTTTACCCAACAAGGCAGCTATGCTTCGGGCGATTTTACAGGAAGTACTTCTTGGAAAAAATACACCCTTACTTTAGGCAGCGTAAACTCCGCCAGCTGCGTAGTGCGTTTTACCGGAAAATCCGATTATGGAAATGACGACATTGGTTTAGATAGTTTAAACATTATTGCTTTATCTTCTTGTTCGGGAATGCCTACTGCCGGTACCGCCATATCTACCAATACTCTTTTGTGCAGCCCCGCTAATGTAACCTTAAGTTTAAGCGGCTCTACTTTAGCTACCGGACTTACGTATCAATGGGAATCATCGCCCGATGGCATTACTTGGACGGCCATACCAACCGCTACTTTGGCTACCACTACTCAATCAGTAAGTGCCGCTACTCAGTTTCATTGTATCGTTTCTTGCGGAACCAATAGCGCTACCTCTACCCCCGTAACTGTTTCTATGCTGAGCCCCAGCATGACCTATGTAACGATTCCTTACTTAGAAACTTTTGATAACACTTGGGAAAACCGTTGCGACAACCATAATGTACCCGTAGCCGTTAGCTGGCAAGACAATCCCACCACGGGAAACAACTCTTGGAGAAGACAAGATGATGGCGCCTCTGCTGGCTGGACTTCGGCCACAAACGGGGTGGTTACTCCTATTGGAACTGGCTCGGCCGATTTTCACTCCTATTATGCCCCTAGTGGTGCTACCGGCACACTGGATTTATACGCCAATATGGGAACTACCCAAAACTATGTGATGTCTTTTTATCATATCAATAAAACAGGAAACGATTCTCTTTTTGTGTTTTTATCTACCGATAATGGGGTTACTTTTACTCAAAAAGGGAGTTATGCTTCGGGCGACTTTACAGGAAGTACTTCTTGGAAAAAATATAATATGACTTTAGGCAGCGTAAACTCCGCCAGCTGCGTAGTGCGTTTTACCGGAAAATCAGATTATGGAATGGACGACATTGGCTTAGATAGCTTGGCTATTTTTACAGCTACCTGCACCGTTCCGCCTGTGGCCGGTACTATTAGCGGCCTTAGCACCTTAAACATTCATCAATCAACCAACTATACCGTATCGCCCGGTACGGGAGACTTGCAATGGTATGTTTCTACTTCCCCCTCAGGCCCTTGGTCGGCTATACCAAATGCTACCGTTACAACACAGCCTCTTACAGCCAGTCAAGCAGGCACCTTTTATCTTAGCGTAATAGCATCTTCCATTGCTTGCCCTAATGACACTACGCACACCCCCTTTATGATACACGTAGATTTTCCCGGAGACAGTGTTTGTGGCGCCTTGCCTCTACCTGTTTTAACCGGAACAGCCAGCTCATCTGTATATTACGATTTAGGAGGTGCTACTGTACAAAGCGGCGAGGTAGCCCCTCCCGGTGGCGGTTGCGCCGGCCCTATGTCGTGGTGCAACAATACTTTAAACAACACCATGTGGTTTACCTTTACCGCACCTGCATCGGGGCATGTATCCATTCAATCTCCTGATTTTGATACCCGATTAGCTTTGTGGCAAGCCAACACTTGTAATGGTTTACTTAGTGCTGCTACTGCTACCTTAATGGGAGCTAATGATGATGACGCCAATTACACCGCTCATGGCGGCGTGCAATTCTCTTCTTATGTAGAAAGAGGATGTTTAACCCCGGGTGCTCTTTATTACGTACAATTAGATTCTTATAGCACAGCAACCGTTGGCGATTCTACTCGTGTTCTTGTAAAAGATATGGGCGCTTTAGACCTCAGTTTTAGCGGCTTACAAGCCGGGTATTGCTTACCTACTACCGTTATAGGCACGATTACGCCCGTTACAGGTGGTGGTGTATTCTCGGTAAACAGCAGCACGGTAGCCGTGGGTACTTTTACCTTTAACCCCAACTCATCTCCAGCAGGTACTTATACCGTTTCGTATAATGTGATGGGTTGTACCTCGTACTCTACTACCACTATTACTAACAATACGGTAGTTGTAACAGCAGCAGCTACATCAAGCGCAGTATGTGTCGGTCAATCCGATTCTTTAATGGCTAACGGCGCTAGCACTTATACTTGGAGCACCAGTCAAACAACAGCTCACGTAGCGGTAACTCCTACTGCCAATACCTCCTATACGGTAACAGGGGCAGACCTTTCGGGCTGTACCAACACCGCTACCATAAGTGTTTCGGTAGTAGCTTTACCAACCGTTAGCTTAACGGCTTCGCAAGCCTCTGTGTGTGTAAACGGCACTCCTATCATTCTAACGGGTAACCCTGCCGGAGGCGCATACAGCGGCACTTCTGTAAGCGGCAGTACCTTTACACCAAGCGCTACCGCCGGCACATACACTCCTGTGTATAGCTATACCAATAGCACCACGGGTTGTGCCAATACAGCTAGTGTGAGCATCACCGTTGATGCTTGTACCGGTATTGCGCGTTATGCAAGCGATGCCTCTTCACTTTCGGTATATCCCAACCCAACAGCACACTATATAACCGTACAGGGTACAGCAGAACTGGGTACTGTTACTATTTACAATGCTATTGGCCAGGTGGTAGAAGTAGTAACCATAAAAGATACCGCTATACAAATAAACGTGAGTGCTTATCCTGCCGGTATTTATACGGTATTGGTGCAAGGTGTTTACAGCAAGTTTGTAAAAGAATAAACAAGTTTGTTTAACCATAAAAAGGCTGCCTCATAAGCAGCCTTTTTTATTTGCAAGGGAGCAACGAGCGTTGTTGTTAGCCAATCGTTTTTTAGATATTACAACACAGGCCTCTTTTCCTTCGGTAAAATTTTGTACTTTTGGCTCTCTTTCTAAAAAGAAAACAGAACTATGATTTTACCTGTTGTTGTATATGGCGATCCCGTGCTAAGGAAAACCGCTCTTGCTATAGAAAAAAGCCACGAAGGCCTGCATGACCTCATTGCCAACATGTTTGAAACCATGTATCATGCAAACGGGGTGGGCATTGCTGCCCCTCAAATAGGCAAATCGATTCGTTTGTTTGTAATAGACGCAAGCCCTTTTGCGGGTTCTGACGACGAGGATGAAGAAGACGAAGAAGCCGAAAAACTTTCTAAAAAAGAAAAAACATTTTTGAAAAGCTTTAAACGTGTTTTTATTAACGCCCAAATAATAAGCGAAGAAGGAAACGAGTGGGTTTTTAATGAAGGTTGTTTAAGTATCCCAAAAATACGAGAAGATGTAACGCGAAAGCCAAACATTACCATTGAATACTACGACCAAAACTTTGAAAAACACACCGAAACGCTTAGCGGCCTTGCCGCACGCGTGGTGCAGCACGAGTACGACCATATAGAAGGGAAACTATTTACCGACCGCATATCCGCATTTAGAAGAAAGCTATTAGCCGGTAAACTAAATAACATTGCCAAAGGCATTTTTTCAGCCGATTATAAGACAAAAGTATATCAACAAAAAAAATGAGCATATTAAAAAAAACTATTTTACCTATTGCATGGTGTTTGCTTTTTTCGGCCTGCACCAATAGCCCCGCTGTAGTAGAAGTTCCTTTAGTAAAAGACAGTACACGCCTTACCGAGCTGCCCCCTCCTCCCAAGGTAGAAGAAGAAATACCTTCGCGCATTGACCTGCAAAAGAAAATAAAAGAAAAGGAAAAAGAATTGTTTACCAGCGAAACCTTAGATGTGGCAAAAGGAAAACAAATGGTGCGCCTATATGATACGTATCATAAATACTATTACAACGATTTGGCCTGCCCCGAATACCTGTTTAAAGCCGGAGAAATAACCGAAAATATGGGGCAATATATACGCGCAGCCGAGTTTTACAGAATGTGTTGCGGCGAATACGGCGATGCCTTTAAACTAAGACCGGAATGTATGTTTCGTTTAGCCAACGTGTACGACTTTAAATTAAACGATTACGTACGCGCGAAAGAAATGTACGAAACACTAATACGAGAATATCCAAAAACACAAATGGCTAAAGATGCCGCCTCGGCTATTAAACTAATGGGTATTTCTGATGAAGATATGATAAAAAAGTTTGAGGCTCAAAACAAAAAATAACCCGACCTTTGTGCGTAAGCCTTATAATGAAATAATACCTAGATAAAAAACGCTGCTTTCGTATCATGAACACATTAAAATATAGTATTGCGCTCTTTTTTTTATACCCCGCTGTATTTTTTGCGCAATTAGACAGTTTAAGCAAAGACCCCAAGTACAAAGAGCACCTCTCTTTTAAAGATACTTTTTTGGGTGATGAGGATATGTACCAAGTATGCTATCCAAAAGGGCATCGCACCTTTTTTTACTTCATCTTTTTTTTGATGCTACTTACGCTGGTGTTAGCTGCGCTCATTATTTACAACAAAAATAAAAATCAAAAAAAATTAAAAGAAAAAAACAGCATTATTTCAGAAAAAAATAAAGAACTAACCGATAGCATTACCTACGCCAAGCGCATACAGCAAGCCTTGTTGCCCGATGCTAATACCCTGAATAATCTTTTTTTTAATGGGTTTATTTTGTATAAGCCTAAAAACATTGTAAGCGGCGATTTTTATTGGTTGCATAAAACAGAGCAAAAATTATTTATAGCCCTTTTTGATTGTACCGGGCACGGTGTACCCGGCGCTTTTTTAACTATGTTGGCCTACAACGCCGTTAGCAAAACGGTAATAGAAAAAGGCATTACAGAACCTTCGCGCATATTAAATACGATGAATTTAGAAGTAAAAAATGCTTTGAAACAAGCACAAGAAGGGGCCGTACAAGATGGTATGGAGGCCGCTATTTTATGTATTAACTACCAAAATAACGAAATAACTTTTTCCGGCGCCAACCTTTGTTTGCAAGCAGTACAACAAGGAGTGTCAAAAATTATTAGCTCTGGGAAATGCTCGGTAGGATCTTCTGAGCAAGCTATAAAACTACCCGAAACCATTAGCCTGCAAGCACAAAGTGGCGATTGTTTTTACCTATATTCTGATGGGTATGCCGACCAATTTGGTGGGCCAAAAGGAAAAAAATTGAAACAAAAACAATTAGAAAAAACAATAACCGACAACGCATCTCTTCCTATAGCCCAGCAGCAACAGGTATTAGAAAAAACATTAAGTAACTGGCAAGGAATCTTAGAGCAAACCGATGATATTACCGTGCTTGGTATAAAAATGTGATGCTATTACCCCGCCCAGCTTTCTCTGTCTAAGCTGCGGTATTGTATAGCCTCTGCAATGTGATTAGGTAAAATGTCGGGGCTGCCGTCTAAATCAGCTAAGGTACGGCTTACCTTTAAAATACGGTCGTAGGCACGTGCCGATAAACCCAAGCGCTCCATTGCATTTTTTAAAAGCGTTTTGCAAGTATCATTTAAAACGCAATACGTTTGCAATAATTTAGTACTCATTTGCGCGTTGCAATATATACCTTCAAATTTTTCAAAGCGTTGTTTTTGAATTTCTCGAGCCGCTATTACCCGCTTACGAATGTCGGCACTTTTTTCGGAGTTGCGCTGCTTGCTTAGCTCGCTAAAAGGCACGGGCGTTACTTCTATGTGAATGTCTATCCTATCCAGTAAGGGGCCTGATATTTTGTTGAGGTATTTTTGCACTACGCCGGGTGCGCACACACAATCTTTTTCGGGGTGGTTGTAAAAACCGCAAGGGCAGGGGTTCATAGAAGCTACCAGCATAAAACTAGCCGGATACTCTACCGAAAATTTAGCGCGCGATATAGTAACCATTCTATCTTCCATAGGTTGGCGCATTACCTCCAGAACCGTTCTTTTAAATTCGGGTAATTCATCTAAAAATAACACCCCGTTGTGGGCTAATGAAATTTCGCCGGGCTGCGGGTTCATGCCACCTCCCACCAAGGCCACATCAGATATAGTGTGATGCGGATTTCTAAACGGGCGCTGGGTAACCAGTCCGCCTCCTTTACTTATTCTACCGGTAACGCTATGAATTTTTGTCGTTTCTAAAGCCTCACCCAAAGTAAGCGGCGGAAGTATAGAGGGCACCCTTTTAGAAAGCATGGTTTTACCGGCACCGGGCGGCCCAATCAGCAATACGTTGTGCCCGCCTGCGGCGGCAATTTCAAAAGCACGTTTTATATTTTCTTGTCCGCTTACATCTGAAAAATCAGGAACATCTATATTGTCAGGAGGAGCGAAAAAATCAACCGGGTTAAAAACAAACTGTTTCAAAGCCCCTTTATCTTCATTAAAAAAACGAATCACTTCGTTTATATGAGTGGCGCCAAACACCTCTAAACCCTCTACTACTGCTGCTTCCGAAGCATTTTCTTGCGGAACAATAATTCCTTTAAAACCCTCTTCTTTGGCTTTTATAGCAATAGGCAACACCCCTTTTATCGGGCGAATAGCGCCATCTAGAGCTAATTCACCCATAATTACATATTCCTCTAAAGCCGAAATAGATACTTGCTCCGAGGCGGCTAAAATGCCGATGGCTAAGGTTAAATCGTAAGAAGAACCTTCCTTTTTTATATCGGCGGGGGCCATATTTACGGTAATTTGTTTACCGGGTATTTTATAGTTATTGTTTTTTAATGCGGCATAAATACGCTGTTGGCTTTCTTTTACGGCATTATCAGGCAGGCCTACCAAGTAAAAATTAACTCCTGTAACTATATTTACCTCTACCGTAATTTTTGTGGCCAAGATGCCATAAACTGCGCAACCATATATTTTTACCAGCATAATTTTTGTATTAAAAAATAATTTTTACTTTTATCGGATATAAATGTACCATCTTTAACAAGATTGAGGAGATGTAAATATAAAAAAATATGATGAAAAAGATAATTACCCTATTGACTGTTGTGTTTTCTGTAAACGCGTGGGCGCAAGAAACAAATAAGGCACCCGAATTAAACTGCTATTTGAAATGGGCGCAAAAATTTGATGAACGAGGGGGCGACGACGTAGCTGACGGCACCTATACCGATGTGATTATTACCATAAGAAGCGGCGCAAACGCCGATTGCTATCAAGGCAAAGCGGTAGTAAAAAATCATAAAGTAGAAATTTTTTACGTAATGCGCGATGATGGCACCTATGATGCCGTACAGCGCGTTTGGAATAGCGACCCCAAAAATGTAACTATAAATAACGGCATTAGCTCGGCACTTATGACTAAAGATACGCAGCTTATCAATATCATCTGGCCAAAAAAATTAAAACCTAAAAAGGCAGGCTTGAAAAAAGCACCCGAACCGGGCGACGATTAAAATAGCCTTACCGCAAAAAAAACTACAATAAGCCCGGAGGGATTAAACCGCCGGCTACTTTTTTCATTTCTTCGGCACTTAATTTCTCGGCGGCTTCTACTGCTTGGTTAAAAACGGCCATTAGTTGGCGTTCTAATTCTTCTTTAGAAGCGCTTTGTAAAGAGGGCGCAATGCTTAACTGCTTTACCTTTCGGTTTCCGTTCATGGTTATTTTCACATCGCCGGTAGCGCTGCTGGCCTGCACCGTGCTGCTTTCTAATTTCGTTTTTATCTCTTCTACCTTTTGTTTTATCTCGTTTATTTTACCGAGCATATCTCCAAATTTCCCGAACATACTTTTTTATTTTTTTGCAAAAATGAGGTTTTTATAGGAATTAAAAAAAATGAAATACGCCTTTTTTACTGCAAACTCTTTTTTTGTTTTCTATAGGTAAAAAACATAATGCAAGCTCCCGCTAACACAAAGGGAACGCTAAGCCATTGCCCCATGTCGTAGCTTAGATTTTTTTCCCAATCTACCTGCGTTTCTTTCAAAAATTCCATAAAAAAACGAGAAGTAAACAACAACACGCAAAACAAACCAAAGGTAAAACCAGGCGGAAGTACTTGGCGTTTGTACTTCCATAAATAAAACATGAGTAGCGTTAAAAACACGCAATAAATGGCTTCGTACAATTGAGAGGGGTGCCTTGCCGGAAACATGTCTGCGTTATGAAACATAGCTAAACGCGCATCTTCATCGCAACGCAAAAATTTAAAACCCCAAGGAAGTGTAGTGGGTTTGCCTACAATTTCCGAATTCATTAAGTTGCCTAAGCGAATAAACATACCTGCTAAAGGCACCACAATAACAATTCTATCAAAAAGCCACCAGACGCTTTCGCCTGTTTTGCGGCAGTATAACAACATAGCTGTGATAATGCCTATAGCGCCGCCATGGCTTGCTAAGCCCCCTTCCCATATTTTTAAAATTTCTAGGGGGTGTGATAAATAATATCCGGGCGAATAAAAAAGGCAATGCCCCAGGCGGGCGCCTATAATAGTCCCGGCAATAATATATATAGTAATTATGTCTAGGTATTTTTCGGGGCGTTGTTCGGTTTTAAAAACATAACCCACAATATACTGACTGCTTAAAAAGGCACAGGCAAACAGCAAACCGTACCAACGCACCGGCCAGTTAATACCCGGTATGGTAAACATTTCGGGGTTTACATCCCATACTATATAAAGCCAGTGGTTTAACATCAATTGGGGCAAAAATAGAACAATTTAATCAATAAATACCTAAGTTTATGCCTCTAAAATGATTATTTTTGAAGCATGATAAATTTGGCATTATTTGCTTCGGGTAGCGGAACTAACGTAGAAAACTTAATTCAGTATTTTGCTTCCAGCAAAGAGGTAAAAATAAAAATTGTGATTACCAACAACCCTCAAGCCGGCGTTATAAAACGGGCAGAGGCCTACAAAAAAAACGTACATATTATTTCTAAGCAAGCATTGCTTCATTATACCGAGCAGATTATTGATTTTTTAAAAACCGAAAAAGTAGATGTGCTGGTTCTGGCCGGCTTTTTATTAAAAATTCCGGAAAAATTGGTAACCGCCTTTCCTAACCGCATCATCAACATACATCCGGCTTTGTTGCCTAAATACGGAGGAAAAGGCATGTACGGCATGCACGTGCATCAAGCCGTAATACAAGCAAAAGAAAAAGAAAGCGGCATTACCGTGCATTATGTAAACGAAGAGTACGACAAAGGCGCTATCATCATGCAAAAAACATGCTGTATAGAGCCGCACGACACACCCGAAACCGTAGCAAAAAAAATTCATGAGTTGGAATATACGTATTTCCCTAAGGCAGTAGAGCAAGTAGTAGCGCATTTGCAAGTAAAATAAAAACAGTTTCGTATCTTTGATAAAAATATATGTATGGAAAACAACCCTCAAGAAAACCAATTGAACATAGAGTTAAGCGAAGATGTAGCTGAAGGCACATATAGTAACTTAGCTATTATTACGCACTCTCCCTCAGAGTTTGTGATAGATTTTGTGAAAATTATGCCCGGAGTACCCAAGGCGCGGGTAAAATCGCGCATCTTGCTTACGCCTCAGCACGCCAAGCGCTTGATGCTGGCACTAAGCGAAAACATCATGAAATACGAGCAGATACATGGCAAAATAAAAGAAGCTGAAATAAACGCGTTGCCTTTAAATTTTGGTTCCCCAAAAGGGCAGGCCTAAGCCATGGAAAAATACGCTCTTTCTATTGTAAAATATACCAATACTTTACCCCTTCGCCATGGCATTATTCAACACGCCGTATATCATGAAATGGATTTGCAGTTGGATATACCCTCGGTATGTGCTCAAAAACTAGTAGAGGGCACGGTGGATATGGGTTTGGTGCCGGTAGCTGTTATTCCATTATTAAAAGAATACCACATTATTGGCAACTATTGCATTGGCAGCAACGGCGTGGTAGATACTGTAAAACTGTATAGCACGGTACCGTTAGAAGAAATAGAAACCATTTACTTAGATTACCAATCGCGCAGCTCTATCATGCTGGCGCAAGTATTGTGTCGTTTTTATTGGGAGGTACAGCCTCAATTTGTAGCGGCACAAGCAGGCTTTGAAACACAACTAAAACAAAAAGAAGCTGCCGTAGTTATTGGCGACCGGTGTTTTTCTTTAAACGGAACCCATCCCTACGAATATGATTTAGCTTGGGAATGGAATTGCTTTTCAGGTTTACCCTTTATTGCAGCTGCTTGGGTAAGCACAAAAAAAATAGCTCCCGAGTTTATTATTAAGATGGAAGAAGCCATGCAGCAAGGTATAGAACAGCTTGATGAAGCACTACAAAAAGAACCCACCCACTTACCAAAAGAGTTAATAAAAACCTACCTTACCCAAAGAATTAGTTATGTTTTTGACGAACCAAAAAGGCGGGCTATGAATCTTTTTTTAAATTTAATACAGCAAATATAAAGTAAACTGAAACGACACAAAATGAGATATACAACTCGGTTTTTTATTATACTGTTTATGCTTAAACAGCACATTTTGTTGGGGCAAACGCTATCCAAACAAAACCTAATAACCGATTTAAATTACTTAAATGAGGCTGTTGTGCCAACTAATAACCAGCAAAAACAATGGAAATTTTTAAAGTATTATTAATAACACATATTTTGTGCGGGGGTTTAAGTTTAGCGCTTGGCTTGTATATTTTAATTGTAAAAAAGGGAACCGCCATACATAAAAAGGTGGGGAAAGCCTATTTCTATGCCATGCTTATCAACTCGGTGGTGGCCATCCCTATGTCTTACTTACATCCTAACTATTTTTTATTTTTAATTAGCATATTCACTATTTACATGTTGCTTACAGGCCTTAGGTACTTACACAAAAAAAAGCTGACAGATGTAAATAAATACGATTGGTTTTTAACGATAATCATGTTGTTGTTTTCTGTTGCTTTTGTAGGTTTTGGTATTTTTAATTTTACACAAGAAAATTATTTCGGAATTATTTTTATGGTTTTTGGCTTTATTGGCTTGTTCTTTTCTTATCAAGACCGTTTAAACTTTACAGGAAAATCAAAAATAAAAAACTTTTTTCTTACTACTCATATACAGCGGATGACGGGGAGCTACATTGCCTCTACTACCGCTTTTTTAGTGGTAAACAACACCCTTTTACCCTCGATAATGGCTTGGCTTTTACCCACCGCTCTTATGGCCCCGTTAATTATATTTTGGACAAGAAAATACAAAATACCGAACAAAAAAGACGCATAAAAGTCATGCCCGCACTCTGTTAAAAAATAAAAACGCCGCACGCATCTATTGTGAAAAAAACGAAAGCTATATTTTTTCTATTTCTATTTGCAACCAGTCTTTTTTTGCTGTACCTTTTTTTTGATTTTGGAATCAAGCACAATCTCAACATCAAAACCAGCTACATTACCGCTCGCCAAATAAAGGCTGATGTTTTGATATTAGGGCCTTGCGAGCCCTTATGGATGGTGGCGCCGGATATCATCACAAAAAATACCCAACTATCTTGCTACAATTTAGCTGAAAGTCATAGCGATTTTGCGGATAACTATTTGCATTTATATTTATATTTATATTTAAAAAATAATGCAGCACCTAAATACCTGCTGTTGTTTGTTACACCCGAGTCGTTTGATACCAACTACAACACCTTTTATTCGTATCGGTTTTCTGCCTTTTTAGAAGACACGGTAGTTGCAAACACCGTACGCCAGTGCGACAACCCTTTTTACAATTACCAATTTATTCCTTTAATGCGCTATGTATATTACAACCACCAAACTTTTTTTAAGGCTTTGCAGGGCTGGAAACACTACGTTACTAAAAAGCAAAAGCCCTATTATCCTGATGGCTTTGAGCCGCCGGCAAAAATGGTTTGGGACAACCACTACGAGCAGTTAAAAAAGAAATATCCACAGGGTTATTATTTTAATTGGAGTCCTCTGCGCAGCGAGTATTTAAACAAGATACTCTATTTGTGTAAAGAAAAAAACATACGAGTGCTTCTGTACGAATCGCCTATACTGCAAGAAACAGCCCAAAAACAGCCCAACCGCGTCTCTTGCATAGATTCTATAAAAAAAATAGCAGAGCATGCCCAAGTGCCTTTTGTTTCTTTTCAAGATATGCCTTTAGCTATGGATAAAAAAAATTACATATCGCCTATGGTTACTACCTTGCGGGGGTCTTATCTGTTTTCCGATACGTTAAGTCGTTTTTTTTATCGTTGGATAAAAAAATAAATTTTCCGAAAAAATTTTTACAATTAAAAAAAGCCGTTATATTTGCACCCCGATTTGAAAAAATCGCTGTTCTTTATTAAGTTATCTGTTTTAACGATAAAAGTGAGGTAAACGATTCCGTAGCTCAGCCGGTAGAGCATTACACTTTTAATGTAAGGGTCCTGGGTTCGAATCCCAGCGGGATCACCATCCAACAAAAGCCTTTGATAATTCATTGATTATCAAAGGCTTTTTTGTTCGAACTTTGTTCTGCTTTTTTAGCGCCTTTTTGCCCCCATTTTTTAGGAGGTTTTGTTCAAATCCAAGCAGGTCTTTTCTTTTTCTCGTTCTAATCTATCATTTTGCTATAAAAACTACATAGTTAATTTCTGCCAATTGATACAAAAAGTCTCTGATAGCAATAATTTGCTCATCAGTATATATTTTTCCGTTTTTTGAAATATCGCCCTACATTTACTTAGATTTATTCTTTCTTGCCTCATATGTTTGTTCAATAATTGTTGTGAATCTAATCTATCCTTAAAGGGTCTTTCAAAATAGGTAAAATAAAAAAGTTCCCAAAATGGGAACTTTTAAATAAAAATTGGCATCTTTGTATCAAACAAAAAAACGTGAGGGTTATTGCTAAAAAAACAATAAAAACATTTTGGAAAAAGCACAAAAATTGTGAGCAGCAATTAAAAGCTTGGTATGACGAGGCGGTTGAGGCGAATTGGTTTTCACCAAAGAATATAAAACTAAATTACCCAAGCGCAAGTTTTTTGATAGATAATAGAGTGGTATTTGATATAAAAGGAAGCTCGTATAGACTTATTGTGAAAATCCATTATAAATATAAAATGGTGTGGGTACGGTTTATTGGTACACACGCCGAGTATGACAAAATAGATGCGACTACAATTTAAAAACAAAAATCATGAATATAAAACTCATTAAAACAGAAAAAGATTATCAAAAAGCATTGAAGCGCTTAGAGGTTATTTTTGATGCGATTCCTGAAACAAAAGAAGGTGACGAGCTTGAAATTTTAGGTTTCCTAATAGAAAAATATGAAAATGAACATTACCCCACCGAATCTCCAGATCCAATCGAGGCAATTAAATTTAGAATGGAACAAATGGGTTATAAACAAAAAGACCTTGCTGAAATTATTGGTTATAAGGGAAGAGTAAGTGAGATTTTAAATCGCAAGCGTAAACTCACATTAGAAATGGTAAGAAATTTTCATGAAAAACTAAACATCCCGTTATCTTCTCTCGTTCAAGCATATTAAATCATATCATTCTGCCAATTTCCTCGCATCTTCTAATAATTCGTACGAGATTCGCACTGTAATATTTCCTTTAAATTTATACCGCAGGGCTACGAAATAATTTCTCGTTACAGCAAGCAAAGTTTTTATCGCAGTAACGGCGCAGACACACCAAAACATTACTGTTTTGATGATTTAAGCACAGAAAATAATTTAAAGTATTACGGCAATGAGTGCAACGTAATGGCAGAAATACTTTTATCTCGTTACGATTTATTTGTTTCATCAAAACTCATTACCCACCTCACAACAAATCTTTCCGCATCAGGGATTGAACCATACTATCGTGTGGCATAAATTTCAGTAGTTATTTTTTTGTTGCGGCACAAAAGCATTTTATTTTTTTGATTCGAGTATGTTCTAAAAAATGGGATTTGTTGTTTTTTATTCTCTTTTGTTTCAATGCGGCTCAAAAAAATAAGTTTCGTAAAAAATATTTTTATGTTTTTAAAATTATCATTTACAAAAAAACAGTTCTGTTATTTTTGTTTTTATTTATTTTTTTAAACCTTTGAAACACTTGTAAAATAAGCACGTGCAGCCTATTTATATTTTTTTATACTAACAAAAAACAGTTGAAATTATTTTTGAATAAAAAACGTAATTAACAATATCAACAAAAATATGTTGAAAAAAATACAAAAGAAAATGTTGTTCAGCCATAATAAAGTAGTTACTTAGCACTATAAATCTCAAAAAACAAAAACCATGGCAAAGAAAGCAGCAAAAAAAGCAGTAAAAAAAGCCACTAAAAAAGTTGCTAAAAAAGCAACTAAAAAAGTAGCAAAAAAATCTGCAAAGAAAGCTTCTAAAAAGAAGTAAAAAAAAAGCCCCGCCAAGCGGGGCTTTTTAATTTACGCGCCTTCGGTAACTTTTTCGACGAAACCCCTTTTTTAATCCCCAATATTTCCTACATTTGCCCTATCACCTTAATGATTTGTATTATGAATACGGTTTTAAAAACTACATTATCCTTAGTAATTGCCGCGAGCATTGTGTCGTGCGGAACAAAAAAAGAAAAAAAAGAACAAGATCTTACCGCGCCGCAAGGCATGTACTACTTTGATATGAGTAAAACAGGTATGAATATATATGCGCTTATACCCGACTCTACCGTAGGCGTACTAGATACCGCTATGCAATCAAGCGGAGAATACCTGATTAAAGTAGGAAAAGATTTTCAAGTATCTGTAATAGAAAGCAACGGAGATATAAAACAACGCAAAGCCGATATTGAAGCAGACGATGTAAATAAACTAAAAAAATACTTTACCAATGATAGCACCACCTTAATGTGGCAGTCGGGTATTGCAGATATGTCTGAGTTTCATTTTTACCAAATTATGCACGTAGGCAACCGCACGTATGTGTTTGAAGATATTAAAGGCGAACCTTTTTCTGAACAGGCAACCCAAAAAATGCTGGACGCTTGTAAAAAAGCACAAGAAAAAATAACTACCGGAAAAGAATCTTAATACCCACCGTTACTTTTATTTATTAAAGAGCATTGTCCCCAAAAAGGCATTAACCATCCAGATGAGATAACTATAATGCGCTCTATAACACCGGCTTGGCACCGGTTAAGCGAATCTGTTTTCTAAAAAAACATTTGTACATTTGACATAGCCTTTTTACTATCGAGTGTTGAAGCTCAACATACCATACCTATAAATGGAAAACATCAACGAATATGATAGCGCTTTATTTTTGGAAGAACTTCAAAAAAGGGCGACTATACCCGAAGGGCAGTTTAAACCATTTCTTGCATTGTGGGAATTTAAAACATTTAGTAAAAACGAACTTATTTTAAGAGCGGGTGAAACCCCTAAATTTTCTATCTTCGTTTTAAAAGGTTGTTTACGACAATATAGCACAGACAAAAAGGGTAAAGAATCTATTGTGTATTTTGCTGAAGAAAGGCATTTTATTGGCGACCTGCCGGCTATAAGAAACAAAACGGCTTCTAATTATACTTTTCAAGCCATAGAAAAATGCGAATTGCTTACTATTAACGCAAATAATTGGGAAAAAGCATTTATTCAATTTCCTTGGTGGGCCGAAGGGCATTTATACGGGTATCAAAAATGGGCTTCCTTAATGCAACAGCAAATTGTGGATATGCAAGCTAAAACCGGAGAAGAGCGGTATTTAGATCTGCTACGTATAAAACCCAAATTATTTCAACGAGTACCTCAACATTATATCGCATCATATTTGGGTTTAAGTGCCGAAACGCTAAGCCGTATTCGTAAAAAAACAAGCCATACTTAAATTTCTTGTGCTTTGTTTTATGAATGTTTGGCGTAACGTCTTCAAAAAAATACACTATTTATTTTTTCTTTCTTCCGTTACACCTATTAGTACTCCAAAATCTCCATCGGTTTGTATCCATTCTTTCTCCGGCAAATACATTTTTGAAATCGCGCCATCAAGATATAGTGCGTTTTTACAGCCTAAATTCTGAAAATACAAAGCAAAATCATAAAAATTAATGGCTGTTTTTGACATAGCAAACACTACTTTATTATTGGGCAAAATACCAACACCGTTTCTGATGTTTAAATTTGTGGATCCTTTTTTAAACGCAGAATGAATGTGCCCATCCGTAACAAGCATCGGCCCCGACTGAGTAGCGTATTTAATTTTCCCGTTATTTTTAAAATCGGCTGTTTTACAAACAAAAGGAGCGTTTTCGGCGGTTATATAAAAAACGCCATTGGGTTTTAGGTAAAAATTTCCGCCGCCCGACGAGTTATTTAGGCGTTTTAAAACAGTTCCTTTTTCAATAAAAAGTCCTAGTGGACGATTATCCTCCATAAACATGCCGCCATTCATGGCAAAAAGTAATATCTCGTTTTTACTCTCCACATATTCTTTTACATTTTTGATGCTTTTAAAAAGCAGGCCTTGATCGTTTTTCCAATACAATTGCAGGTCTTGCACTCTAGTATCAACCATATAAAACAAAATGGGCTCCCTATCGGGATTTTGATCGGCGTTAAAGGCAAGCAATCCTACGGTAAGTAAGCAGTAGAATATCTTTTTTATTTTTTGTTTCACTTCTATATTGCTTTTACTATAGATACAGCGATAAGAGCTTTTTTATTTCTTTTTGTATAGGCACGTCAAAAAAAAGCAATAAGCAACAAAAAAACAAATATTGCGCATTTTTCGCTGAATCTACGGTTTTTAAACAGCCTATACGCAATAAAAACAAGTTTTTTTCGTACTAAAAAAATAGTATTTTTACCTGATGTTTTTTCACAAGAAGATTTTTTTATGGGGCGCTTTGTTTTTTAGCTCCGCCGCTTTTGCGCAAGTAGCTAAATACAGCAACGAATTTTTAGGAATAGGCGTAAGCGCCCGAGCATTAGCTATGGGAGGTGCCAATGCAGTAAGCAGCAACAACGTTACCGCAGGGTACTTTAACCCCGCTAATTTATTAAGCATACAATCTAAATTTCAAGTAGGATTGATGCACGCCGAATATTATGCCGGCATCTCTAAGTACGATTATGGCGCTTTAGCTGCCCGTATAGACAGCAACAGCGTAGTGGCCGCCAGCGTGATTCGCTTTGGCACCGATAATATAGCCAACACGCTAAACTTAATTGACCCCAACGGCAACGTAAACTACAACCAAATAAGCACCTTTGCCGTTACCAACTTTGCCGCACTTTTATCCTACGCACGCAAAATGCCTAAACTAAAAGGCGTTGATTTAGGCTTTACCGCAAAAATTATTCGTAATAAATTAGGCCCCTTTGGGGGCTCTTGGGGTTTTGGTTTTGATGTAGGGGCTTCGTACTCGTACAAAAAATGGAAGTTCGCAGCCGTAGGACGCGACATTACCGGAACCTTTAATGCTTACACCTACACCCTTACCGACGACCAAAAAAACGTACTGGCCGCCACCGGAAACCAAATACCCTCCAGCTCTACCGAGATAACGGTGCCGCGCTTAGTGCTGGGCGTATCACGCACCTTTAGCTTTTGGAAAAACCGCATAAACGTAATGCCCGAAATAAACTTAGTAACCACCTTTGACGGAAAGCGTAACGTAGCTATAAAAACCAATGCCTTTAGCATAGACCCTCTTTTTGGATTAGAGGTGTGCTATCAACGTATTGTATATATACGCGCCGGCCTCAACAACATACAACAAGTAGTTGATATTACCGGAGCCAACCACACCGTAGTATCTCCCAGTATTGGCGTAGGCATTCGATATAAAATTATTCAGATTGATTATGCCTTTACCAATTTTGGCGGCGGACAAAATGCTGTAGGCACGTATAGTAATGTGTTTTCTTTGAGTATTGATATCAATCACTTAAAACTACCTAAGCTAAATACCAATGCAAGTCATTAAACGTATTTATTTTTTATCGTTTTTCTTCCTGCTGTGTCTGGGTAGTTTTTCGCAGACAAGCAACTATAATAACACCTGGATAAATTACAACCTAAAATACTATAAAGTAAAAATTGCCAACGATGGCATATATAAGCTAGACTCTAACGCTTTAGCTAAAGCAGGCATACCGCTGCTAAACCCTATGTATATTCGTATGTTTCAAAAAGGGAAAGAGTTATACCCTTACATACAAGGCGAAGCCGACGGAGTGCTTAACACCAATGATTTTGTTTTGTTTTATGCTACCAAAAACAACGGAGAAGATGATTCCTCACTGTATTACCTTACCCCAAACGCTCCTTTCATTACCAATCCTTTTTACAGCATTACAAACGATACCTCGGTCGTGTTTTTTACCTACGATAGCACCCTTGCAGTAAACAAACGCCTTAGCCTAAACCCCGACACAAACTATACTGCCTATAACCCCTCTCCCTATTATATAAAAGAAGTTTTTTCGCCCTACTACGATTTTGTAACCGGACCTTACAACGTAGTAAACCAAAACGACCCGCGCTACCTAACCGGCGAAGGCTGGCTTAGCGCTTACCTTTCGCAACCCGGAAACCCATCGGGTTTCAGCAATTCGTTTCTATTTAATTTTAATACGCAATGGGCTTACCCGGGCGGCGCTTACACTCCCAACGCTACCATCTGTTTATCCGGCGCCAACGACATAGCGGGCGTTTCGCCCGACCATACCCTAAGCATTGGTTACCAAGGCAACAGCAGCATGCAAACCTTAGGCAGTTATTCTTTAGATGCATACAACAACGCACTGTATCATTTCCCGCTAAATGCAAGCAGCTTCAATTCCGGGGGCAACTCTACCATTAGCGTAAACCTGCTTCCGAACTCACTTACCTCAACCCCCGACTATGTAAATGTAAATTACATAAAAGTGGACTACCCGCAAACCTTTAACATGCTGGGGCAAACCAGCGAAAAACTATATCTGCCCGATGACCTCACGCAAAGTCATTCTAAATTAACTATCAACAATTTTAATAATCAAAGCACAAGCTCTGTCTTTATTGATAACAACAATCACCGCATCTCTTTTGTAAACGGATCTTCTTTTAATATCCTAGTAGCCAACAGCGGCAGCACTAATTTTTGTTATTTAAGTTCGTTGGCTCAAGTGCCTACCAGCACCTTATTGCCTCTTAGTGCCGTAAACGGTACGGGCTTGTTTGTAGATTATCTTACCCAAGGCAATTTAGATTCGGCTTTTGTTATCATCTCGCATCCTACCCTTATCAATGCCCCCTCGGTAGGCGTTTCGCAATATGCTTTGTGGCGCAAAAGTGGTATGAACGGAGGCAACTACAACGTGCTTACCGCCAGCATTATGGATTTGTACGACCAATTTGCCTATGGTGTAGAGCTAAACCCCATTGCCATAAAAAATTTCTGCGGCTATTTAATCAATAATGCTTTATCTACCTCCATACGCCCCCCTTCCAATTTATTTTTAATGGGTAAAGGGGTGCACGCCATAGAAGCCATGCCTCACGTAACCGGTTTTGTGGTGCCTCCTCCAAAAGTATTTGCTAAATGTATGGTGCCCTCCTGGGGCAACCCCTCTAACGATGCCTTATTTACCGTAGGCTTGCCGGGCTCTCTTATTTTTCCTATGCCGGCCATACCTACCGGGCGCTTGGCTGCACAAAGCGATCAAGATGTGCTAAACTACCTTAGTAAAGCACAAGTGTATGCAGCACAACCAAACGACTCGTTATGGAGAAAACAAGCCATACATTTTATAGGAGGCGCCAACCCAGCCGACCAAAGTACTTTTGCTTCTTACATGAGCAACCTCAAATATATTTACCAGCAACCGGCCATTGGCGGCAACGTATATAGCTTCTATAAAACATCATCGGCTCCCATAAGTACCAACACCGACGATTCGGTAAAAATGCTCATCAATCAAGGAGTATCGCTCATGACTTTTTTTGGGCACGGCTCGCCTACCGGTTTCGACCAAAATATTGATGCGCCTACCGCTTACAACAACCCGCCGCGCATTCCTTTTATTATTGCCAACTCCTGTTTTACCGGCGATATTTTTAGTGTGGATCAACTAACCAACAGCGAAGAGTGGGTGCTGGCCGCCAACGATAAAGGCTCTATAGGATACATAGCCACCACCGCCGAAGGAGTAGCCATGCAACTGTTTGTTTATACCAGCGAATTGTACAAACAATTTACCTACAAAAACTACGGAATGCCTTATGGCTACTGCATGCAACAAGCTATAAAAAATGTGATGGGCGGTATTATTGATTCCACCTTGCAAGTAGATATTTGTATGGAAATGACTTTGCATGGAGACCCTGCCACCAAAGCCAATACCGCTCCTAAACCCGATTATGCCATCAACAACGCCGGATTGATTTTTGACACCAAAACCTATCCTACCGACTCCATTGGACTAAGCATTGTAATGACCAATTTGGCAAAAGCCGTAACAGGGGTATATAATGTAAAAGTAATGCGTGTGTTTCCTAACGGCGATACTACTATAGTATATAAAATAGTACCGGCGCCTTATTACAAAGATACCCTTCACTTTTTTATGTACGAAAACTATACCAAAGCCGTAGGCATCAACAATTTTTTTGTTACCATAAATTACATGCCCACCGTACTAACCGAACTAAACAACAACTACGCCAACAACAGTATTGGCCCTATATCGTTGTTTATTCGCGGCTCTGATATAGAGCCTGTTTATCCTTATCAATTTGAGATAGTACCCAACATACAAAAAGTAACACTAAAAGCCTCTACCGCCGATGCCTTTGCGCCGCTTACTACTTACGTATTTCAGATGGATACCAGTGCGCAGTTTAACAGTTCGGTACTTACTACCACCTTGGTATCATCAGTCGGCGGCTTGGTAACAGCAGCTAACCTTAACCTATTAAATAAAGACAGCGTGGTGTATTACTGGCGTGTAGCTAAAGATACCAGTACCAACCTCAACTGGAAACAAAGCTCTTTTCAGGTGCTCACAGGAAAATACGGCTGGGGGCAGGCTCATTTTTTTCAGTTTGACCACGACGGCTACCAATACGTACAAAGAGACTCGTTGCATAGAAAATATAATTTTGTGAATGATGTAAACACGATACAAGTAAAAACAGCCATTTACCCGGGGGATCCTGTGCCACCAGGCTGGCATAGTTGGTATGAAACACAATTTTTTTTAAATAATATTCAAGAGCATGTATGGTCTTGCGGGGTAGATGGCTGGACTATTGGTATTTTTAACCCAGTTAGTGGGGATTTAGTTTATGGCGATAGTTCTCACTCGGTTGGGACTAACTTATGGTTAGGAACTAATGGAAATTGTATTTGTGATAATTATAACAGTCGCAATGTATATGACTTTGGAACTATGAATCAATGCCAATACTCTTGGGGAGGCCCCGCTGCTCCTGATTGGCGCCCTAATTTGGCTAATTTGCTAGATACTTTAAAGCCAGGTACTCCCGTTATTGCTTATACCGTAAAAGCAAGTTATAGTACTATGTACCAAACTTACCCCGTTAACCCTATTTTAGCAAGTGCTTTTCACTCTATTGGATCTACACAAATTGATAATTTACAAGACAGCACCTCACTTATTGTTTTTGGAAAAAAAGGAATGAGTCCCGGACAAGCTCATGAAGTTATATCCACTACAAAAGCACAACAAATTATATTAACGGATACCCTAGTTACTCATTTTAATACGGGTTATATTGCTTCGCCGCTTATTGGCCCTGCACAAAAAACCGATACCGCATGGAAATCGCTACACTGGCATTATCACAGCTTAGATGCAGACCCCACTAAAGACAGTATTGTAATTCAACTTATAGGTGTGGATAGCAATGGCATAAAAACCACCTTAGCTAACTTTACACACGATTCGCTTGATGTGCTGGATTTAGGACATTATGCCAGCGGAAAAAAATACCCCTACCTGCAACTCATCGCCTACGAAGCCGATAACACCTACCACACCCCACCTCAACTTACACGCTGGCAAGTTATTTTTGACCCGGTGCCCGAGTGTGCCCTGTACCCGGCAGCAGGATATAGTGTAGTAAGCAACAACTTAAACGAAGGAAACAACCTACTGCTGCGCATGCCCATTAAAAACATTAGCGACTTCCCTTTTAAAGACAGCTTACTGGTTACTTATTATATAGTAGATGCCAACCGCAATACACACCCCCTACCTTATAAAATGAAACGCCGCCCCTTTTTACCCGACTCTACTATTATAGATACCATTACCGTAAGCACCATGGGCTATGCCGGAGCCAATTATTTTGGTATTGACGTAAACCCGCCCGGCAAACCAAAGTATCAACTAGAACAATACCATTTTAATAACATAGCACAAATACCTTTTACCGTTGTAAAAGACAACATCAACCCCATACTAGATGTTACCTTTGATGGCACTCATATTTTAAACGGAGATATTGTTTCGGCCAAACCCGATATTTTAATTTCATTAAAAGACGAAAACAAATTTTTAGCCCTAAACGATACCAGCGATTTTATGCTGTATGTAACATCGGCTAACTCTTCTACCCAGCAGCGTATTTATTTTAATAACCCACAGGTGCAGTTTACACCGGCTGTATTGCCCAACAACTCCTGCAAAATAAATTACAAACCCAACTTTGTGCAAGACGGGGTATATACCCTAAACGTACAAGCCACCGACCGCAGTGGAAATTTTAGCGGGCAGTTTAGCTACAAAATACAATTTGAAATTATAAACAAACCCATGATTACCGAAGTGCTTAACTACCCCAACCCCTTTAGCACTTCTACTAAATTTGTGTTTACCCTTACCGGCACCGAAGTACCCGACGGCCTGCTTATACAAATTATGACGATTACCGGAAAAGTAGTAAAAGAAATTACACGCGAAGAACTGGGCTACTTGCACATAGGGCGCAACATTACCGAATACGCCTGGGACGGTAAAGACGAATACGGAGGCAAATTAGCCAACGGCGTTTATTTTTATCGTGTTACCACCCGCCTTAATGGCAATGCCCTAGACCACATGAACACCTCTGCCGACGAGTACTTTAAAAAAGGAATAGGCAAAATGGTTATTATGAGATAGTCGTACGTGCCGCGTGTTTATTCAACAAAAACAGATTTTGTTTTTTCGCGCAGGTTATAATTGCTGCTCATCACCTCGCCGTAGGCACCGGCGCTTCTAATAGCAATCATATCTCCCCTTTGGGTTTGAGGCAACATAACGGCCTTGCCAAAACAATCGCTGCTTTCGCAAATAGGACCTACTACATCGTAACGCACTAAAGGTTCTGACAAAACAGCCGACACGTTTTCTATTTTATGATAGGCTTGATATAAGGCAGGGCGTATTAAATCCGTCATGCCCGCATCTAAAATAGCGAAATTAGTATTCAGGCCTTTTTTAATATACAACACGCGGCTTATTAAGCTGCCACAAGGGCCTACCACCGAGCGGCCCAGCTCAAAATGCACTTCTTGGTTGGGAGCAAGAGTTAGAAATTGTTTAAAGACAGAGAAATAAGATTCAAAATTTACTAGAGCTTCTTTATCGGGCTCTTGGTAGTTGATGCCTAAGCCCCCGCCTACGTTAATGTGCCTTATATCCAAACCTTTTTGAGTAAACCACTTATTAAGCTCGTTTATTTTTAAGCATAATTTTTTAAAAGGGGCTAACTCCGTTATTTGCGAACCTATATGAAAATGCAAACCTATTACTTGTATGTGTTTTAAACTTGGTATCTCTTGCACAATAGCATCAAACTCATAAGGGTTTATTCCAAATTTATTTTCTTCTAACCCGGTGGTGATGTACTTGTGGGTATAGGCATCTACATTCGGGTTTATTCTAAGCGCAACCGATGCTGTTACCTGTTGTTTTGCGGCCAGCTCATTTATAATTTGTAATTCGTGTATGCTTTCTACATTAAAACAAAAGATAGGTTGAGCAAGCGCATATTCTATTTCCTTATCGCTTTTTCCTACTCCGGCAAACACTATTTTTTCGGGTGAAAACCCGCTGGATATAGCTTGTTTTATTTCATTACCACTTACGCAGTCGGCTCCAAAGCGTGCCTGTTGTATGTATGATAGCAGAGTAGGATTTGCGTTGGCTTTTAAAGCATAATGGATGTGATATTCTTTTGGTGCTGCTTTTTTTATAGCGTGCAAGGTTTCTTTTAGCAAGGCTAAGTCGTAAAAATAAAAAGGGGTTTCTGTTTTATTAAAAAGCGGAAGATGGGTACGTAAAGACATAAGGTTATAATTAGTAGTGAAACACGTGTTTATTTAAGGCTATTAAGGCTTCTTTTTTATACGCGCCATCAATCAACACCGATATATTGTGCGTGCTACCTCCATAAGAAACCATGCGTATGGGGATATTTTTTAAGGCTTCCAGCACCCTAAACCCATACCCTGCTTTATCTTTTGGTAACAGCCCTACCACGCAAATAATAGTTTGATTTTTTTCTACCTCTACCTGCGCAATTTCTTTTAATTCTTTTAAAACGTCGGGTAGTTGTTTATCGTTATCAATAGTAATAGAAACGGCTACCTCGCTCGTAGTAATCATATCAATAGGTGTTTTGTAGCGTTCAAAAATTTCAAATACAGCGCGCAAAAAACCATAAGCTAAAAGCATTCGTTCGCTTTTTATATTAAGTACCGTAATGCCGTCTTTAGCAGCTACCGCTTTAATGCCCTCTTGCGCAGGGATATTGGCAATAATGGTGCCCTCGGCTTGAGGTTGCAACGTGTTTTTTAACCGCACCGGTACGTTTCTTTTTTGCGCCGGTAAAATACAGGTAGGATGCAGAATTTTAGCCCCAAAATAAGCCAACTCGGCTGCCTCTTCAAAACTTAACTCACTAATAGAATGCGTTTTTTCTACAACACGCGGGTCGTTGTTGTGCATGCCATCAATATCGGTCCATATTTGTATTTCAGGACTTTGAATAGCAGCCCCTATTAAAGACGCTGTATAATCGCTGCCGCCTCGTTTTAAATTATCTATTTCTCCAAAAGAATTTCGGCAAATGTACCCCTGCGTAATAAACAATTTTGTGCTTGGGTGTTGAGCTAACTCTGCTTTTAGGTTTTTTTCTATAAAAAGCAAATCAGGCTCTTCGTGCTCGTCTATGCGCATAAAGTTAAGCGCCGGCAGCAACACCGAGGCTACCCCCTGCTCTTCTAAATAATAGTGAAATAAAGCGGTACTTAGTAACTCCCCCTGTGCTAATATGGCTTTTTCTTCGTTAGGGGTAAACACATCGAGCGTAAAATTTTGTATATAATCAAAGTGATGCGTTAGTAGTTGTGTTGCTTTTTGCACACTTTCTTTTTTACTAAAAAGCTCTTGTACTACTTTCTGATAGTTCTCTTTTAGTTGCTGTATTTGTGCGCTTGCTGATTGGGTGTTTTTTTCATACAACGCTTGAGATATGGCTACTAAAGCATTGGTGGTGCCACTCATGGCGCTAAGCACTACTATTTTGGGCGCATCGCTTACGGTTAGACTAACTAAATCTTTGATGCGCTGAGGCGAGCCTACACTGGTGCCCCCAAATTTTAAAATTAAAAACATATATGTTTTGTTTTTTGTGATGATTGGAATTATTTTTTTGAAAACAGATAGAGCCCGTAGCTCTATATAAAAAGGTTACTGGCTTGGAAGCCATTTATACTTATGCTTTATAGATAAGAAAACCGTCATGTTGCGGAGGCAAAGAAACTATTTTTTTACATACAAGCAAAATATCTTTAGCCTTAAAATACCTTTTTGCGTTTTATTATTTTTTGCCTGTAATCTCTTTGTATGTTTTTTGATACAAATCAATTCCCTTTTGCAAAGAAAACTCTTGCAGGGCTATATCCCTGCACGCCTCAGGCTGATATTGATTTGTGTTTAATGCTGCAAGGGCTTTTTTATATGCTTCGGTGCAAAAATCAGACACTAAAACACCTCCCTTATATTTGTTCAAAATAAAATCCACATCACCTACCTGAGTATTTGTAATAACCGGTATGCCGCAGGCCAATACCTCTGCCATTTTAGTGGGCGACGATGCTTTTTTTGAGTATAAAGGTTTAATAAAAAAAATGCTGGCATCAAAACAAGAAATAAATTCGGGAACCTCCGTTCTGGATGCAGCCTGTATCATAAAACAAGATAACGCTATGTTTTTTTCTTTCGCTTTTTTTAAAATAAGTTCTTTATCGTCGTTGCTCACAAAAAAGAAAATGCTGTTGGGTTTTATTTTTTGCGTTTCTATAAAAAAATCCAACATCTCTTCCAGCATATACCAAGTGCCTAAAGAGCCTAAGTAACCCAGCACATACGCATCTTCGGGTATGCCTATTTTTTTTCTATTGGCTCTTTTTTCTGTATCTGTTTTTATAGAAAAATGATTCGTGTCAGCGCAGCAAGGTATTACTTCTATAGGTGGTGCCGACAGGTTCCACCCGTGTATTTCGTTTTTTGCGTTTTGGGTAAGGGTAATAATGCCGTCGGCCTGCTGAATCCACTCTTTTTCTTTCTTTTTAAAATAACGATACAGTATTTTATGTATCGGGCTTGATGCTTTCCAGATGCTCCCATCAAGGCGCTCATCTGCCCAAAAACCACGCATATCAAAAAGAAAAAAGGAGTTAAACTTTTTCTTTAACAAACCGGCAACTAGTGCTGGCAAGTAACTGCGTGCGTGTAAAATAACAGGTTCATTGATTTGTAAAATATGTTTTTTTGTAAGCGCGTATAGCTTGCGCACATTTTTGTATGGGGAAAAAACAGGAACGGTGCTTTCGTAAAAAAAATAATGCCAAGATATTTTGGCCTCTAAAACAATGGCCTGTATGTTGTTTTTATTTTTAAAAAAATTACTTTTTTTTTCAGCACTGATAATAGAAACACGAAACCCTTTTTTTGAAAGGCCAACCAAATAGGGCAACACCTGCGATTGCCCTAGTTGGTCGCACATGCCATCAATAGATATGAAAATAATTTTATTACACATACGCTCGTAAACTACTTGAAAAAAGCGTACGCAAAGAACGTGAAATTATTTAGCTAAAAAAACCAAATTTATTTTTGTGTTTTTTCATGTTCTTCTTTGTCTGATAAATCAAGCATGTTTAAAGGGGCTGTTCCATTCGTAACAATTACTTTTGAATTGCTTGATTTCATAAGCCCTTCGTACATTTTTATGCGATTATACTCTAATATCTTTCCGTTTAATGATTTAGATAAAATGTCCTGCGCTGCTTTGATTCCTTCGGCTTCTATGCGCATGCGCTCAGCTTCTTTTTTTTGTTTTTCGATAATAAAATCCATTTTTAAAGCATCTTGTTCGGCCTGTACTTTACTCTCTATAGACTGCATGATTTGAGAAGGGAGTACCACATCTTTTAAAAGCACGGCGTCTATCACAAAACCGTGTTTTTCTATATGGTTTTTTAATTCGTTTAAAATTACTTTTTCTACATCTTGGCGTGCAATGGCATATAACTCTTTAGCATAATAACGAGCGCTTATTTCGCGCGCGGTCGCTCTAAAATTACTAAGCACCATTACTTCTTGATAGTTGGTTCCAAATTTTTGATACACGTTAGCTGCTTCCTCCGGGCGAATGTGGTACAGCAAACTTATTTCAGCGTTTACACTCAAGCCCTCTTTGGTGGGTAGGGGCAAGTTTTGGTAGCACTCTACCGTACGAGTATTTATTTTTATGATACGGGTAGTAAATGGGAAAAAACCGGCCGAGCCGGGTTGCAAGGGGCCCCCGTGCATTTTTCCAAGGGTTTGTCTAATGCCTATTTCGCCGGGGCGTATTACGCGGCACGAAGTGGTACTGAGCAAGGCAGCCACACCGACTGCAAACATTATTTTTTTCATAAGAACTGTATTTTGTTACAAAATACGAAACAAAAAATATGCCATAAGTGTTCTCACTCATTATTTAACGTATTTTATGATTTATTAAGAAAAACAACAACGCTTCCTCGCTATTTTTTCAATATCTTATTGATAAGAAAATAGGCCGCTATCAAGCCCAATGCCGAAAAAAGAATAAGCCATACCCGTTGTTGCCCATTGGGAATGATGTTGCTGTGGTTTTGCGGTGTACTGGCTGCATTTTGCAACACTTTTTGATTGCCCAACATTTCTTGTAGCCTTTCTATCTCTTCATCAAAACTAATATCCGTTTTTATATAACTTAAATTCGTGTTGGAGTTTAGATTAATCAGGTTTTTTCTACAGCGCGAACAATAGCGCACCAACGCTTTTCCTTTTTCGTATTGTGCATATATAAGCCAATCTTCGCCGGTAGAAAACAGCATCGGGCACTCACTGTTTTTTTCAAAATAAATTTCGCACTGCTGCGAGCTGCTGCCTTTAAAAAGTTGCGTAATTAAAAATACGGTTTTATCATAATCGGTGCCGGCATGTACGGCAAGCGTTTTCCCTCTAAAAATAAGCGGCTGGCTGCGCACATACTTTTCTGAAAAAATCAACTCTTTTGTATTGCAATCGCAGGGAGATTGAGCTGTTACAAAATGGGCAAGGGCTATACATACAATAAAATGTTTTATTTTTCTTAGCGTATGTATATCGCTAATCATTTAGCTTTAAAACAGCCATAAAGGCGCTTTGTGGAATTTCTACACTACCTACTTGGCGCATGCGTTTTTTTCCCTCTTTTTGTTTTTCTAATAATTTGCGTTTACGCGAAATATCGCCTCCGTAGCACTTTGCTGTTACATCTTTACGAATGGCTTTAATATTTTCTCGGGCAACAATTTTAGCTCCAATAGCTGCTTGTATCGGAATTTCAAATTGTTGACGCGGAATCAGTTCTTTTAGTTTCTCGCATATTTTTTTTCCAAACTCATACGCATTGCTTCGGTGTATTAAGGCCGATAGCGCATCTACCTGTTCGCTGTTTAATAAAATATCCAATTTTACCAAATCGCTTTGCTTCATGCCTATGGGGTGGTAGTCAAAAGAGGCATATCCTTTAGAGATGGATTTTAGCCGGTCGTAAAAGTCAAATACGATTTCGCCTAATGGCATTTCAAAAATAAGCTCTACGCGGTCGGTAGTAAGGTAACTTTGGTTTGCTATTTGTCCGCGCTTTTCAATGCACAAGCTCATCACGGGGCCTACAAATTCCGACTTAGTAATGATGCTGGCTTTTATGTAGGGTTCTTCTATAAAATCAATATGTGCAGGGTTGGGCAAATCGCTTGGGTTGTTTACGGTTACTACCTCTCCATTGGTTTTGTGCGCTATGTACGACACGTTAGGCACGGTGGTAATAACGGTCATGTTAAACTCGCGCTCCAGCCGTTCTTGGATAATTTCCATGTGCAACATACCCAAAAAGCCACACCTAAAGCCGAAGCCCAGGGCAACACTGCTCTCTGGTTCCCACGTTAAGGAAGCATCGTTTAGTTGCAGTTTCTCCATGCTGTAGCGCAGCTCTTCAAAATCGTCCGTATCTACAGGGTAAATACCTGCAAACACCATGGGTTTCACGTCTTCAAACCCTTTAATGGCTTCGATGCATGGGTTGGCTACAGTGGTAATGGTATCGCCTACTTTTACCTCTTTAGCTTGCTTAATGCCTGAAATAATATAACCTACATCGCCCGCCATCACGGCATCTCGCGGCTCTTGTTTAAGGCGAAGCGCGCCTATTTCTTCTGCAAAATATTCGGCGCCGGTGTTTACAAACTTTACTTTATCTCCTTTTTTTATAGAGCCGTTGTAAATACGGAAATAGGCAATAATGCCGCGAAACGAATTAAATACAGAATCGAAAATGAGGGCTTGCAGGGGCGCATGTTCTTCTCCTTTTGGAGCGGGAATGCGCTCTACAATAGCCGCCAAAATATCGTGCACGCCCATGCCTGTTTTTCCTGAAGCGGATAAAATTTCATCGCGCTTACAGCCTAACAAATCTACAATTTGGTCTTTTACTACTTCGGGCTCGGCACTGGGTAAATCTATTTTATTAAGAATGGGAATGATGGTAAGGTCGTGCTCAAGAGCTAAATATAAATTAGAGATGGTTTGCGCTTGTATGCCCTGGGCGGCATCTACAATAAGCAAAGCACCTTCGCAAGCAGCAATAGAACGCGATACCTCGTAGCTAAAATCAACGTGACCCGGCGTATCTATTAGGTTAAGAGCGTACTTTTGCCCCTTATATTCATAATCCATTTTAATGGCATGGCTTTTTATGGTAATGCCGCGCTCTTTTTCTAAATCCATATCATCAAGCACTTGGGCTTGCATCTCGCGTTTAGAAATGGTGTTGGTATATTCTAGCAACCTGTCGGCAAGGGTAGATTTGCCGTGGTCTATATGGGCAATAATACAAAAGTTACGGATGTTTTTCATCTATCTTTACAAAAGGCGCAAAGATACTAATTTATCGGCACATTAAACAGTGCTTTCATATTGTGCGGTTCGTATCAAAGTGATGGCTGTCTTTTGTTTTATTTTGAATGGTCGGTTGTATAGAAAACAAATTCAAAAACGAAGCAAGAAAAAGATTCGGATTTTTTAAACCCAAATCCAGTATATTTGCCGTCAAGTAATAATAACAGAAAAGTTGTCCTTATAGCCAAAATGTGCCCCATATAACAAGCGATTAAAACGTACAAAAGACTATTATAGCCCTGTGTAAAATCCCGTTATGTGAGGTGCAAAAATAAAATGTCAGTCAAAAAAATAAAAACAAGAACCAAACTATATGAAAAAGTGCCTTTTTATTCTTTTTTACTTATTGCAAACAGCACTATCAGCACAGCCTCGCACGGAATATTGGGATGCCGATAAAAAACAAATAAAATCAGAAGATAATTATAAAAAAGGAATGGCGCACGGCCGCACCGTTAGCTATTATCAAAATGGTGCCATAGCCAAATTAGGCTGGTATAAATACGGAAAACAAGATAGCGTGTGGACTTTTTTCTATGAAGATAAAAAAATAAAAGCCATAGAGCACTATCGCTTTGGCGTGAAAAATGGACACAATGTGTATTTTTACAATAACGGAAAATTAGCACAAGAAACTGTTTTTAAAAACGACCGCCCCGATAGCATTTGGACTTCTTACTACGAAAACGGAACGATACGAGGTATAGAAAGTTTTAATTATGCAAAACGGCAAGGAGTGTGGAAGTACTTTTATGAAAATGGAAAACCGCAGAGCGATGGTTTTTTTGAAAATGATAAAAAAAGCGGGCAACTGCTTAACTACTATGCCAATGGCAACACACAATCGCAAGAAAATTATTGTAACAACATACCTTGTGGTAAATGGGCAGAATTTTACGAAAACGGAAAACCCAAAACGGAAAAAGAATATAAAGACAGTGTAGAATACCTCATTAATTTATGGAATGAAAAAGGCGCTTTAGTAATTACAAACGGAAACGGCACCCTGCAACTATTGTCTAACAAAGGTATTTTAATGGGACAAGGCATGTACAAAGAGGGTTTACGCAGCGGCTTGTGGAAATTTTATTACGAAAACGGAGCGCTTGAATATACCACCACTTACGATAAAGGAAAAATAAACGGCGCATACAGAGCCTATTTTCAAGATGGAACGCTGAAATCAAGCGGCACTTATTGGGAAGGAAAAAAAGACAGCTTGTGGAGTTTTTTTAGAGCCAATGGGGAAACCGAGATGCAAGGTTTTTTTAAAAATAACATACGCGAAGGACATTGGACTTATTTTTTTGAGAATGGAAAAAAAGACAGCGAAGGTGATTTTGTAAGCGACAAACAAAATGGCGAATGGAACTATTGGTATAAAACAGGAGAGTTGTGGAAACGGGGCGGTTTTAGCAGCAATAAAAAAGATGGTTTATGGACTACTTATTTTGAAAACGGAAAAAAACTACAAGAGGGGCGCTACACAAATGATAAAGAAGAGGGCGAATGGCAAGCGTGGTGGAAAAACGGGCAACTAAAAGATAAGGGCTCTTTTTTTAACGGAGAACAAACAGGGCTTTGGCAGGGCTTTTTTATGAGTGCTAAACCCAATTACTTAGGCTCGTACAAGCAGGGTAAAAAGAATGGCGAGTGGCAATATTGGTTCGAAAAAAACGGAAAACCCAGAGAAACCACAACCTATGTATTAGGCTTTAAACACGGAAAATTTATACAATACACTGAAAATGGTTTTATAGACAGCAAAGGAAAATACCGAAAAGGCAAACAAACCGGCACCTGGCAATACTATTACGAAACAGGGGGGCTACAAAGAGAACAACATTTTAAAAATGGGCGATTATCCGGAACCAGCTTGAGCTTTCAACCCAATCAAAAATTACAAAGCAAAATGAGTTATAAAATTGTAAAAGACAAACGTAAAGGACACGAACAAAGTGTGCCTAATGGTACTTGGATTTTTTATGATAAAAACGGCTCGGAAATAAACCGCATGCAGTATAAAAATGGAAAGCGCTTAAACTAACTTTCTTAAGGTTACTGTATGCCTTTTTCTTTTGCTTCGTTCCAAAGGATATCCATTTCAGGCAATGTGCTTTCGGTAATGCGCTTACCTTGTTCGTTTAGCTTTTGCTCTATATAATCAAAACGAGTAATGAATTTTTTATTGGTACGCTCTAAAGCCGTTTCGGGGTTAATATCTATAAAGCGGGCATAATTAATGAGCGCAAAAAGCACGTCGCCAAATTCTTCTTCTATTTTTTCTTTTGATTTTTTTGACGCTATCTCTACTTCCAATTCTTGCAACTCTTCTTGTACTTTTTGCCACACGTGCGAAGCGTGCTCCCAATCAAAACCTACACCGCGTGCTTTTTCTTGTATGCGTTGTGCCTTTATCATGGCGGGAAGCCCTTTAGGTACGCCTCCTAATACGGTTTTATTCCCTTCTTTATTTAATTTTATTTTCTCCCAGTTTTGTTTTACCTCCTCTTCGTTTTTTACTTTTACATCGCCGTATATATGAGGGTGGCGTGTAATCATTTTATCGCATAAGGTATGGATAACATCGGTAATGGTAAACTCTTTTTTTTCAGACGCAATTTTGGCATAAAAAACAAGGTGCAACAATATATCGCCCAACTCTTTTTTTAAATCCAGCATATTATTTTCTATAATAGCTTCGCTCAGCTCATAGGTTTCTTCTATGGTAAGATGCCGCAAACTTTCGAGTGTTTGTTTTTTATCCCAGGGACATTGCTCGCGCAGCTCGTCCATTATCTTCAAAAGCCTTGAAAAGGCTATCTCTTCGGGTGTTTTCATTTTTAATATCGTATGCTAAGAGAAAGCGGACTGATAAAAAGCTGCTTTTAAAACATTAAAAGAATTAGGGCCAGCAGTATAGCCAAGCAAAAAGCCAAACCTATGTACGCCAATTTTATTCCCCTACGGTTTCCTACTTCCTTGCGATTTAACTGCACAATGGCTATTATACATAATATCATAGCTGCTATAACATAGGAAATGGGGATTATTAAAAGAGGCAGCGCCGTGGAAGAAATGGTAAGTGCTTGTATAAAACTTTGATGGCTGTAAAAAGATACAAGCCCTATTATATACAATATCATTAAAAAAATAAGCATCGCAATACTGCTAAGAATAAACCCTGTTTTAGCGAGGGGATTGGCTCTTTCTTTGACCACATAGGGTTGGTTATATTTATGCGAGTATGGGTCTTGATATGGGTTGTAGTACGGATTTTGGTTAGGGCGCGGGGGTTGATATTGATTTTGATTGGGGTTAGGGGGTTGGTTGCCATAAAAATCAGGTGCGTTGTTGTAATAGTTTTGTGGTGGTTGGCCGGGTAAGTTTTGTGGTTGGTTTTTATCGACGGTATTATTAGTGGCTCCGGTATAGCTTTCTTTCATTCCGTTGGCATATACAATTTGGGAAATTTCTTCTTTCTTTAGAAACAATACCTTGTCTTCGTTTTCTTCTCCACATTTTTTGAAAAGAATTTTAGAAAGGTTTACTTCGGTAACTTTTGCATACACACGCCCACCGCTTCTTAAATAAATAGTATCACACCCATTAAACAAATTTTTATACGGGTTGAAAAAAGGGTACGCTCCTTTTTTAGAAGAAGCCGTTATGGTTTTTTCTATTGGTTTTTTTACTAAAAACAAGCTGTCGTTACTTCCTTTTTTGTTTTCTATACCGCGCGATTTGCTTACATAAAACCCTTTGTTATACAATCTTTTTTGATAGGCGCAAGAAGCTAAAAGCATAAGAGCTAAGCATACAAAAATTATTTTTTTTATTTTGTTAATTTCCATCTCCCATTATTTTTAAGGTTAATCCGTTTAGTTCGTTTTTTAATTTTATTTGGCAAGATAAACGAGAGCCCTCTGTAATGTTAGGCAAGGTGTCTAACATAGCATACTCATCATCGCTTATAGAACCTAAGGTTTCTAAACCTTTAGTGATAGATACGTGGCAGGTAGCACATAAAGCCATTCCACCACAGGTAGCTAAAATATCATAATCGCTCCCTTTCAAAAACTCCATTAAACTAAAACCCATATCGGTAGGGGCTTCTAATGGGGTAACGCTTCCATCTTCCTGTTCTACGAAAATAGTAATATTATTTTGCATAACGGTAAAAGTACATGTTTTATTTTAAATTTTTAAGCCTTGTTGTCTGGCAAAGTTATAAAATAAAGGCTAAATTGCTATCAAGGGTTGATTTTATGGCATTGCGTTATCATTCAGAAATGAAGCTCCCTATGTGTTAAAGAAGTCTAATTTTGTTTAACCATATTATCTTACGCCTTTTTTATGTTTTTTCAAATTCAACCGTGTTTTCTCATAGCGAGATAAAAAATTCAAGTTCAAAATTTTGTGCTTTTAGTGCCGCCGTTTTCTAATTACCCATTTTGAGAGTGAATCATTAAGGTTGATAAAAATTACTTCATTTACCTTACTTTATTCTAATTCGGGGGTCTAATACTCCATATATAATATCTACAAGGATATTAGTTACTACAAAAAAAGTAGCAAACACAAGGGTGGTACCCATCACTACCGGCAAATCGTTTTTAGTAAGAGCATCAAATACTTCGTAGCCAATACCCTTCCAGCTAAAAATAATTTCTACAAAAACAGCCCCCGCCATTAAACCCGCAAACCAACCCGATATAGCGGTAACTACAGGATTTAATGCGTTTTTTAATGCGTGCTTGGTAATAACCGCGTAAAAGCTAAGTCCTTTGGCCTTGGCTGTGCGTATATAATCTTGCGAAAGGACATCTAGCAACGAGCTTCGCATAAGCTGCACCACAATGGCCAAAGGACGCATGCCTAGTGTAATGGTAGGCAAAATAAGGTTTTTTAAACTCAAGTATTTCTCCCCGGTATAATCATCGTATTCATATAAACTGCCGATAGTACGAAGGCCTGTGTATTCCGATAGCACATAGCCAAAGAGCCAAGCAATAATAACGCCCACAAAAAAAGAAGGGGCCGACATACCAAGCGCTGAAAGCACTAAAGAAAATCGATCAAAAAAAGTATCTTTTTTTATAGCAGCAATAATGCCTAAAAAAATACCTACAATAGTGGCTAATATAATAGAGCTAATGGCTAATACGGCTGTTTCGGGCAGGGTATCTGAAATGATTTCGGATACTTTTCTTTTACTGATATAGGAGCGCCTGAAATACGGCATTTTTAGTACCATACAGTCGTTATCGCTAAGAGATACCGCATATTTGTACGAGTACTTATCTTTATCTAAATAGAAAGCGCTCTGCTTGTTGTTTTTGTTGTGAAACGAAATAAACGATAAATCATTAAGATACATCACATACTGTACTGTTAAAGGGCGGTTACGCCCCAAATCTTTGTTGATGGCCTCAATAGCATCTTTATTGGCGCGTTGCCCCAGCAAGATAGCGGCCGGATCGCCGGGTAATACATTAAATAAAAAAAACACGGCCGTAACCACACCCAGCAGCACTACAAAGCCGTACACTATTTTTTTTATAATAAATTTTAGCACTCGTGTTTTAAAAGAGGGCTTAAAGTAGCTGTTTTTTTATTACCAAAACAATTTTTTAGACCAAACCTATTTTTACAAGACGAAAGGACTTTAACCGCGGCTTTTTTCACACTGTCTTTCTCTTTTTTAACACCCTTTTTGTTTTTACAATCGGTACAAAAATAAAAAAATGCGTTACATATTTCTTCTGTATTGCCCGCCTACTTCAAACAAAGATTGTGTGATTTGCCCTAACGAACAGTATTTTACTACTTCCATCAGCGAGTGAAACAAATTTTTGTTTTGTACGGCCTTATGTTGCAACTCTTTTATTTGCTGCTTTCCTGTTTCGCCGGCTGCCCTCCATAGGTTTTGCACCGTATTTATTTGAAATTCTTTTTCTTCTTGGGTGCTGCGTATTACTTCTTGCGGAATAATAGTAGGGCTTCCTTTACTGGATAAAAACGTATTTACTCCTATAATAGGATAGGCGCCCGTATGCTTTAGCGTTTCATAGTACAGGCTTTCTTCTTGTATTTTCCCACGTTGATACATCGTCTCCATAGCGCCTAATACGCCACCTCGTTCGCTGATGCGGTCAAACTCGCTTAGCACAGCCTCTTCCACCAAATCGGTTAGTTCTTCTATAATAAAAGAGCCTTGTAAGGGATTTTCGTTTTTAGCCAATCCCAATTCGCGGTTTATGATCAGTTGTATAGCCATAGCACGGCGCACACTTTCTTCCGTAGGGGTGGTAATAGCTTCGTCATAGGCGTTGGTGTGCAACGAGTTGCAATTGTCGTAAATAGCGTATAATGCTTGTAACGTAGTGCGAATATCATTAAAATCAATTTCTTGCGCATGCAGCGAGCGCCCTGATGTTTGTATGTGATATTTTAGCATTTGGCTGCGTTCGTTGCCTTGGTATTTTAATTTCATGGCCTTGGCCCATATACGGCGTGCCACACGTCCTATCACACTATATTCAGGATCGATGCCGTTGCTAAAGAAAAACGACAAATTAGGGGCGAACTCATCAATGTGCATGCCCCTGCTTAAATAATACTCTACAAAAGTAAAGCCGTTTGCTAAGGTAAAGGCAAGCTGCGATATAGGGTTGGCTCCCGCTTCGGCAATGTGGTAGCCGCTGATGGATACTGAATAGAAATTACGCACTTTGTTGTCAATAAAATACTGCTGCACATCGCCCATTACGCGTAACGAAAATTCGGTGGAGAAAATGCAGGTATTTTGCGCCTGGTCTTCTTTTAATATATCGGCCTGCACCGTACCACGAACCTGCGCCAAAGTATCGGCTTTTATTTTTTGATATATTTCTTGAGGCAATACTTGATCGCCGGTAATCCCTAATAACAAGAGCCCTAAACCGTTGTTGCCTTCGGGCAAATCGCCATTATATTTTGGACGTGATAATTTTTTATCGTCGTATTGTTCTTTTAACTTTTTTTCTACTGCTGCCTCTAGTTTGTGTTGTTTAATGTATAGTTCGCATTGTTGGTCTATGGCGGCATTCATAAAAAAAGCGGCAATGATAGCGGCCGGCCCGTTAATAGTCATAGATACCGATGTTGTAGGGTCGGCTAAGTTAAAGCCGCTGTATAGTTTTTTGGCATCGTCTAAGCAGCATACGCTTACGCCGCTATTTCCTACCTTTCCGTATATATCGGGGCGGTGGTCGGGGTCTTGCCCGTATAGGGTAACGCTATCAAAAGCGGTGCTGAGTCGGGCGGCCGGCAGGCCTTTGCTTACGTAGTGAAAGCGCTTATTGGTGCGTTCGGGGCCGCCTTCGCCGGCAAACATGCGGGTGGGATCTTCGCCTTCGCGTTTAAACGGATAGATGCCGGCCGCGTAAGGAAACTCGCCCGGAAAATTTTCGCTTAAATTCCATTGCAGCACATCGCCCCAAGAACGGAAACGAGGCACCGCGATTTTGGGTATTTGTGTATGCGATAAACTTTCGTAATGGGTTTTTATTTTTAATTCTTTATCGCGTACTTTAAAAATAAAGTGCTCGTTGGTGTATTGTTTTTTTCGTTCTTCCCAGGTATCTAAAATCTTTTTATTGTGCGGATCTAAGTCAAGTAATACCGTATGATATTCTTCTTCCAATGTTTTTATCAGGCGGTCTTTATCGGCTATTTTGCTTTGTTTAAGAGTGCTGATGGTTTTTTGTATTCCATATAATTTTTCAGCTACCTCGGCTTGTTGTTGTGCTTTTTTATCATAGCCTCTGTTGTTTTCTGATATTTCGCTTAGATATCGTGTGCGTGCGGGGGGAATGATGTATATTTTTTCACTCATTTCGTTGGTGATGGTAAAGGCCGATTTTAGGTTAGCTCCTGTTTTTTCTGCTACTTTATCCATTACGGCTTTGTATAAGCGGTTCATGCCGGGGTCGTTAAACTGCGAAGCTATGGTGCCATATACCGGTAGTTTTTCATCGGGGGTATCAAAGGCGTTGTGTGCGCGTTTGTATTGTTTTTTTACATCACGAAGAGCGTCTAAGGCGCCTCGTTTATCAAATTTATTAAGGGCAATAATATCGGCAAACTCCAGCATATCAATTTTTTCGAGCTGGGTAGCGGCGCCGTATTCGGGTGTCATTACATACAGGCTCATGTTACTGTGCTCGGTAATTTCGGTATCACTTTGCCCAATACCGGCGGTTTCTAAAACAACTAAATCAAAATCAGAGGCTTTTAAAATATCTACGGCGTCTTTTACGTATTTAGAAAGGGCTAGGTTGCTTTGCCGTGTGGCCATGCTGCGCATAAACACACGTTCATTACGAATGGCATTCATGCGTATTCTATCTCCTAAAAGGGCGCCTCCGGTTTTTCGTTTACTGGGATCCACCGATATGATGCCTATTTGTTTTTCAGGAAAGTCGATTAAAAAGCGGCGCACCAGTTCATCTACTAAGCTTGATTTTCCGGCACCGCCCGTGCCGGTAATACCGAGTACCGGTGTTTTAGATTGTTGGGCCTGCTCGCGTATTTTTTTGAGCATGGTTTCGTTTTCTTCGCCATGATTTTCGGCAGCAGAAATAAGGCGGGCAATCGATTTAAAATCTTTTTGCTTGATATGGGCTACCTCGCCATTTAGTTTTACCGAAGGGTCGTAATCCGATTGCTTTAACACATCGTTTATCATGCCCTGCAAACCTAAAGAACGCCCATCATCAGGACTGTATATACGGGTGATACCGTGCTTGTGCAAGTATTCTATTTCGGCAGGAAGGATAACGCCGCCGCCGCCGCCAAAAATTTTTATGTGTCCACAGCCGCGTTCTTTCAGTAAATCGTACATGTATTTAAAATACTCTACGTGCCCTCCTTGATAGCTGGTAATGGCTATGGCATTCGCGTCTTCTTGTATGGCGCAATTTACCACATCTTGTACCGAGCGGTCGTGCCCAAGATGTATTACTTCGGCACCGGTGCTTTGCATAATGCGGCGCATAATGTTAATGGCAGCATCGTGCCCATCAAAAAGGGCGGCTGCAGTAACAATACGTATTTTATGTTTTGATTGATAAGGGGCTTGTTCTGTCATAACTTTATATCAAAAAGAGTAAGCCGCTAAGGTACAAAATTATGGGGTTTGTATCATTAAAATGTGAAAGAAAAAATACAGACACAAAATGATTTTATCTTGCACGGATAAAGGCGACGCTTCTTTTACTAAAAATAAAAGTAAAAGGGCTTTATATCAAAACAAGCTATAAACCTTCTTCTTTCTTTAATCTTGTTTTTACTACGGCGTTTAATATAATGACTCCTAAAATAAGCAGGGTACCTACATAAAAAGAAAAAGTCATTTTTTCGGAGTTGGGCCATATACAAAACGCGAAAATAATGCCATATACGGTTTCTAAATTTACCGCAAGGGTAATCGTAAACGGACTTAAATTTTTAAGCAGGCGCGTGCTGGCTATAAAAGTAAAAGCAGTACCCACAATAGATAAAATGCCTAAATAAAAAAAATCGGAAGCAGAAATAATAAAAAAAGAAGCGCTAAAAGCGCCGGTGCTTAATAAGTATAACGAAAGAAAAAAAAGCCCGCCGCTTAACTCATAAAATGTTATAAGTTCAGAAGGCGTACGACGTACTAAAAGCCCGTTCCATACCGTAAATAAAGAGGAAGTAAGCGCCGCTATGGCTCCTAACAAAAAGCCCCACCAATAATGCGCTTCAATAGAAAAAATAAGGGCAATAGCCCCGATAATAAGCAGGCCAAATAAAACTTCATATACAATTATTTTTCTTTTATAAAAAATAGGCTCTACAATAGACGTAAAAAAAGAAGCCGTAGAAAAAGCCACTAAAGTAACCGACACGTTGGATATTTTTATAGCGCTATAAAAGCAACACCAATGCACAGCAATAACGGCACCTATGCCCAGCAATTTTAGCAGGGTTTTTTTATCTAAACGCAAGGATACGTGGGTGCTAAAAAAATAAATGCTTAGCGCTATTACGGTAAAAAAAATACGAAACCAAACCAAGCGAAACGCCTCTACCGATATGAGTTTTCCTAAAATAGGGCTCCAACCCCAAATAAACACAATAAAATGAAGCAACAAATGGTGCTTGTTCAACGATTTTAAATTCACGCAGCTAAAGTATGTATTTTTATTTTATGTAGCGAACGGGTTTTCCTCGTACGATGCAGGCACTGTGCGTGGCGCGCAAAATCCAATAAATAACGTGTAAAAAAACACGCACCGCTACCCACTATTTTCATAAAGGCTTCTCTGCAGCAAAAATGATATTTGTTGCGTAAATTTGCCAACCGATAGTTTGATACATGAAAGAAAAAGCCGCACCCGAAAAAAACCCTAAAGATTTTATCCTTATAAAAGGGGCCAAGCAGCATAATTTAAAAAACATAGAGTTAGCTATTCCGCGGAATAGATTTGTGGTTATTACAGGCGTTTCCGGTTCTGGTAAATCTTCTTTAGCTTTTGACACCTTGTATGCCGAGGGACAGCGCCGCTATGTAGAAAGTTTATCGGCCTATGCGCGCCAATTTTTAGGCCGCTTAGAAAAGCCGCAAGTAGAATATATAAAAGGCATTTCACCGGCTATTGCTATCGAACAAAAAGTTATTTCTAAAAACCCACGCTCTACCGTAGGTACCGTAACCGAAATTTATGATTATCTAAAACTGCTTTTTGCGCGAATTGGAAAAACATACTCGCCTATTTCAGGAAAAGAAGTAAAAAAACATCGGGTAACGGATGTGGTTGATTTTATTTTACACCAAAAAGAAAATAAATCCTTTTTAATTTTATCAAAATTACATATTCCTAATGGGCGCGAAACAAAAGCACATTTAGAAATTTTGCATCAACAGGGCTTCTCTAGGGTTTTAATAGAAAACGAAATAAAAAAAATAGAAGAACTACCGGAAAGCATAACATCAAATACCTCTATATTTTTAGTAATAGACCGCATCATACCTGAAACCTTTTTGGATAAAGAAGAGTTGGCGCAGCGAATAGCCGACTCGGCTCAGGTAGCTTTTTACGAAGGGCATGGCACTTGCTTGGTGCATGATACAAATACTCAAAAACAGCATGTTTTTTCTAATCGCTTTGAAGCAGATGGAATGGAGTTTAGCCAACCGGATGTAAACTTTTTTTCATACAACAACCCGGTAGGCGCCTGTAAAAAGTGCGAAGGTTTTGGCAGCGTTATAGGCATTGACCCCGCCCTGGTGATACCCAACAAAAGCAAATCGGTATATGATAATGCTATTGCCTGCTGGAACGGGGACAGCATGAGTGCGTACAAAAAAAAATTGATACAAAAAGCGCATCTGTTTCAATTTCCGGTACACAAACCCATTTCAGATTTAAGCAAAGAACAATACGAATTGTTATGGACAGGAAACGAGCATTTTGAAGGAATCCATTCCTTTTTTGAAAGAATAGAAAAAGAAGCCTACAAGATACAATACCGCGTACTGCTATCTCGCTACAAAGGAAAAACTATTTGTCCCGACTGTAAAGGAACGCGCATTCGTAAAGATGCGCAATACGTGCGCGTGGCAGATGCACACATCTCTCAATTGTTGTTAACGCCTATTGAAGATTTACTTTTGTTTTTTAAAGGCATTCGTTTAAACGAACAGGATAAAAAAATTGCGCAGCGTTTATTGATAGAAATCACCAACCGATTGCAATACATCTGCGATGTGGGCTTGGGCTACCTTACTCTTAATAGGGGGGCCAATACGTTAAGTGGCGGCGAATCGCAGCGCATTAATTTAGCTACCTCTTTAGGAAGTACTTTGGTGGGTAGTTTATACATTTTAGATGAACCCAGCATTGGTTTGCACCCACGCGATACCGAGCGCTTGATACAGGTGCTAAAAATGCTGCAACAACAAGGCAATACTCTTATTGTGGTAGAGCACGATGAAGAAATTATGCAAGCCGCCCATTGGCTTATTGATATGGGGCCTTTTGCCGGTTCTTTGGGCGGCGAAGTAGTGTTTGAAGGCAATCATGCTGCGTTATTAAAAGAAGAAAACAGCCTTACTACACAGTATCTGACAGGAAAAAAACAAATTGAAATCCCTAAAACTCGCCGCCGCTGGAAGTACTTTTTAGAAATAAAAGAGGCGGGGTTACACAACTTAAAAAACATAGATGTAAAAATTCCATTAGAAATTTTTTGTGTAGTAACCGGCGTTTCAGGCTCAGGAAAATCCACTCTTGTAAAAAACATCTTAGTGCCTGCTTTACAGCATAGGTTTGAAAATTACGGCGTATCTATAGATAAAACCATAATCGGTAATTTAGAAAAAATTTCAGGGATAGAGTTTGTTGATCAAAACCCAATAGGAAAATCATCTCGCTCTAACCCTGCCACCTATATCAAAGCATACGATGAAATACGAACTTTGTTTGCCGAGCAACCGCTTTCGAAACAAAGAGGCTACCAGCCCTTTTATTTTTCGTATAATGTAGAAGGGGGGCGCTGCGAACATTGTCAAGGCGAAGGCGAAATTACCGTAGAAATGCAGTTTATGGCTGATGTAAAATTGCTTTGCGAAGATTGCGGTGGCAAGCGTTTTAACGCAGAAACATTAGAAATAACTTTTTACGAAAAAAACATAGCCGATATTTTAAATATGACCGTTGATGATGCCGTGGTTTTTTTTACCGATAAAAACAATAAAACAGCTGATAAAATTGTAGCCCGATTAAAATTATTGCAAGATGTGGGTTTGGGCTACGTTCAGCTAGGGCAATCGTCAAGCACATTAAGTGGAGGGGAAGCACAGCGCGTAAAATTAGCTTCTTTTTTAGGAGCCGGTCAAAGCAATAAAAACATCTTGTTTGTTTTTGATGAGCCTACCACCGGGTTGCATTTTAATGATATAGAAAAATTATTAAAATCGCTGCAACTGCTTATCAATAAAGGAAACTCAGTATTAGTGATAGAGCATAACTTAGATGTTATAAAATGTGCCGACTGGATTATTGATATGGGGCCTGAAGGGGGCGAAAAAGGAGGAACACTTGTGTTTGAAGGCCCTCCGGAAGAAATGATAAAAAATAAAAAGTCGTACACCGGAGCGTACCTAAGTAAAAAAATGAAATGGGCATAAAACTACTTGCAATCGCAAGGGGTATTGGTTTTAATGTCTAATAAATTAGCAGCCGTGCCGCAGTCTGCTACCAACAAAGTGTAAGAGGCTGCACTTTTAGCCGAAGATTCTATTACATACTTTCCGCAAGGTGTAGCGTGTATATCGCTTTCGGAATAATTAACGGTAGCGTTTCTTATATCTTGAATAAATAAACTATCGGCGGCAAAACCCATACATCGTATTTTACAGCGCATAGGCTCGGTTATATTCCATGTTTGATACGATAGTTCTTCTGTTTTTAGGGTGTTTACTCCTTTACATCCTTTTTTATTTAAAACAGTAGCCAACACCATCATGCCCAGCAAAAAGCCAAAAAGATAAAATTTTAATCGTTGTTTAAAGTTCATAATACGATGACAAAATTATTCATTATTGGTAATAAAATAAATTTTTTCTAAAGGTTTGTACTGTACTTCCAGTGTTTTTTCGTGTGCGACTCCCTTTTGTGTGTACAGAAGGCATACCAGCCAACCTTTTTTTCCTACTCCTTTTATGGTACTTTTTACAATGTTATCGTTTTGTAGTTTGGCTATGCAAGGCTCTAGTAACTGCTTGCGCGTAGGCTGCCCGTACTTTATGTATTTTTCTATGGCTTCTTTATGTTTTGTGCTCTGAGCAAGGGTGTTGCGTAAGGTTTCTAATTTTTTTAGTCGTTTGTTTTTTAATGAATTTAAAATACGTTCTAACGAATCCACATACGATTCGTATTGTGGAATGCTATCGGCGTATTGTAACTGGGTTTCGCTCCATTGGCGGGTGTAGTAGGTAAACCATTCTTCTTCGTTTCGTTCTTTTTTTGTAACCGGCGTATATCCGTAGTTAGGGTTGGCAAATAACGGGTTGCGTAAGAAGGAAGCATCGGTAAGCGTTTTCAAAAACGCGATGATGTCTTTTTTATCTTGGGTGTTTAGCTCTATTCCTTTTTTTAAAAGAGCATCGGCTTCTTTCGTTACGAAATTTTGGGTGTAATGATTGAGCACTTGGGTCAAACTGTAAAAACGCCCATCGTGCATATAAGGGGCGCTTACGGCTACGTTGCGCAAGCTGGGCACTTTAAACTTAAGTATGTCTTCTTTCTTCCCGCTTATTCGATAGCGAGCGCTATCGCGCAGCACACTATCTATACTCAATCCATTGTTGTGATACAGGTTATCGGTAAATAAAGGTTCTTTATGGCACGAAGCGCAATTTTTACGAAATAGTTTTAAGCCTCTTTTTTCGGATAAAGAGAACGTATCTTTGTGTTGGATGTATTTATCATAGCGCGAATTACTTGAAATTAACAGCATTAAAAATTGTGATATTGATTTTAAAAAACGTTCGGAGGTGATGGCGGTATCTCCATAAGCGGCTTTAAAAAGGGAGGTATATTCTTTGTTTGCTCTTAATTTTTTCAATACACCCTCTAATGTTTCTCCCATTTCTACATTGCTTGTAATAGGGGTAATGGGTTGCAGGTCTAGATGCGTTACCCCTCCGTCCCACATAAAAGTTTTGTTCCAAATAAGGTTTTGCAAGGCGGGCGCGTTGCGTAGGCCAAACAAGCCATCTATGCCATGGCTTAAAGCGTGATCTGATTGGGCAAAAGCAGCAAACTGTTGGTGGCAACTGCCGCAGCTTATGGTATTGTTTAAGGAAAGAATGGGGTCGTAAAAAAGCTTTCTGCCTAAATAAAAAATACGGGGTGTGGGTTTATTTTTCTCTATTTCATATACGGGCTTTGGGAAACTTTGAGGTATTTTTATTTCTACTTCTTTTTCGGTGATAGAAAAATCTTCTATTGCTTTAAAAGAAAAAACGAGCAAGAGCAAAACAAAAAAAACATAAAAAAGGATATTTTTCATTTCTTGTTTGGCATTACTTAGACAAAAGTAGCAAAAGCAAGCGGATAAACGAGCAGCCCGTGTAACCTCTTAAAATAAAAAAGCTGCCTTTTTTATAAAGCAGCCTTTTCTTGTTAGTGTTCTTTTTTATTTTAGTGCTTTGCTAAATATTCGGCGGTACCAGAGTGACTGGCTTTCATAGCCGCTTTTCCTTTTGCCCAGTTGGCGGGGCATACTTCGCCGTTTTCTTCAAAATACTGTAAGGCATCAAGCATACGCAAAGCTTCATCTACATTACGACCTAGAGGTAAGTCGTTTATTAGAATATGGCGTACCAAGCCGGCTTTGTCAATTAGGTACAAACCTCTAAAAGCAATCATCTCGTCGGTGGCCATAAGGTTTCCGTTATCATCTACATCGTAGTCGCCTTTTAGGGTGCCGTAGTTAAGCGATATAATTTTAGTAGTATCGGCTACAATAGGATAGGTAACGCCTTTAATGCCTCCTTTGTTTTTATCTACCTGCAACCAGCCCCAGTGGCTTTGTTCGGTATCGGTGCTGCAGGCCACTACTTCGCAATTTCTGCTGTGAAATTCGGCTAATTGCTCTTGAAACGCATGCAATTCGGTAGGGCATACAAAAGTGAAATCTTTTGGATAAAAGAAAAACACTACGTATTTTTTTCCTACAAATTGGTCTAATGAATAGTTGTTTACTATTTCTCCTCCGTTTACAACGGCAGCCGCCTTAAACGAGGGGGCTTTTTTTCCTATTAATGTTACCATGATTTTATTTTTTTTATGGCTACAAAGGTACGTATTAAAAAAATAATGTTACTTTTGAATATCGTTTTTTTATGAACTTAAATTATATTGTATGATAGCCACTACGTTTCCGCATCAGATTGAGTACGTTACAAGTGATGTACACGAAAAAATAGAATTGATTGTTGTTTTTAAAAAAGAAGTGGAACTGAAAGAGGCCGAAGCTTTTTTAACAAAAACCAAAGTGAAGTTTAGAGAAGGAATGGACTCTAGCAGGGGGCGTATCTATTTTTATAAAACAGGTCCTAAATTTATTTTAACATTTGAAACCGCGCAAGAAAGAAAGAAGTTTGAAAAAAAATATAAATCGGCAGAGGAGGTATATGAAATATATGAGCCGGATTGGGATATTAGAAAAGATTAAACTAAAAACAAACAACACATGATAAAAAACATACTTATTGCCGGCGCACTTAGTGGTGTATTAGCCTTACCAGGTAAAGCGCAAATAACAGTAACATCGGCTAATTTGCCTAGTGCTAACGATACCATTCGGTACTCTAATTGCAGCCCGTCTTCCGTTACATACAGCGTTACAGGCGCCAATACCTATTGGGATTTTAGCACCCTTTCCATGACCAGCCAAGGACTTTATAAATACGTGCCGGCTTCGGCTACGCCTTATGCTTTTTACTTTTTAGGCCCCGGAAAATATGGATTAAAAATAGCCGACTCTATAGGCACGGGCACCTATACATTTAAAAACGTGTATAATTTCTATAAAAAAAACACCTCGGTTTTTGAAACCGAAGGCATTGGCTTTCAGTATAGCGGTATTCCTTTAGCCGCCACTTACAGCAACCCCGATGAGATTTATGTGTTGCCGCTTCATTATTTAAACCACGATAGCACTACTTATAAATTTACAGTACAGCTAAGTACCACTATTTATTATAGCCAATTAGGGTATCGCATTACAGACGTAGATGGCTGGGGTTATATTAAAACACCTTACGACAGCGTGCCTTGTTTGCGCTTGGTATCTACTACCTACGGTAAAGATAGCATTAATTACAGCGGCTTTGGCTTTAACTACCCCGACATACAACGCAGCTATAAATGGGTAACCACGTCTGAAAAAATACCGGTATTAGAATTAGACGGTACCTACAACAACAATACGTTTGTACCCACGCAGGCTCGCTACCGCGATGTGTACCGAAGCACCACCGGCATACAGCCGTTAGGTGAAAAACCCGCAGAATGGACTTTGTACCCCAACCCTACTGCCCATTTTATACAGCTTATGGGTATTAGTACGCCTTGCGAAATAATACTGCGTAACACGCTGGGCAACGAAATATGGAAAGGCTACAGCCACACTATTGATATATCTTCTTTACCCAACGGAATGTATTGGCTGCAGATAGGTAGTAGCACAAAAAAAATAATAGTACAGCACTAGTCGTTTTTTTACAAAGTAGGTATTTTAAAGCCTATAATGCACACATCGTCTATCTGCTCGTTGCTGCCTTTGTATGTAGCAAAATAAGAGGCTAAAGAGTCTTGCTGTTCGCTAAGGGATTTGTGAGAAAATTCTTGTAGCAATTCTTTTAATTTTTTGGCGCTTAATTTTTTGTTTCGGGTTCCGCCAAACTGGTCTGAATAGCCATCGGAATAAATATAAAAGGTGGTGTCTTTTTCAATAGCTACTTCTTGTTGTGTAAAGGCTTCGTCGCTTAATGAACTGTGTCCTATGGCCGATTTAGATCCCCTGTATTCGGTCGATTGGTTGTTGCATACCGCCACAAGGGGGCGGTTAGCCCCGGAAAAAAGAAGTGTGTTATTCTGGGTATTTATTTTTACTAAGGCAATATCCATGCCGTCGTTTAGTTTTTTTCTAAATACTTTTTTTACTTCTTTATTTACTTCGGTAAGAATTTGAGCAGGCTGGGTAATGCCTTTATCCACGGCCTCGTTCAGTTTTTGTGAACATACTACCGAGGTAAGCGCGCCCGGCACGCCGTGCCCGGTGCAGTCGGCAGCAGCAAGCAAGCACTCGTGTTGGTTTATAGGTCTAAAAAAATAAAAATCGCCCGACACAATATCTTTAGGTATATAGCACATAAAGTGGGCAACGTATTTGCTTATTTCGTTTACATCGGGCAAAATACTTTCTTGTAAATTTTTAGCATAATTGATGCTATCGGTAATGTCTTTGTTTTTTTCTTCCACTAATGATTTTTGTTTTTCTATAATGCCTTTTTGCTTTCTGATAACACGCAGGCGGCTAAACACAAAAAACAAGAATAAGGTAACTAAAATAAAACCAATGGTGATCGCTCCTAAAATAATTTTTTGCTTCTTTTCCGATTCTTTTTCTATCAATAATTTTTTTTGGTATTCCGCTTCTTTTCGTATTTTTTCTTTATCAAATTGATAATTCATTTCTTGTTGCACGTCGGCTTTTTGATTTTCTTTATTGGTAAGGCTGTCTTTGTATGCCATTTCTTTTGAGTATGCGTTTAAAGCCTCTTTAAAGCGATTGGTTTTTATGTAGGTGTTTTTTAAGTTGGTATAAAAATCTTTTAAAAAATACACGGTGTTTAAGGCTTCTCCTATTTGTATCGCTTGTTGGGTATAGTTTTCTGCTTCGGGGTATTTTTTTTGCGCTAAATAAGCGGCGCCAATATGCCCTAAGTTAACGGCTTGGTTTTGTTTGTCGTTGGTTTCTTTATTTATTTTCAAGGCTTCAAAATAGTATTGCAATGCTTTAGATAATTGACTTTGTGTAAAAAAAATAGTTCCTATGTTATCAAAATTAGCCGCTTGCATCGATTTGTTTTCAAGGGCCGCATTCATCAACAGGGCGGTGTCGCTGTAGCGCATTGCTTTTTCATAATGACCTAGAGCGGCATACACATTACCGATATTTATAAAATTAATTACTTGATTTTGTATTAACGATATTTCTTTATTTAGCCCTAAGGCCTGAAAGTAATAGGATAGTGCTTCGGGGTATTTTTTTTGGTCGTAATAGGTAGTTCCTATATTGCTTAAATCTACCGCTTGTCCTCCCTTATCTTGATTTGCCTTATCAATAGCCAAGGCTTTTTGATAGTACGCTATGGCTTTTGTATATTCGTTTTGGTCGTAGTAAACAAGCCCTATATTATTTAAGTTTTCGCTTTGTCCCTTTTTATTTCCTATTTCTTCATTAATCTTTAATGCTTTGAAATAATAGTCTAAAATTTTTATATAATTATCTTGTGCGTAATATACATAGCCAATGTGCCCGAAATTTTCGGCTTGTATTTTTTTGGCTTTATACTGTATGTTTTGATTTTTGTTGTTTACATGTTTTTCAGCTAAGGCCAATGATTTTTGATGCGACTCTATAGCGCGGCTAAATTCACTTTTTATATAAAAATCAATTCCTATCTGTTTGTAGGCTTTGCTTTTTTTTATTTCTCCGTCGTCGCCCGCTAGTTTCTCTGCTATTTTTTGAGCTTGGGTATGGAAATAAATAGCCGTATCCGGGTTGTTGTTTTGAAAAAAGTTTCCTATTTCTATGTACGCATTAAAGCGCGTGGTGTCGTGTGTAGATGCCGCAAGCGCATTAAAAAGCGAATCTATTTTTTTGCCCTGCGCTACACCAAGCACCTGAGCAAAAAACAGTACTGAAAAAAATATAGATGTTTTTTTATTCATACAGCATCTACGAATGTACGTATTTTTTTAAACGACGAAATTTATTTCTTTACGAATTAATTTTAATATAAAACCAAAGCACGCTTCATAGTTTCGTTGTACAACTATTTAACCGGGCATAGCTCCCAACCCGAAAAGGGCAAAATCATATTTTACAGGATCTTTAGCGTCTAATAAGCGTAGGTTTTTATCTAATTCTTGTACGGCTTTAGCATCGTTTTGGGTGCGTACAAGCAATCCTAATTCTCGCGCTATATTGCCGGAGTGCACATCTAAGGGGCAGCTTAGCTGATGGGGTTTTACTTGTTTCCAAATACCAAAATCAACTCCTTGCTTATCGTGTCGCACCATCCACCGCAGGTACATATTTATTTTTTTTGCTGCCGAGCCCCGCATCGGGTCTGATAGATGCTTGGTGCTGCGCGAGGGGTGCTTTATTTCAAAAAATATGTTTTTTAATTGATGTATGGCCTCTTGTGTGCTGTGTGCAGTGCTGTATTTATTGAAAATAGCTTCTATACCTCCTTTGTGTTTGTATATATGTTGCAGTGCGCTTACAAAATAGAGCAAGTCGGTACCGTTAAAAGTACGGTGCACAAAATGTTCCATAGGCCTCAGGTGCTTTTGTTTGTGCTGCATCACAAAATCAAAAGGACTTTCGCCAAAAAAATCGAGCATTTTATGTGCGTTGCGCACAATTATTTTTCTGTTTCCCCAAGCTATGGTAGCCGCCAAAAAGCCGGCAATTTCTATATCTTCTTTTTTTGTGTAACGGTGGGGTACGCTTATGGGGTCGTTTTCAATAAAGGAAGTAGTGTTGTATTGCCTTACTTTGTCGTCTAAAAAATCTTTTATTAAAAGCAAGTTGTTGTTCACAAGCAAAAAACTAATCGGCGTTTACAAACATATTGTGTGTTTTTTCGTACCCGATGTTTGTAACGGGGCCATGCCCGCAATATACGGTAGTTTGTTCGGGCAAGGTGTACAGTTTGGTTTTAATACTGCGCTCTAAGTCGGCAAAATTACCTAGTGGAATATCGGTTCTGCCAATGGTTCCTTTAAAAAGAACATCACCGTTGATGAGAAGGTGATTCTCGGCGTTGTAAAAAGCTACGTGGCCGGGCGAGTGGCCGGGTGTATGCAATACATGCAAGCTGGTGTTGCCAAATTTTAACACATCGCCTTCGGCAATAAACTGTTCGGGCATGGGCGAGTGCTCAAAGGCAATGCCGTATTTTTGAGCTACGGCCTCTTGCGATTGCAAAATAAAAAGTTCTTCTTTGTGCACAATGGGCTTTAAGCCATAGGTATCTAACACAAATTGATTACCCATAATATGGTCAAAGTGAGTATGAGTACACAGCAACATGACCGGCTTTAATTTTTTTTCGGCAATATAATCGCGCAAAATGGCTTTTTCTTGTTCGCTATGGCAGCCCACATCTATCAGTACACACTCTTTTGTTTCATCATGCAGCACATAGGTGTTTTCGGCAACCGGGTTGAAAGTAAAAAATTTAACGGTAAGCATTTTCTTTTTTTAGGGGAGCAAAGGTACGCAAAAGCAATCATGTTTTAGCCTATATACCCGTACGCAAGAAAAATAAAAATGGTCGTGTGTAGTTGGGTATTAACTTATACTTGTTAAAAACAAAAAATAAAAAGAGGTTCAAGAACAACCGCTATGTTATATTTTAGCTGAAATTATTTGTTTAAACATGGAGTATATCGACTTAAAAGAAAAATTAGAAAAACTTCTTACCGAGGATTTATCTAATCGTCATTCCTTACAAGATACTCGTCGCAATTTGTTTTTAAGCGCCGAAGGCACTAAGGTGCAAAAGCAATTAGTTTCAGACAAAGAGCATGAAATAGTAAGCTTAAACCTGCTGGTAGAAAAAAAGAAGTCTATTGTACAACAAAAAGACGACGAAATAGAGCAATTAAAAAACAAGCTGCAAGAAGTGCAACAAAAGCAGGTCGACACTGAAGAGCTAAGCCGGATAAGCATACAAAACGAAGAGTACAGCGCCAAGATTCGAGAACTGATTTATCATATAGATAGCCAAAATACAGCGCTGGAAAACATCAAACGAACCCTTGCCGAAAAAGACCGTTTGCTATCTGAAAAAGAACAAGAATTAACCCTTCTTTCCGAAAAAAATCAGCTAATAAGCAGCTCGGAGCATGCCTTAAAACAATTAGTAGCGGCGCAAAACATAGAAACAGAACAGCGCCAAACAGAAATAAGCAACCTAAAAAAAGAGGCCGAAGCACTCTCTTTGGGTTGGCAACAACAACACGAACAACTGTTGATAGATAACGCCTCTTTATTGGCCGACTTAGCTAAAATAGAAGCAGAGCCCGTAGCAAACATAGATGCTGCCCTTGAAACAAAATCGGAGTTAGAGGTAGAAAAAGAACATTTGCTATCGGAGCTTAATGCCGTAAAACACGAGTTGAACATCATCATGCAGCAGCGCGATGAAAAAGTAATGCTGCTACAAACCGAAATAAGCGAGCTAAAAAACGAAACACAACTTTTGCAAAACAGCATACAAAACGAAACAGAAGAAAAACAACAACTACAGGCACAAATACAAAAACTTACCTTATTGGTTTCGGAAAAAGAAGCACGTATAAACAACATTCAAAATACAGACGAAGACCTTTTTATTGATAAATTACTTAGTCAGATAAACTTACTAAACGAGCAAAAACATACCTTCGAAACCCTGTTTCAAAGCACCGAAAGTCAATTGCACGAAGCCTCCGAATCGCTCACCAGCCTAACGCAAGTAGTTGAAAATCAGAAAAGTAAAATTTATGATTTGGAGCATAGTAATAAAAACATTAAATTAGCGCAAACATTGGTACTGCAGTTAAAGGATAAAACGGCAGCCAAACAAGCTATAAATGAAATGATACGTGAAATAGATGCATGTATAGCGTTGTTAAGTGAATAAAAAAGAAAAACGATGAACCTCACAAGCACCAACATAAGCATAGCCGGACAAAGCTATACGCTAAAACTGGACGAGAACAGCCTACCGGCAGTGGAGCAGGCGGCATCGTTTATCAATGACCATATTTCTGAATTTGAAAAAAAGTATCCCGTAAAAGAAAAACGAGACCTTCTTGCTATGGCAAGCCTCGAAATGATTACCGAATTACTGAAAAAACAAGAGCAGCAAAACACAGAAATACATCGCTTAAAAACGCTACTGAACGAACTAAATAACATGGTTGAAAACCATAGCAAAAGCGTTCAGTTATAAACATAACATCTCCTTCTTGTATTATTTGGTTTAAGCCCTAAACTAAATAAATTATGAGTACAATAATAGCCATCATCGCCATATCAGCAGCCTTAATAGGCGGACTGATAATCGGGTTTTTGTTAGCCAATTCGCGCCTAAACAAAAGTGCCCAACAAGAAAAAGAAAACCTAACCAAAGAAGCAGAGCTGAAAAACGAAGCCGTTAAGCAAGAAAAAATCATGCAGGCAAAAGAAAAATTTCATCAGCTAAAAACCCAACACGATAAACAGGTAGCCGACCGAAACAACGAAATAGCGCGGAAAGAAAATGCCATTAAGCAAAAAGAAACCGACATTCATAAAAAACAAGAAGACCTAAACCGAAAAAACCAAGAGGCGGATAAACTAAAAGCACAGATAAACCAACACCTGGAGGCGGTTACTAAAAAACAAGAAGAAATAGAAAAAGCGCATACCCGTCAAGTGCAACAACTAGAAACGCTATCGGGCTTAAAAGCATCTGAGGCCAAAGAACAACTCATAGAAACCATAAAAGGAGAAGCCCGCACAGAAGCTATGAGCTATGTAAAAGATATTGTGGACGAAGCGAAACTAAACGCCAACAAAGAGGCTAAAAAAATTGTGATACAAGCAATACAGCGCGTAGGCGCCGAACAAGCCGTAGAAAACTCCGTAACCGTATTTCATATAGAAGGCGATGAGATGAAAGGGCGCATCATTGGGCGCGAAGGACGCAACGTGCGTGCTTTCGAAGCTGCTACGGGCGTAGAAGTAATTATTGACGACACCCCCGAAGCCATTATCTTTAGCTGCTTTGACCCCGTGCGCCGCGAAATAGCCCGCTTAGCCATGCACCAACTGGCTTTAGACGGACGCATTCACCCGGCGCGTATAGAAGAAGTGGTGGAAAAAGTAAAAAAACAAATTGACGAAGAAATTATTGAAACCGGCAAACGCACCTGTATCGATTTGGGCATTCATAACCTGCACGGAGAGCTGCTGCGCCACGTAGGAAAAATGAAATACCGTTCCTCGTACGGACAAAATTTATTACAGCACAGCCGCGAAGTGGCTAACCTATGCGCCGTAATGGCCGCCGAAATGGGTTTAGATGTAAAACTAGCCAAACGCGCCGGCCTGCTGCACGATATAGGTAAAGTATCGGACGAAGAGCTGGAACTGCCACACGCCATTTACGGAATGAAGCTGGCAGAAAAATTTAAAGAAAAACCCGAAGTGTGCAACGCCATAGGTGCTCACCACGATGAAATAGAAATGACCGGCATGCTTTCTCCAATTGTACAAATATGCGATGCTATTAGCGGAGCGCGCCCGGGTGCCCGAAGAGAAGTAGCCGAACAATACATAAAACGATTAAAAGATTTAGAAAACGTAGCCTTATCTTACCCCGGCGTAGAAAAAACCTATGCCATACAAGCGGGAAGAGAGCTGCGCGTATTGGTATCTTCAGATAAAGTAAGCGACCAAGCCGCCGAGAAATTATCGTTCGAGATTTCGCAAAAAATACAAACCGAAATGACCTACCCAGGGCAAGTAAAAGTTACCGTAATACGCGAAACAAGAGCTACCAGCTACGCTAAGTAATCTTAACAATAACTTAAAACAGCCAATAAAAAATACGAGGTATCTTTGTCCGAAACAATTTCATGGAACACCTACAAAAAATTTTATTGGTTGACGATGAACAAGATATTCTTGATTTTTTAAGCTATAATTTAGAAAAAGAAGGCTTTAGCGTACGCACCTCAACAAACGGAAAAGACGCGATAAAAGAAGCCGCACGATGGCTACCCGACCTTATTTTACTAGATGTGATGATGCCCGGAATAGACGGCATGGAAACCTGTCAGGAAATACGAAAAATAGACTCTTTAAAAAATGTAATAATTGCTTTTCTTACCGCCCGCAGCGAAGACTACTCGCAAATATCCGGATTTGATGTAGGAGCCGATGATTATATTACCAAACCTATAAAACCACGCGTGCTCATCAGTAGAATAAAAGCATTGTTGCGCAGAACCAACAACCCTCAGCAAGAACAAAATCAAGTAATAGAGCTAGGCAGCATACGTATAGAAAAAGACCGGCATATAATCAGCCAAAATGGAATAGAACTTTTTTTACCTAAAAAAGAATTCAAATTGTTTTTTCTGCTGGCCAGCAAACCCGGAAAGGTATTTAGCAGAGAATATATTTTGCAGCATGTATGGGGCAACGATGTGGTGGTGGGCGACCGCACCATTGATGTACACATACGAAAGCTTCGTGAAAAATTAGGCGAAGAGTATATTAAAACAATAAAAGGAGTGGGTTATAAATTTGATTTTTGATTAGAGAAACACTCTTTTTTTCAAAATGGAAAATAATTTTATATATTTGCTATATCCTTAAAAATAAAAACAAATGGCTCCTTTTCAATATTACCTTCATGTTTTAAAAAATTACGCGCAGTTTGATGGTCGCGCGCGTCGTAGTGAGTTTTGGTATTATGCTTTATTTTCTTTGATCATATCCATTATACTAGAAATTATAAGCCCTACCTTAGACAGAGTGTATGCAGTAGCTACTTTAGTACCCAGCATTGCAGTAGGTATCAGAAGAATGCACGATGTAAATAAAAGCGGTTGGTTTATCTTAATTCCTATTTACAATATCATTTTGTATTGCACGCCGGGCGATGCAGGAAGTAATGAATACGGGGCCGACCCTAAAGAGGTTTTATAAAAATTATTCTTTTATCTGTATCTCATCGGCATCTAAACCTACCGGAAATTTTTTTCTGCAATCGGTTAAAAACTCCATATCCAACATTACGGTTTCTGTTTTTTCTTCGTGCGCTTTAGTATTGCTGATAAGGCTCCCCAAGGGGTTGATAATCATACTATCTCCGCTGTGGCTAATACCATTCCCATCCATGCCTATGCGGTTTACGGCCACCACATAACATTGGTTTTCTATGGCTCTGGCTATCAGCAGTTGTTTAAAAGCGTAGCTGCGCACCTCGGGCCAGTTGGCTACATACAGCAGCACATCATATTGCGCTTGCAGCGTATCGTTTTGTATGTGCCACTGGTTGCGACTCCATGCCGGAAAACGCAAATCGTAGCATACTAAGGGTAAGATGTTCCACCCTTTTTTTTGTATTATTATTTTTTTTGTTCCAGCGGTGTAATGTTGATGTTCTTCACCCATTCTAAACAAGTGGCGTTTTTCGTATTGAAAAACAGTATGAGGCTCTACCCAGTATAATCGGTTGTAATACTTTTTTTGTTCGCTTACACAAAGGCTTCCTACTAAGGCGGCATTTTTTTCTAAGGCCTGCTGCCTCATCCATTGCAAACCCATGCCATTAGCGGGCTCTGCCAACTGTTGGGGTTTCATGGTAAATCCGGTAGTAAACATTTCGGGTAGCACCAACACATCGCTTTGTTGTATAGGTGCAATTAGCTTGCTTAGGTTATTTATGTTTGCCTCAGGGTTTTCCCAGACTAAAGAGGTTTGTATAAGGGTAACAGCAAGCATGTTAAAACTTAAAGTAGGTAGCGGCCATGGTGGCTATTTCATTGCCATAAGCTAAAGAGGCGGTAGCAGCGGGCGAAGGCGAATTGATAACGTGTAGCGAGCGGTGTCCATATTCTACCTTAAAATCATCAATCATTTCTCCTTCGGGGGCAAGCGCCATCGCTCGTATGCCACAGCGACTGGCTACAATATCCTCGTTTTGCAAATCAGGAATTAATTTTTGCAGGCGTTTTAAAAAATATGCTTTTGAAAAAGCCCCTCTATATTCATCTAAACCAAAGCGCCAATGTTTTTTAAAGAAACGCCAAGTACCTTTATTTACAAGCGCATCGCCGGTGTCTTTTGCCGAAAAAGCGGTTTTGCTGTATCCTTCTCTATCAAAAACAAAAACAGCATTAGGTCCACACTCGGTACCGCCTTTTATCATGCGGGTAAAATGCACTCCTAAAAATGGGAATTTAGGGTTAGGCACCGGGTAAATCAAATTTTTTACTTTACTTAATCCTTGTTCGGTCAGGTCGTAATAATCGCCTCTAAAACCTACAATACTAGCGCTGCTGGGCTTGCCTTGCGCTTTAGCTAATCTATCGGCTTGCAGGCCACCGCAGGTAATAACATAGCGCGCTTGGTAGCGGTTGTTTGAGGTTATTATTTCAATACCCTCTTCTTTATTTACAAAGCCGGTTACCCGTTGATTGAGCAGCACTTTACTTCCCGAAAACGATTGATGTATCAGTTCTACGTATTTTTGACTTACATCAGCATAGTCAATAATACCGGTGCAGGGCACCCAAATGCCGGCGATGCCGGTGCAGTGAGGCTCTATTTCTTTTATTTTTTTAGCATCAATAAGCTCAATCCCTTCTACTTCGTTTGCTTTTCCGTTATGGAATACTTTTTGCATGTGTGCCAGCTCACTCTCTTCGGTAGCTACAATTATTTTGCCGCAAATATCGTGTGCAATGTGGTGTTCTTTAGCAAATTGAACCAACTCACGGCGGCCTTTTACGCAGTTAATAGCCTTGTACGAGCCGGGCTTGTAATAAATGCCGGAATGTATCACCCCCGAGTTGTGCCCCGTTTGGTGTGCTGCCACGTGGCTTTCTTTTTCTAAAACGGCTATTTTTTTATCGGGATAGCGAAGATTGAGTTTGTACGCGGTGGCAAGTCCTACAATACCGCCGCCTACTATTACAATATCAAAAGTGTTTTCTGTCATACGCTGACAAAAGTAACGAATTAGTTGGTGAAATGGTAAGAGTCTTTTAAAACCAACCCATATAAATGCAGAAGCTTGCTGCTGTTAAAATTATTATGGAATAACATGTAAGCAGGCTCTAAAAATAGTTCATATAAAATTAGTGTGTTTTTAAGGGGCTTTATTACCTTTGCCTCATTAATTTTAATTTTCTTTTTTATGCAAGATTTGTTTGATAAAATAAAAAATAATATGGGAAACATAGGTAAGTATTCTAAAGAAAGCCATGGATACTTTACCTTTCCGAAATTAGAAGGAGATATAGCGCCTCGTATGGTTTTTCGCGGTAAAGAGCGTTTAAATTGGAGTTTAAATAATTACTTAGGTTTAGCCAACCACCCCGAAGTACGTAAAGCAGATACCGATGCGGCCGTAAAATATGGGTACGCGATGCCTATGGGTGCCCGTATGATGAGCGGAAATACAAACTTACACGAGCAATTAGAAAAAGAATTAGCCGCTTTTGTACAAAAGCAAGATGCCATTTTAGTAAATTATGGGTACCAAGCTATGGCAAGCGCTATTGATTGTTTGGTTGATAGGCACGACGTTATTGTATATGATTCGGAAAGCCATGCTTGTATTTTAGACGGGGTGCGCCTGCACATGGGTAAACGTTTTGTGTTTCCTCATAACGATATAGAAAGCTGCGAAAAACAATTGCAACGTGCTACTAAACTGGTGCAAGAAACCGGTGGAGCTATTTTGGTTATTACCGAAGGAGTGTTTGGTATGAGTGGCGACCAAGGGAAACTAAAAGAAATTATAGATTTAAAAAAGAAATATCAATTTCGCTTGTTTGTAGATGATGCCCACGGGGTAGGAACTATGGGGGCTCATGGAGGCGGCACCGGAGAGGAGCAGGGCTGCCAGGATAAAATTGATATTTACTTTGGTACTTTCGCAAAAAGTTTTGCTCTTATCGGGGGCTTTATTGCGGCCGATGAAGCGGTAGTAAATTTTTTGCGTTACAATATGCGCTCTCAAATTTTTGCCAAAGCGCTGCCCTTGGCTTTAGTAGAAGGCCTTTTAAAAAGATTAGATTTAATTCGCACAAAACCCGAGCTGCGTCAAAACCTTTGGAATATAACACGCGCTCTTCAAAGCGGCTTAAAAGAAGCCGGCTTTAATATAGGAAAAACCAACACCCCCGTTACCCCCGTATATTTGAATGGAACCGTTGATGAAGCCACCAATCTGACTTTTGAATTACGCGAAAAATACAATGTGTTTTGCTCTATTGTAGTATATCCGGTAATACCTAAAGGGCAAATTATTTTACGACTTATACCCACAGCCGTTCATACTTTAGACGATGTAAAATACACTATAGATGCCTTTAACGCCGTTAGAAACAAACTAACCAGCGGCGAATTTGCCCAAGGGGGCTTTGCTAAGGTTAATTAACCTTTTTACTACGCTACAAAAGGATTTGTCCGGATGTACTCTGTACGTTTCGGAAACGGTTGGCAACTCGCAAGTCCAACACCATTTTTAAATTTGTTTTTAGTTTTTCTGTTTCTTCAAAAATGGCGTCGTCTAATTTTAAGGATAGTATTTTCATTATATCTATTTTAGTAAAAGCATATACTACCCATTTATTTTTATACCAACGGCTAAGTCAACCGCTGGTTATAGCTAAGTAACAACCAAGTTAAGCCCGCGCGACCTCTTTTTTTGTTAAAATAAAAGAAGAGATACAGTCATTCCAAGTTTTTGTTTTACTTTTGTGTTTTAACTTTTTTTAAGAATAATTTTAAAACACCAGCTCGTGAAAAAACTTTTGAAAATTACCGGTATTACGATAATCGTGTTGCTTGCGGCTCTTATTACGCTTCCGTTTTTGTTTAAAGATAAACTGATACAATTAGCTAAAGAGGAGGCAAACAAAAACCTAAATGCAAAAGTTGATTTTGGCGCTTTTGATGTGTCTATCATATCCTCATTTCCAAACCTTCGTTTTTTTATTAACGACCTAAACGTAGTGGGCGTAAGCGATTTTTCTAACGATACGCTGGCTTATATAAAAAAGCTATCGTTGGATATAAACATAATGAGCGTTATAAAAGGAGATGAAATAAAAATAAAAGAAATTAGCATTCAAGAACCCAAGATAAACGCACTGGTTTTACAAAACGGAAAAGCTAACTGGGACATCACCAAACCCGCCACCGACACAAAAAAAGAAACCACAGCTTCGGGCGAAAAGACAAAATTCAAGCTGGGGCTTTCGTTGTTTGAAATTACTAAAGCGCAAATCAAGTATAACGACAAACAAGCCGACAGAAGCGCCGCTATTTACGATTTTGATTTTAAGTTGTCCGGCGATTTTACCCAAGACCATTTTTTAATGAATCTTTTTTCTGAAATACAAAAATTAGATTTTTCTATGGGGGGCGTCCATTATGCAAAAAACATGCGCATTAAATTTAAAACCGGGTTTGATGCGGATATGCCCAACATGAAATTTACTTTTAAAGAAAATGAAATAAACATCAATGAGCTGGCCTTGGGTATAGAAGGTTTTGTAGCTATGCCCGACACCAATATAAATATGGATTTAAAATTTCTTTGCAAGCAAACCGAGTTTAAAAACATTCTCTCTCTAGTTCCCGCTGTGTATAACAAAGATTTTGCAAACGTTACCACTGCCGGAAAATTGGCACTCACCGGCTTTGCAAAAGGAACCTATAATGCCAAAACCATCCCTGCTTTTGGGGCGCATATAGAAATAGCAAACGCTATGTTTAAGTACCCCTCTTTACCCAAATCGGTTACAAACATAAATATATTGTGTGATATTGAAAATCCAAACGGCAAGCCCGACGCCACCAATGTAGATATTAATAAATTTCATATAGCCGTTGCCGACAACCCCATCGATATGGTCATGCACATAAAAACGCCTGTATCAGATCCCAACCTGCACGGCGAAATAAAAGGAAAAATAGATTTGAATTCCATAAAAGATGTCATGCCTTTAGAAAAAGGGGATAACATGAGCGGCATCATAACAGCCGATGTAAAGATGAAAGGAAAAATGTCGGCCATTACCAAAAAAAAATACGATGAATTTAAAGCTGAAGGAAGTTTAGAAATAGCAAAAATGAATTACAAAACAAGTTCGCTTCCATACAGCGTGTTTATTAACGAAATGAAATTAGGCTTTACCCCTCAAACGGTAAACCTTACTTCTTTTGATAGCCGCTTAGGAAAATCGGATATAAACATGAAGGGAAAAATAGAAAACTTTATGCAGTATCTTTTTCAAGATAGCTTAATAAAAGGCGCTTTTACACTTAACTCCAATCTGCTTGATTTAAATGAGCTGATGTCTTCTTCTTCAAATACCGGCACCAAAACCGCACCTACGCCAAGCGCAGCCACTACCAATACTGCCCCCTCCTCCACTACACAATCGGTGGCGCTTGTGCCCAAAAACATTGATTTTGAACTCAACTCCGACATAAAAAAAATACAGTACGACAAAATAGAAATTACCCATGTTGCGGGCGCTATCACAGTACGCAACGCGCGCGCCTCTATGAGCAAAGTAAAAATGAATCTATTAGATGGCTCTATGCTTATGGATGGTTTTTATGACACTAAAAATACAGAAAAGCCAACCATTTATTTTAATTTAAACATGAGCGATATTGATGTGCAAAAAACAGTTTCTGCTTTTAATACGGTGGAAAAGTTAGCTCCCGTTGCTAAATCGGTGCAGGGCAAATTTTCAGCTACGCTTAATAACTTAAACGGCACCCTAAAACAAGATATGAGCCCCGACCTAAATACACTTTCGGGCGATGGCGCTATTAAAGCAAAAGCATTGGCCATTAAAGATTTTGAACCCTTGGTAAAATTAGATGACGCCTTGCGTTTAAATAAACTAAAAACAATAAATCTAAACGACATCAATGTTTTTTATGAGTTTAAAGAGGGGCGCGTTACCACAAAGCCGTTTAAAATAAACGTGGCGGGCGTTCCGGCTGAGGTGAGCGGCTCTACCGGTTTTGACCAAACAATAGATTACAAATGGTTGATGCAGGTACCAACAAAAATAATAGGTGCGCAAGCCCAGCAAGCGGTACAAGGTTTATTAAGCAAAGCCGGCTCCGTTGTAGGTACTAATTTCTCATTACCCGAAAACATAGATGTTACCGCCCTTATTGGTGGCACTATTACTAAGCCTACTGTAAAAGTGGTACCCGGAAAAGGAACCGGAAACATAAGCGTGGCCCAACAAGTAAAAGAAGCGGTGGTAAACGAAGTAAAACAAGTAGCTTCTCAAAAAGCAGAAGAACTGTTAGCCGCAGCACAAAAGCAAGCCGATGCATTGAAGGCAGAGGCGGCCCGTCTATCACAACAGGCACGAGAGGCTGGGTATCGCGCAGCCGACTCCTTAGTAAGCGCCGTATCTAACCCCTTAGCCAAAATAGCAGCCAAAAAAGCAGCCGAAAAATTAAAACAAGAGGCTGATATAAAAGCGAAAAAAATAAACGATGAGGCAGCCTCAAAAGCCGATAAAATTATAGCCGATGCGCAGGCGCAAGCCGATAAGCTGAAATAATTTTTCTATCCCGCAAGCTCAACTTCGGTGTCTTTTTCTACGCGCAAACTGTCAATAATAAACTCTTGTCGCTCTTGCGTGTTTTTGCCCATGTAGTAACTTAGCATGTTTTGTATGGAGGCCTGTTGGTCTATCAATACCGGCTCCAAGCGGATATCTTTTCCTATAAAATGTTTGAACTCTTCGGGGGATATTTCACCCAAACCTTTAAAGCGGGTAATCTCGGGTTTAGGCGACAATTTAGCGATAGCTGCTTTTCGTTCTTCGTCGTTATAGCAATAAATAGTTTCTTTTTTATTACGTACCCTAAATAAAGGGGTTTGTAAAATAAATACGTGGTTGTTTTTTACCAAATCCGGAAAAAATTGCAAAAAGAAGGTGAGCAACAACAAACGAATGTGCATGCCGTCCACATCGGCATCAGTAGCAATTACCACGTTGTTGTAACGCAGCTCTTCCAAGCTTTCTTCTATCTTAAGGGCAGCCTGAAGTAAATTAAACTCTTCGTTTTCGTAAACCACCTTTTTTCCCAAACCAAAACAATTTAGCGGCTTTCCTTTTAGGCTAAAAACGGCCTGTGTGTTTACGTCTCGGGTTTTTGTGATAGAGCCGCTGGCCGAGTCGCCCTCGCAAATAAACAAAGTGGTCTCTAATCGGCGGTTATCTTTATTGTCGTCCAAATGAATGCGGCAGTCGCGTAATTTTTTGTTGTGCAGCGATGCTTTTTTAGCTCGTTCGCGGGCTAATTTTTGTATGCCCGAAAGTTCTTTTCGCTCGCGCTCGTTGGCTATAATTTTAGCCTCAATGGCTTTTGCTGTTTCGGGGTTTTTGTGTAGATAATTATCTAATTGTTGTTTAATAAAATCGCCTATAAACGAGCGAATGCTTTGTCCGCCGGGCGCTATCTCTTGCGAGCCTAATTTGGTTTTGGTTTGCGATTCAAAAACGGGTTCTTGTATTTTTACCGAAACGGCTGCAATAATCGATTTGCGTACATCGGTAGGATCGAAATCTTTTTTAAAAAATTCGCGTACCGTTTTTACTACTGCTTCACGAAAGGCGCCCTGGTGTGTGCCGCCCTGTGTGGTATATTGGCCGTTTACATAGCTGTAGTATTCTTCCGAAAAATGCTCGTTGCTATGTGTCATAGCCAACTCAATATCTTCGCCTTTTAAATGAATGATGGGGTATAAAATTTCACCGGTGATGTTTTTCTCTAGCAAATCTTTTAATCCGTTTTCTGACTTATACGTGTTGCCATTGAAATGAAGCGTCAAGCCGGTGTTTAAAAAGGCGTAGTTCCACAGCATGCGGTCTATATATTCGTGCACAAAATGGTATTTTTTAAAAATACTATCATCAGGCTTAAATTCTACATAGGTACCGTTTGCTTCGTTGGTTTTTTCTAATTTGCTTTCTTTTACCAACTCGCCCCTGTTAAATTCAGCCGTTTTTCGTTGCCCATCGCGAAAGGAAACAACAACAAAATTATTTGACAAAGCGTTTACCGCCTTAGTACCTACTCCGTTTAGACCTATAGATTTTTTAAAGGCATCGCTATCGTACTTGCCTCCGGTGTTTATTTTTGATACTACGTCAATTACTTTTCCTAAGGGAATACCGCGCCCGTAATCGCGTACGGAAACCACTCCTTCTTTCACGCTAATTTCTATTTTTTTTCCGGCACCCATCATAAACTCGTCAATAGAGTTATCCATCACCTCTTTTATCAACACATAAATACCGTCATCAAAAGCAGAGCCGTCGCCCAACTTCCCAATATACATACCGGGGCGCATGCGTATATGCTCTTTCCAGTCTAAGGACTTAATACTGTCTTCGTTATAGTTTGTTTCTTTGGCCATAGGGGTTTAAAAAATCGGTTTATTTATAGTTTGTGTTTTTCAGTGCTAAGAATAGCACAAATAATTTCAATCTCTTTGCGATGGCAAAAATAATAAAATTAGAGAAATGAGGGTTAGATGGGTTTGGGTATTTGCTTTAATTTTGAACAAAAATTCATGAAAAAACCAGAATCTGTTTTTTAATCTTTCAAAATCATTTTTTTGGTTACTTTGATTATTTTTCCATATTTTTCTAATGCTTTTAACGAAAAGCGCGACGTGTTTCCCACTATAATAAGGGCTTGCGTGCGGCCCTGAATGTGGTCTTTGTAAAAACGCATGATATCTTCAAACGCTAGGTTTTTGTATTTTGGCAGGTCGTCTATCCAGGGTGATTGCGTATAGCCTAATTTGGTTTCGGCTAAATAAGTTTCCGGTATTTTTCTAAATTCCGGATATGAGGAGCTGGCTAAATTTATTAAATTGCTTTTAATCGATTCCAAACGTTCGGGTTTGCTGGGTATAAATTTCACTAAGCTATCGTACACCCCAATGGCTTCGTTGGTTTTATCGGCTTGTACTCCCATATATCCTCGTAAAAAACTAAAAGCGTTGGGCTTGTCTGCCCTTTTATATTTTGCTCCTGCGCTGTATGCTAAAGAACGGTATTCTCGTATTTCTTGCAACACCAATCCGGAAAACGAGTTACCGAAGTAATCGTTAAAGGCATCCATTTTATACTTTTCGGTATTATCAACGGCAGCCGATGTAATGAGCGAATGGATTTGGCATTGTAGCGATTTGCTGTCGGGCAGCACATATACCGCGTTCTCTTTCACTTCGTGTCGCTCGTCAATCGGGTCTTTTTTCTGTTGCAAGGGTTCTTTTGCAACAAGGCCGCGCGCTTCTATCCATGATTTTAGTTGTTCAGGGGCGGTATTACCCACAAATTTTATTTCAGCATTATATTGAGTGCTTTTTTTAAACACCTCAAACAGTTCTTGTGGTTTTTTATTTTTTAATTCTTTACCGCTTATCTTGTTTAAAAAAGGAGAGTTTGCCCCAAAAAGCACGTAGTTGTATAACAGTTGTCCTTTGTATTCGGGCGAATTCATATTTAATTTTTTTTCTCCTTTTTCGTCTTCTACTATTTTTAGAATGGTTTTATCGTTAAAACGCCCCTCTTTAAAAATAGTTTCAAGCATCTGAAGGGCCGGCTCCAAATTGTTTTCTAAACCGCTTAAAGAAATAGTAACTTCTTCATCCGTAGTTTCATAACCAACGGTAACACCAAGTTGCTGTAGTTTCTTTTTTATTTCAATGTTTTTTAGGCTAGGGGTTTCTACATAATTCATGGCTTTAACGGCAGTTTCTATGGCCGCATCATCAAACCAATTGGTTTGATACGAAATATCCAAGCTAAAAAGATTGTTTTCCGGGTTTTTGGCGGCGATCAGGCGGTGTTTTTCGTATATTTTTTGGTCGCTTACATCGGCTTTAAAATCAAGGAAATGAGGCGTTATTTTTTTCTCCGGAATGGTTTTGAAATAGGCTGCGTATTCCGACTCTGCCGATTGATTGGCGAGTACCGGTTTGAACCCCGGTTTTTTCAATTTTTCTTTTTTAGGAAATCCCGTTTTAGAGTATAGGGTTAATACATTTTTGTTGTAGTATTTGTTGGCCGCATCTACCACCATTTGTTTTGTTATGTTTTGCAACTGGGTTATTTGTTTTAAAATCACATCGCTCGTTTGGCCGTTAGCAAATAGTTGTCCAAGCAGTACGGCTCTGGTAGAAATGTTTTCTAATTCTTTTTGATTTTCTATCAGCAGGCTGTTTTTTATGGCGGTTAGCAGGGTTTCGTCAAAAGCCCCTTTTTTTATTTGGTCTATACAGGTCAAAACCAGCCCTTCTGCGTTTTCAAGAGGTTGCCCAATAATTTTTGGAACAAAGAAAAGAACGGTGGCTCCATAATCTTTGTTTGTAGAGGGAAACAAGCCGGCCGCCATAAGCTTGCCCTCTGCCGAAAGCTCGTCTATTAGGCCTGTTTGCGAACTGTTGCTTAGCAGCGCGTTCACCACGTTTAGTGTAACTTCGTCGGCATGGCCCGCAGGAACGGTGCGGTAAGCCAATACTCCCAGTTTAATGGGGCTCATGCGCACCTGATAAAATTCTCTTTCTTTAAAATCGTCTTCTTTGTATTGTGGAAATTCGGGTACGGTGCCGGTTCTTAGTTTGCCAAACTTTTCTTTTATGATGGGCATTATTTCATCGGTATCAAAATTGCCGCTTAGCACCAAAGCCATGTTGTTGGCTACATAGTAGGTGTTAAAAAACTGATACATTTTGGTAAGCGAAGGGTTTTTTAAGTGCGCTACCGTGCCAATGGTAGTTTGTGTGCCGTAGGGGTGGTGTTTGTATATCAAAGAATTTACTTTTTCTATCAAGGGTACAAAAAACATATCCATGCCTCTGTTTTTTTCTTCATACACCACTTCCAGTTCACTTTGAAACGACCTAAATACCGGTTTTTGAAAACGATGTGCGTAAACATCTAACCAACGTTCTATTTGTGCCGGCGGAAAAGTGTTGTGATAAAACGTAATGTCGTTGCTTGTGAAGGCGTTTACCCCCTCCGAGCCGATAGACCGAAGCATTTTATCAAACTCGTTGGGCATACCGTATTTGCCGGCCTCTATAGAGTTGGCGTTGATGCGTTGGCGAATAGCGGCGCGCTCTTTCTCATCGGTGGTGCCCGCCATTTTATCGTAGTAATAGTAAATGGAATCTAAAAAGGGTTTTTCTTTTGCATAATCTTTTGTGCCAAGCGTTTCGGTGCCTTTAAACAGCAGGTGCTCCATGTAGTGCGCCAGTCCGGTAGCATCGGCGGGGTCGTTTTTGCTTCCGGCTCTTACACTTACGCCGCCAAAAACTTTTGGTTGTGTTTTATCCTCGTTTAGAATAACGGTAAAGCCGTTATCCAACTTGTACTCTTTTATGTTCAGTTTAATGTTTTGTGTTTGCGCAAAAAAGCAATGATTTAAAACACAAAGAACAAGGGTATTTTTTATGGCTTTCATTTTTGTTTTGATAGGTTGTGTTGTTTGTTGTACAAAAGTATCCATTATTTTTGCTTATGCAAGCCTCTATTTTTGTAAAAAAATAGATTCTTATATCTTCTTACCTCTGATACAAAAAAACATTGTACCTTAGCTTGCGTAAATAAAAACTGTTAAAAAACACATTTTATGCCAAGCAAAAAACCGTTAGTAGGTATTATTATGGGCAGCGCCAGTGATATGCCCATTATGCAAGATGCCGCCGATATTTTAAAAAAAATGCACATACCTTATGAAATAGATATTGTATCGGCTCACCGAACTCCTAATAAAATGTTTATGTATGCGCAAGAGGCTTCAAAAAACGGATTGAAAGTAATTATTGCCGGGGCCGGAGGGGCCGCCCACCTGCCGGGCATGGTAGCCGCTATTACCTCCTTGCCTGTTATTGGTGTGCCTGTAAAATCCAGCAACTCTATTGATGGTTGGGATTCGCTTCTATCTATCGTGCAAATGCCCAATGGTGTGCCGGTAGCTACTGTAGCCATAAATGCGGCACAAAACGCCGGTATTTTAGCGGCACAAATTTTAGCCACCTCCGATAAAAACTTGCTAGAGCGAATTAGTATTTTTAAGCAAGAGCTAAAAGCAAAAGTGTATGCCTCTTCCGAAGAAATAAAAAAACGCAAATAATGCACTGGTATCAAAATTGGTTTAACACCCCCTACTACCACATCTTATATGGTAATAGAAACAATGAAGAAGCGGAATTTTTTATAGACAATCTGCTCCAAAAATTACAACTGCCCGAGCAAGTGCGTGCTTGGGATTTGAATTGCGGCAAAGGGCGACACGCTGTTTATTTAAACAAAAAAAACATGCAAGTTATTGCTACCGATTTATCGGAGGAAAGCATACAAGCTGCTAAAAAACAGGAAAATAATACGCTTCATTTTTACCGACACGATATGCGCAACTTATTCTACACCCAGTATTTTGATGTTGTTTTTAATTTATTTACCAGCTTTGGTTATTTCAAAAACCAACATGATGATAAGCGCGTTTTTAAAGTAGTGGCTCAATCTTTAAAAAAAAACGGGTTGTTTGTTCTGGACTTTTTAAACGCAACTTACGTGAAAAAAAACATGATACCGGCAGAGGAAAAAGAGTGTCAAGGCATTCGCTTTAGCATCAAAAAAAAAACAGAACATAACTTTGTAATAAAAGAAATTGCCGTGCAAGACGGGCAACATACCTCTTGTTTTAAAGAAGAAGTGCATCTGCTTACCAAGAACGATTTTAGCGCTTTAGCCCAGCAGGCCGGATTAAAAATAAAGCATTGCTTCGGTAATTACAAGTTACAAAATTTTGACGAAAACACCTCCGAACGACTAATCCTTATTTTTGAAAAATAATTTTTATGGCAACCTTACTTCTTATTTCTCTTTTGTGCGTTCCTGTTTTAGCGGCAGGCTCTTTGGTGTTTTTTGTGCCTCTTAGCGAAAACCGATTAAAATTATTATTGGCTTTTAGTGCCGCGTATCTGCTAGCGCTATCGTTTCTGCATTTAATACCCGAAGTATATCAATCGCTTTCATATCGCAATGCCGGTATATGGGTGCTGATAGGTTTTTTTATGCAAGTATTGTTGGAGTTTTTTTCAAGCGGCATAGAGCATGGCCATGCCCACATTCATGCAGAAAAAAAAAGCATTCCTTTGGTTTTACTTTTAGGCCTGTATGTACACTCTTTTATAGAAGGCTTACCTCTCTCCGCCATTTTTAGCGGCAACACCAACACCCTCTCTTTTATTATGGGTATTACACTGCATAATCTTCCTATTTCTATGGCTTTTACCGGACTGCTTTTACAACAGCAAATAAAACAAAGCAAGGTGTTTTTTTATTTGTTGCTTTTTGCCCTTATGGCTCCCTTAGGGGCTTTGTTAGCGTATTCTACCGGTGCTTATGTGCCCAACCCCGAAATTTTTACAGCGCTTGTAGTCGGTATTTTCCTGCATATTGCTACGACCATTATTTTTGAAAGCAGCGAAAAAAACCACCGCTATCATATATCCAAACTTATTAGCATTTTGCTGGGTATTGCTTTAGCTTATTTTTTTACCTTGTAGTATGATGTTAGGACTAAAACTACCAACCGACCCTCGCTGGGTACACCTTGTAGAACAAAACTTACAAGAGATATTAACCGACCATGCCTGGTGCGAGCAAAAAGCCATAAGCAACTCCATAGCACTAGTTATCTCCTACCCCGAATATACCGATTTGGTGGACGAAATGCTATCCATAGCTAAAGAAGAACTGATGCACTTTGAAATGGTGCATGAAAAAATAAAACAAAGAGGCTGGGTGTTAGGCAGAGAACGTAAAGATGAATATGTAAACGAGCTCTATCAATTTATGCGCAAAGGGTATAAAAGAGAAGTTGCCTTAATAGACCGCCTGCTGTTTGCCGCCTTAGTAGAAGCACGAAGCTGCGAACGCTTTAAAATTTTAAGCGAACAAATTGCCGATGCCGATTTAAAAATTTTTTATAGAGAATTGATGATAAGCGAGGCCAACCACTACACTACTTTTTTAGGTTTTGCCCGTAAGTATGCCGGTCAGCAAGATGTAGAAAAGCGGTGGAACGAATGGCTTGAGTATGAAGCTCAAATTATTTCAAAATACGGAAAAAACGAAACCATGCACGGGTAATAATACCCGCCCTACCTTATTCCATCAACTAAAAACTTGTTTAAAATACGGGCAACAAAAACCGACAGAACATCTCCTTGTATCTCTTACAGCTCATAGGAAAATAAAAGCAGCCAAGTCAGATGAAAGAATTTGGTAGTACTAAATAACAAAGCTACTAATAAATAATTTAGCTACTTTTGAGCCTCAATAAGTAATTAGTAACACCAAAAGCCGCTAAAAAAAGGCCGTTCCGTACACTTTATGTTCGCTAAAAACAAACATATTTTTTTTGAAGATTTAGGCGAGATAGACTACAAAACCTGCTGGGACTATCAAGAACTTTTGCAGCAAAAAACGGTTCAACAAAAAACAGATAACAGAAACGCGCCGGAGCCCGCCCCTACCTCTAACCACTTGCTTTTGGTAACACACCCACACGTTTATACTATGGGTAAAAGCGGCAACGAAAACCACCTTTTGGTAAACGATGCTTTTTTAAAAACCATAAAAGCTACGTATTACAAAATAAATCGTGGGGGGGATATTACCTATCACGGCCCCGGTCAATTAGTAGTATATCCCATTTTAGATTTAGAAAATTTTTTTACCGACATTCATAAATACTTGCGTTTATTAGAAGAGGTTATTATAAAAACACTGGCCGACTTCAACATAATAGCCGGAAGAAATCCAGGAGAAACAGGGGTATGGATAAGTGCTGAAACAAAACAAGCACGCAAAATTTGTGCTATGGGGGTGCATTGTAGCAGGTGGGTTACTAAGCACGGCTTGGCGCTTAATGTTAATACCGATTTAACCTATTTCAATCATATTGTGCCTTGCGGCATTAGCGATAAAGCCGTTACATCTTTGCAAAAAGAGCTGGGCGTAGAGGTAAGTATAAACGAGGTAAAACAAAAAGTGCTACACTATTTTTCTGAAGTATTTGAATGCGAAATACTAAAAGCACCAGCCGTTAAAAACAAATAAACCTCCTTGCTATCTAACATTTCTTTTATCTTTGTACAATGAGAGCCGAAGAGTTAATTCAACAAGCCGAAGATGTAGCGGTAGCCGTAGTGCCCGAACAAGTAGAAAATCAAAACGCTTGGATGGTATATTTAGTTAATTTAAAAAACAATTCTTTAGAAAACGTGCTGGTAAGTTCTAAAGGATATGGCGAAATTGACAATAGAAATCTTAAAACATCTACGCTGCGCCATTTTATTGAAAAAGTAGAACCACACACCTACTCAAAAATAGAACCCATTATGGAAGATGTATTTGGCTTAGCTAACGAATATTGGGTTAGTTTTTATATAAACAAAACTATTTATGACAAAAAATTTGTCTTTCTGCCCGAAAGCATTCAGGAAACTAATTTTATAACCATTCCCTTTTTAAATAAAAAAGGGGTTATGATAAAATAAAAACCATGGACTTAAATCAAATACTTTTTTTAGATATTGAAACCGTGCCCGAGGTATATCACTACGATGAATTAAACGATTCGCGTAAAAAATTATGGGATTTGAAATGGAAGCACACCCAAGGGCTTAACCCCCAACAGCAATATACAAAAGCCGGCGTGTATGCCGAGTTTGCAAAAGTTATTTGCATTTGTATAGGCTATTTTAATGGGAAAGAATTTCGAATAAAATCTTTTTATGGTGATGATGAAAAAAAGTTGCTTCAAGAATTTAAAAGCACCTTAGAAAAACATTTTTCAGAATACGCCCTGTGTGCCCATAACGGTAAAGAATTTGATTTTCCGTTTTTGTGTCGCAGAATGTTGATTAACGCCCTTTCGCTTCCCGAAATACTGCAAATACAAGGTAAAAAGCCCTGGGAGATACCGCATTTAGACACTATGGAGCTGTGGAAGTTTGGTGATTACAAAAACTACACCTCATTGCAACTTTTGGCCGAGGTTTTTAATATACCCACCCCAAAAGACGATATAGATGGCAGCCAGGTGGCAAAAGTGTATTACGAAGAAAAAAATATAGAGCGCATTAAAACATATTGTGCTAAAGATGTCGTAACGGTAGCTCGCTTGTTGCAAAAAATGCAAGGGCACAACGCCCTAAAAGACGAACAAGTGGTACTTACAAACTAAATTAAGATGCAAACAACCCCTTCAACGCGCGTAGCAGTTATAGGTAGCGGAAGTTGGGCTACCGCTTTAGTAAAACTATTTTGCAACCATGTGCATCGGGTGCATTGGTTTGTGCGCCGTGCAGACGATGCCTCGTACATTCAACAAAATTGGCACAACCCCAAATACCTAAGCTCGGTACAGTTTGAAAAAAACAAATTACACCTTTTTTCTAATTTACAAGAATGTGTGGAGCGATCTGATTATATTATTTTAGCTGTACCTTCAGCTTTTTGTCATGATACACTAAAAGAATTACCGCAGCAGGCTTTGCAAAACAAAATGGTTTTTTCGGCTATCAAAGGCATTATTCCTCAGTATAATTTAATTGTGGGCGAATATCTAAATACGGTGTTCCGTGTCCCGCTTCCTCAAATTGGTGTTATTGCCGGCCCCTGTCATGCCGAAGAAGTAGCTCTTGAAAAACTTTCGTACCTTACCCTTGCCTGCACCAACACTACGCAGGCAGAACACGTAGCTAGCTTGCTGCGTTGCCGCTATATGAAAGCCGCCAGCAGCGACGATATTTATGGTACCGAGTATGCGGCCGTATTAAAAAATGTAGTAGCTATTGCGGGCGGTATTTGCCATGGTTTGGGTTATGGCGATAATTTTTTGTCGGTGTTGGTAAGCAATGCCATTCAAGAGATAGAGCGTTTTGTAAAGGCGGTACACCCTATTGATAGAGATATTAAGTCCTCTGTTTATTTAGGCGATTTATTGGTTACAGCATACTCGCAGTTTAGTCGCAACCGTATGTTTGGCGCTATGTTGGGAAAAGGCTATTCGGTGCAAATGGCACAGTTGGAAATGAATATGATTGCCGAAGGATACTTTGCGGTAAAATGCGTACACGAAATCAATAAAAAATATGGGGTAGATATGCCTATTACCCAAGCGGTGTATCATATTTGTTATGAAAAAATAGCCCCTGCTATTGAGATGAGATTATTGTCCGATAAACTTTCGTAACAGGTTCAATATGTTTTCTGAAGCAGAAAAAAAACAATATGCGCGGCACCTTATTCTGCCTGAAATAGGCGAGGGCGGACAACGGAAATTAAAACAAACTAAAATAGTAGTAATAGGCGCGGGGGGTTTAGGCTGCCCTATATTACAATACTTAGCCGCCGCCGGCGTAGGAATGTTGGGTGTTGTTGATTTTGATGTGATAGAACAAAGCAACCTGCAACGGCAAATTTTGTTTTCGGTTGATGATGTTGGAAAATACAAGGCTGATGTAGCAAAAGAAAAAATACAAAAACTAAACCCATACATTCAAGTTCATTCTTACGTATTATCTCTTTCTCCTGCTAATGCAATAGACATTATAAGCCATTACGACCTCGTGATAGATGGTTCTGATAATTTTGCCACACGCTATTTAGTAAACGATGCTTGCGTGATGCTAAACAAACCTTTTGTGTTTGGTTCTATTTTTAAGTTTGAAGGGCAGCTCAGCGTATTTCATTACAAAGAAGGCCCCACGTATCGTTGTTTATACCCCGAACCCCCCGCAGCGGGCGAAATGCCCTCTTGCGCCGAAGCCGGTGTGCTGGGTGCTTTAGCCGGATTGTGTGGCTTGCTTATGGCCAACGAAGCTTTAAAAATAAGCGCGCAAATAGGCGAAGTGCTAAGCGGAAAACTACTTGTATTTAATGTGCTTACTATGCAGTTTCACTCTTTTGAGATAAGCCCCAGCCCCTCTCGCAAAAAAATACAACAACTATCTGATTACACCGTTTTTTGTGAAACAATACAAGAAATGACCGCCACCCGGTTAAAACAAAAAATAAAAAACAAAGAACCGTTTCAGTTGATAGATGTACGCGAAGAACACGAATACCGCACCAAAAATATAGGGGGGCTTTTAATCCCTCTTGGCGTTTTGCAAAAACAGGCGCCCAACCTAAATAAAAACATAGAAACAATAGTGCACTGCGCCAGCGGTGCCCGTGGTAAAAAAGCAGCCGCTATATTATTGAAATTGGGTTTTAAAAATGTATCTAATTTAAAAAACGGTTTGTTGGATTTTTAAAAAATAAAACGAAATAACAAAAACAAACCGCCCGACAAAAACATCGTAACGGGTAAGGTAAGCACCCAAGCTAAGAAAATAGTTTTTATGGTGCCCGACTGCAAATTTTTTAACCCCTTTTTTGCCACCATGGCGCCGGCCACACCCGAAGACAGTACGTGTGTAGTGCTTACCGGAAGGCTCCACGCCGAAGCCATACCTATGGTGGCTGAGGCTACCAGTTCTGCCGAGGCACCCTGCGCATAACTCATGTGTTGCTTCCCAATTTTTTCACCTATGGTTTTTACAATACGCTTCCAGCCCACCATAGTGCCTAAGCCTAACGAAAGAGAAATCATAATAATAACCCATTGCGGAGCGTAGTCGGTTAATTGTTTTATTTCTTTCACCGAGGCTTTAATATCTTTCTTTTCGTGCTCGCTTAAAGAAGAGTTTTCGCCCAGCGCTACTTTTTCTACTGTTTTAGCAACCGAGATGATGTTTACGCGCATTAAAAAGCGGTGTGCCGAATCTAAACCCGATGAGTTTTTTTGATTTTGTATTAAACCCATTAAATCGGCGCAATCGTTTTTTGCTTTAGTAAGGGCTACGTATTCTTTTTTAGATAAAATAGCGGTATCCATTTTATACATCAGTTTATTTATATGCTGCACGTGTTCGTATGTATGGCTCATATCTTGATGCGGTTTTATAGCAAAGTATCCGGGCATTAAACCAATTAAAATAAGCATAACCAGGCCTACTCCTTTTTGGCCGTCATTTTGCCCATGAAAAAAACTAACCAACGTACAGGTAGCAGTAAGTATGGCTCTAATCCACATAGGAGGTTGCACGCCAGGCAAAGGCTCTTTGTAGATAATATCGTTTTTTATTAGTCGTTTAAAAACAAACATGATGATGATAGCCAAACCAAAACCAATGAGCGGAGAAAGCAAAAGAGACAAGCCTATCTCTTGTGTTTTATGCCAGTTTACACCGTCTTTTCCGTTAATGAAATAAAACGCCAGGCCAATACCTAAGATAGAGCCTATAAGCGCATGAGAAGAAGAAGAAGGTATGCCAAAATACCAGGTGCCCACATTCCAAACAATAGCGCTTAGCAACAAGGCAAACACCATAGCCATGCCGTGTGCGGTGCTGCTATCGGTAAGGGCCTCTACGGGCAGTAAGTTTACAATGCCCATGGCTACACCTATGCCGCCGGTAAGCACGCCTACAAAATTCATAAAGCCGCTCCACACAACAGCCTGCGTGGGTTTTAATGTGTTGGTATAAATTACGGTAGCTACTGCGTTGGCGGTATCATGAAAGCCGTTGGCAAATTCAAAAAAGCAAGCTAAGGCCAAGCAAAGTATAAGTAAGATTAAAATTCCTGTTGTCATGTTTTATTTTTTATAGGCCAAAAGTGGCGGTTATTTTTATAGCTAATGTTATGTAATGATTAAGTTTTTTGTTAAAAAGAAATTTGATATTGCAATACCACCTGCCCATAGCGATTGGTTTGGGTTAGTTGGCCTTGTGCGTTTTCGGTAAAATAAGGGCGGTTTTGGTAATCAAGGGTTAGCTTGGAGTTTTGGCCTTTTATTAACCAGTTAACACCGGCATCAAACACCACCATAGGGCTTGCAAGCGCCTGGTAAAGAGCGCATTGACCATTAGCAAAAAACTGTAAGGTGCCCTGTTTTTTTAGTAAACTATCTTTCATTTTATAGCCTACCTGTGCGTAAAACACGTTGCCGGTGCCCAAATACGGAATGGCGTTTCCGTAGTTTTGCTTATCGTATGAGGAGGGGCCTCCTACTAAGTTCGTGCTGTTGGGTAGGGTATTGCTATTGGCATTGGCGCCGTTGGCGGGGTTGGCAACGCCTTGCAAGCGAATGTAATTTTTGCCGTAGTTGTAGTTAGAGTACGAGGCATAAACACTCAGTGCGTTTCCTTTCTCTTTGTTAAGGGGCGCATCGTAAAAAATATCAGCGGCAAACAGCATAATGCTTTGATAAACGGTATCGGCAGGCTTGCCTACTACCGACTGACTGTTTAGCATCATGGCATTTTTGTGATAATAAAACCCGGCGCCTATGTTAAAAATTTTCTTTTTACCTAAATAGGTGCCTGCTGTAGCCGGACCAAAATTACTTTCTTGGTCAAAAAACTGGTACATAAAATACCCTTGATATACCCAATTAGGGGGCAAGGAAGATGTAGTGGCGTAGCTGGTGGTGGCGGTGTTGCCCCCGCTGGGGTTTAGCGGACTAATACCCGAGCCGTTTTGCGAAATAAAGGGTTTAGCTGCCGATAGGCGGTAATCCAGTTTGCCTAATTTTCCTTTGGCGTACAAGCCCATACGACGAATAAACTGGTCGTACACATCGTTGTTTACTTCTTGAAAGCCGGGGGGATCTAAAACCATGATGCTGGAGGTAGAGATGTTTGAAAACCGCGAGGGGCCATTCCAGCCGTTAAGACCTAAACCCAGAGAAAGATGTTTTTTTATTACGGCATAATCGGCTGTTACATCATGAAAAAAACTACCCGCTTTGCGAGCAGAAAGGTAGGTAAAGCTGTTTTGCCCAAATTGTACGTAAAAGGAGATACGGTCGCTTAGCTGCCCGCTTAACACCAAGCGTATTCGCCTAATGGCAGCATCTAGGGTTTGGGTTTGCGCGTGGTTGTTTACCGTGGTAAGGGCGTTGTTTTGCGTATAGCGCAGCCATACTTGGCTCACACAGTTTAGTTTTATGTATCGCGAACTGTCCTTGCTATCTATATACATTTTTAGTCCGTCTTTTAGTTTATCTCCTATTTGAGAGAAGGAGGTGTTGCTAATAAGCAGCAGTAAAGCCCAGCTTATTACTTTGGTGCTGTGTGGTTGTTTTTTGGTAGCTGTTTTGTTTTTCATTTGTATTTATTATTTTTGTGCAAAGAAACGGACGTGTTGTTGCTGGTGGGTTAAGCCTATGTTATGAAATTGTTAAACCACAAGGGGTTGTTATTTTTTAAATTTTTTTTAAAAATTTGTTTTTTGTAAGAAAAATGTATATACTTGCATTTATAAATAGCCGAACAAAGCCTTCGCCAAGCCAACAAGTAAACGTTGTATAAGCGAAAGAATACTTCGGGTATAAGCAAGTTATGCGGCAGCTTAAAAGACGA
>JAFDYI010000011.1 GCA_018267475.1 Bacteroidota bacterium | reverse complement strand
TTTTTTCTTTTATACTTTTTTCTGCCGCAAAAAAGTATGCAAAAAGCCACCACGAAAACCAACCAGAAGCTTTTGTTTTTCGCACAGGGCTGCACCACCACAGCCACAAAACTTCTGGTTCGCTCTTTTCGTGGACGCCTGCCGCACTATTTTTGAAAACTATCAAAAAAACAACGATTGTGCTTTTACAAAGGGTACTGAGCTTGCCGAAGCGCCCATTTGTTGCGCACCTCTTTTTTTATTACCTTTGCCGCCCTCAAATAAAAAATAGCATGAAAAATAAAATAACCGCGCTACTAATAGCCTCTTTTTTATACAGTCCCTTTACTAAAGCCGACGAAGGCATGTGGTTGCCTATGCTGCTTGGGCAAAAAACCTACGACAATATGGTGGCCAAAGGCTTGAAACTAAGCAAAGAGCAACTATACGACATCAATAAACCCAGCGTAAAAGATGCTATCATTATTTTTGGCGGCGGCTGCACCGGCGAAATTGTAAGCAGCCAAGGGCTTATTTTTACCAACCACCACTGCGGCTACGAAGCTATAGCTAAAGCCAGCACGGTAGAACATAACTATTTGCGCGATGGCTTTTGGGCCAAATCCATGCAAGAAGAAATTCCGAGCGAAAACTTAAGCGTACAATTTTTGGTAAAGATAGAGGACGTTACAAGCAAAGTAAACGAAGCTACTAAAGGCCTAAGCGATGCCGACTACCTGGCTAAATTACCCGCCATATTAGCCGATTTAGGAAAAAAATTAACCGAAGGCACCAGCTACGAAGGCCGCGTGTATTCCTTTTTTAAAGGCAATCAATTTTTGTTGTTCGTGTTTGAACGGTATAAAGACGTACGCTTGGTAGGAGCGCCCTCCGAAAGCATTGGCAAGTTTGGAGGCGACACCGATAATTGGGAGTGGCCCCGTCATACCGGCGATTTTTCGGTGTTTCGTGTATATATGAGCAAAGATGGAAAAGCAGCCGATTATTCGCCCGAAAACATACCCCTAAAACCCAAATATTTCTTACCCGTATCTACCAAAGGAGTAAAAGACGGCGACTATGCCATGATTTTTGGCTATCCCGGAGGCACCAATCGTTACGAAACTTCTTTCGGAGTAAAATTAAAAACCGATATAGAAAACCCCTCTTTAGTAAACCTGCGCGACGTACGCCTAAAACTAATGAAAGAACAAATGGTAAAAGACCCCGCCATAAAACTACAATTAGCTTCTTCGTATGCGCGTATTGCCAACTATTGGAAATTTTTTGATGGCGAAAGCAAACAACTATTGAAATACGATGTATATGGACAAAAACAAAGAGAAGAAGGCGACTTTTTAAACTGGGCTAAAGGAAAAACCGAATATGCCAACCTTTTTCAAGATTACAGAAACGCCTACGAAGCTTACACCCCCTACGCTAAATGGCGCGTGTATATGAACGAAGGCATCTTAGGTTCCCCTCTCATAAAATTTGCCGCCTCTATGAGCGATTTAGACAAAACACTTTCTAAAAAAGGAGCCACGCAAGAAGATATAAACAAAGCCCTTGAAACAGCCAAAAAACTACACGATGTTTTTATGAAAGACGAAAATACCGCCTCTGATAAAAACATCTTAGCGGCCATGGTTAATATGTTTTACAACGATATACAACAAAACCAAATACCACAAAATTTCTATACCTGGCTAAAAAATAAATATGGCGACCTAAACAACATACACTCCTTTACAGCCTATAGCGACGATGTGTTTGCGCACACCCTGTTTTTAAACCAAGACAAATGGAACGCCTTTGTAAACAAACCCGATACAGCCACCCTGCATCAAGACTTAGCTTTTTATACAGCCACCGGATTTGTATCCTACTACAACAGCAATTTTGCTAAATACACTACCGATTTTCAAACCAAAAATGCCGTTTTAGGAAAATTGTACCTAAAAGGCGTATTAGAAGAAAAAGCCGGGCGAGACATGTACCCCGATGCCAATTTTACCATGCGCATCAGCTATGGGGTAGTGAAACCTTATAGTCCCGAAGACGGTCTTAATTTTTCCAGTGTATGCACCATGAAAGGCGTGTTACAAAAATACAAACCCGGCGATTACGAATTTGATTTACCCAAAAACTTTGTAGATGTGGCCCGCAAAAAAGATTTTGGCCCCTATATAGATAAAAGCAAAAACGATTTGGTAGTAACCTTTATCACCACCAACGATATTACAGGGGGCAACTCGGGCTCGCCTGTAATGAACGGGAAAGGAGAATTAATAGGCTTGGCTTTTGATGGAAACTACGAGGCCCTAAGTCATAAAATAGCCTTTGATAAAGACCTAAACCGCACCATCTGTGTAGATGTACGGTATGTACTGTTTATTATAGATAAAATTGGGGGTGCTCAAAACATCATAAAAGAGCTGAAACTGGCAGCCAATTAACAAAAGCCTACAAAAAGCATCAAAAACTGCTTAAAAGTACCCTGTTTTTTTATAAAAAAACACCTTTTTGTTTTTTCAAAAGATTTTATCTCCGAAAAAAAACAAAAATAATCTTGCGCAGAACCCAATAAAGTAGTACATTTGCGTCCCTAATTTAAAAAAAAAGAAAGAAAATGAGCAAACATTATGAAACGGTTTTCATTTTAACTCCCGTTTTGTCTGAAGAACAGGCAAAGGAAACCGTAAAAAAATTTAAAAAAACATTAACCGATTTGGGAGCTAAGGTTCTAAGCGAAGAGTTTTGGGGGCTAAAAAAATTGGCCTACCCTATAGACAAAAAATCAACCGGTTTTTATCAACTTTTTGAATACACTACCGACAACATTACCCTGGTAAATGAGTTGGAAGTGGCCTTTAAACGCGATGAGCGCGTGATGCGCTACATGACCATAGCTTTGGATAAACACGCCATAGCCTATGCCGAAAAACGTCGTGCTAAACGTAAAGGCGAAGATGTAACCACCGAGCGCAAACCTAAAAAAGAAAGAACCAACGCTTAATTACCCATTTTTTAAAATCAAGAATTATGTCAGTAACAAAAGAAGTACGATACTTAAACCCGCCACAAGCCGAAAACAAACGTAAAAAATACTGCCGTTTTAAAAAAACCGGTATTGAATACATCGACTACAAAGACGGCGATTTTTTATTAAAATTTATCAATGAACAAGGCAAATTATTGCCTCGCCGCCTTACCGGAACCTCTTTGAAATTTCAACGCAAAGTGGCTCAAGCAGTAAAACGCGCCCGCCATTTAGCCATACTACCTTATGTAGCCGATGGTTTAAAATAGTATCAACCTTTTAAATAAAGAATTATCATGCAAGTAATATTAAAACAAGATGTAGCCAAATTAGGCTTTAAAAACGATGTGGTAAAAGTACGCCCCGGATACGGACGCAACTTTTTAATACCACGCGGCATTGCCAGCTTAGCTACCGAAGGAAACCTAAAATCTTTGGCGGAAATAAAAAAACAGCAATCCTTTAAAGAAGAAAAATTGCGCAAAGAAGCTACCGCCAACCTAGAAAAACTAAACGGCGTAGTAGTAAAAGTAGGCGCTAAAGCCGGCGAAAGCGGTAAAATTTTTGGCTCTGTTACGAACATACAAATAGCCGACGCTTTGAAAAAAGCAGGCTTTGAAGTAGAGCGCAAAAACATTGAAATAAATGGCGAATCGATTAAACAACTGGGAACTTACAGCGCTAAAGTGCGTTTATTCAAAGAAATAGCTACTACCATCAATTTTGAAGTAATAGCCGAGTAATCTTTTTTATTCTCGTTTTTGTAAAAAAACCTGCTTGATATAGTTAAGCAGGTTTTTTAGTGTAAAGACCTTTCCTCTAATCCATATTAACCTAATTGACTTTTTGTTGCTTTCGTCTAAGGAATAAAAAACAGTCGGCATACCAACGAGGAACCTACAGCTAATAGATATTTACTTCTCTTTCCAACAATACATCAAAAGTATTAAGTACGGCTTCTATAATTTGTTGAGACAGCTTGTAAATTTCCGTTCCTTGGGCTGCTCCGTAGTTTACCAAAACCAAGGCTTGTTGCGTGTGTACACCGGCATCGCCTATGCGTTTGCCTTTAAAACCACACTGTTCTATAAGCCAACCGGCAGCTAATTTATAGGCTTCGTTTTCTAAAGGGTAAGCCACTACGTTTGGATGTTTTTCTTTTAGTTGTTCGTACTTTTTTTTGCTTATTTCGGGGTTTTTGAAAAAGCTGCCGGCGTTTCCTATCTCGGCAGGATTGGGTAATTTAGAGTTACGTATGCTGATAACGGCCTTGCTTATGGCTTTTATGTCGGGCTGTGTTATTTCCATTTTTTTTAACTCTTGCTCTATAGCGCCGTAAGAAGTATTAAATACCGGTTTTTTATTTAATTTAAATACCACGGCGGTAATAAAAAAGCCATTTTTGTAACGATGTTTAAAAACACTTTCTCTGTAACCAAATTCACATTCTGCGTTAGAAAAAACACGCAATTCCCCGCTTTTCATATCCAGCGCCTGTACTTGGTGACATACTTCTTTTATTTCCACGCCATAGGCTCCTATGTTTTGCATAGGGCTTGCTCCCACACAGCCGGGTATAAGCGATAGGTTTTCTACACCGCCTAAGTTATGCGCCACGCACCACAGCACAAAAGAGTGCCACACCTCGCCGGCGGCTACTTTTACAAAAACATGGGTATCGTCTTCTTTTATTTTTTCAACGCCTTTTAAACTGTTTTTTATTACAAGCCCGTCCACATTTTTAGTGAACAAGATATTACTTCCTCCTCCTAAAACAAGAATGGTGTTTTTTTTAAACACGTCGTGTTGTTGTATTTCTTTAAATTCTTGTTCCGAATGTATTTCTACAAAAAAACGGGCGTACACATCGGTTCCAAACGTATGGTATTTTTTTAAGGAAACATCAGGCTGAATGAGCATCATAATGGGTATCTTTTTTCAGAAGTGTTTTTTTAGTAATTAAAATCGGGTTGTTCGGGTAAGGTATATTTTCTTCCGGCGTTGATGCGTTTTAAATAATTCATTAAAGGACTAAAATACTCCAGCATAGGTTTGGCTGAAAAATCTTGCCCGATGCTTTTTTTCAGATGCTCCCTCCAATCTACGCTGGCACCGGGTTTCATTACGGTTTGCAAAAAGGCGCCAACCTCTTTATTGCCCCAATAGTTAGTAGCGTGTGGGTCTTGTTTTAAAATATCCTGCGCTATATGTTGATGAAATTGAAACAGCAATACGTTGCTCATGCTGTAATCGTAGTATTGGGCGGCATCATCGTTTATGTGCGTTTTAGTTGCAGCGTCGCAATAGTCTTCGTTACGTGCTACGGGGGGTTCTATTCCTTGAAAGCGTTTTACCAAATCCCACCAAAGTTTGTTGTATTGGTTGGGCGCTGTGTTTTTTGAGTATAAGTTGTATTCAAACTCGGTCATGGTACCGCTGCCCCAAGGTATGTGTACAATATATTGCAGGGCTTCTTTTAGTAAGATAAGGGTATCGTTGGTTTTTAAATTTTTATCCACCATATTCAAATGTTGCAAAAAAGGTTTTTGCAAGGAGGCCATTCCCATCATGGTTCCGAAGGCTTCGTGATAGGCTCTGTTGGCGCCGCTTCTCAATACAATAGGCACACTGGGGTTGCTGTAGGATAAATAATAATAGATGTGCCCTAACTCGTGCAGAGCAGTGCTCCACCACTCTGTATTTGGAACTACACTCATTAGTGAACGTACATCTTTATCATTATCAATATGCCAAGCAGATGCGTGCGTATTTTTTTTGTAACCCGCATTGGGTGCTACGGGATACAGGCTAGAGCGCTCCCAAAAGGTTTGAGGTAAGCTGTCAAAGCCAATACTTTTGTAAAAAGCTTCACTTGTTTTTACAATCCACTCAGCACCTTGTTTTTTTAGATAGGGATCTAAGTCAAAACCTTTTACCTCTACCAACTGCGACCATTCTTGTCCCCATCGGTTAGGCAGCCAGTGGGCCGGAATGTAGTCGGGTACGGGCTTGTTGTATTTTTTTGCCAATTCGTAGCGTGCCCAAGTATGCAGTTCGCGATACAAAGGCCAAATATCTTTTATCATACCACGTGTGGTTTGCATCAGGTCTTCGGTACTCATACCGTATTCGGAAGCTTGATAAGAAAAAAAATCGCTGTAACCCAAAGGTTGTACCGATTTATTTCGCAGGTTGCGTAAGTCGGTTAAGCCATTTTTTAGCGCTTTTCCTACTTCTTTGCTGGCCAGCCATACGGCTAAGCGTTCTTTTTCATTAGTTGATTTTTCAAGGGCGGCATCAATATCGTTTGGAGTAATTTCTTTTCCGTTAAGCGAAAATTTAAAGCCGTACAGCAGGCCTGTTTGTTTGTTTTGGGCAGCAATTTTCTGCTTTACAATATCACCTGCCGCTTCGGGATTAGCTCCTGCATTAAATAAAATAGCATGCAGTTGCCGTACTTGCAAATCATTCAGCTGCAAGCTGTCTTTTTTCTGTAAAAAATAACTTGCTTTGTCTGATATGGATTTGCTTCCGGTAAAGGCCGCCATAGCTTCATCTGCTTTAGCGGCTGCTTTTTCGGTAGCGGTATCGTTAGCAACAATGTGCGTATTTAATGCCCACTGCCCTTCGTTAGAAGCCGTCAGATATTTTTGAAACTGTTGGTTGTAATTCAACAAAAAACTATCTACGGCCGCTTTTTCTGCATCTGTGTTTTTTTCTTTATTTGCAGAGGGGTTGCTACACGAAGCCATAAGAGAAAGCAGCGCTGTTGAAAACATCATTTTATAGGTATTCATACTCATCATCTAATTATTAGAAGGGCAATTTTACGTATTTTTTAATGAATAAGCGCTATCCTGTTTTTAGCATTTATCATTTACTGCCTGTAACTTCGCATCCTTTGATTAACAGTTTTTAAGAGAACCGTTTTTCTTTAACATTTTTTTAAATTTTTTGTTATTAAACCTTATTGGCTTTTCGTTGTCATAGCTTTAAACCAATAAAAAATAAAAACCATGAAAACAACTAAATTAACTTTAGCTCTTACCGGCCTTATGATGGCCGGGGCAATCATCACGGTGTCATGCAAAAAAAGCACAACACAACCTGCAACGCCTGTAGATAACAGCACTACTGAAGCAGCCGACGCATCGTCGGTAAGCAATGTATCGAGCGACATAGACAATATGGCGGCAGAGTCTTCGCAAGGTAACATGAGTACGTACCGTTTAGCTAATGGCGGGCAAGAAAGCGTGTCGGCATTAAGCTGCGCTACCGTAGTGCGCGATACGGTAAATCGTATTGTTACCGCTACCTTTAGCGGTACTTCGCCTTGCTTAGACGGTAGAACTCGTAGCGGTACGTTGATATTTAATTACAGTGCTTCGCCTGCCGGAGTAAAATACTACCGCAACCCGGGTTATACCTGCCAAGTAACTTCGCAAAACTATATGGTTGATGGCAATGCTATTTCAGTTACTAAAACCATCACCAATACTACTCCTTCGGGCTTTAATGCTGCTACTACCAACATGACTTGGTCGGTAACGGCTTCTGTTACTATGATAAAAGCTGGCAACGAAGGCACCGTAGTATGGAGTGCAAATCGTGTAAAAACGTTGTTGAATACCAGCGATACATCGGTATATCACGGGCAAGCTACCGCCATTACGTGGAGCAAAGCTAGAGTTGGAGTTACCGGCGGCTCTAGCGGAACTACTGCTGCGGGCGCCAGCTTTACCTCCACCATCACTACACAATTGGTACGCGATATGACTTGCGCACCTAACTCAAATTACCCCGGCCGTCATCCTTTCATACAAGGAGATATTACACTTACTATAACCGGAAAAGCCACTCGTTACATTGATTTCGGTAACGGCACTTGCGGTACTACAGGCAGTGTAACGATTAACGGGAATAACTATCCTTTCACACAACCTTAAGCGGTTACATAACCAAGTAAAAAGCCACGAAAATTCGTGGCTTTTTTTATGCTCTATATTTTGGTTTTGATAATATCGTCAACTACAGCAGGGTCTAACAAAGTGGAAGTATCGCCTAAGTTGGATAGCTCGTTTTCGGCTATTTTCCGCAAGATACGTCGCATAATTTTTCCGGAGCGCGTTTTGGGAAGGTTTTTCACCCATTGAATTTTATCGGGCTTAGCAATGGCGCCAATCATTTCGCTAACAGAAGCATGTATGTTTTTTTGGAGCTCTGTTGTTTCGTGATTTTCTTCGCACACCACGTACGCATAAATTCCTTGTCCTTTAATCTCGTGTGGGTATCCTACTACAGCACTTTCTATAATTCCTTTACAAGCGTTAATGGCATTTTCTACTTCGGCAGTACCAATACGATGCCCACTTACATTTAGCACGTCATCTACTCTGCCCGTAATGCGATAAAAACCCTGTTCATCGCGCAGGCAACCATCGCCCGTAAAATAGGCGTTTTTGTATGTAGAGAAATACGTTTGTCGGCACCGTTCGTGGTCGTTGTAGGTGGTGCGTATCATGCCCGGCCAAGGAAATTTAATACACAAATTTCCACTGACATGAGCTTCTTTTATTTCGTTCCCATTTTCATCTACCAAACATAGTTGTACGCCCGGCAAAGGCAGGGTTGCATACGAAGGTTTTTGAGGAGTAATTCCGGCCAAATTAGATATCATAATACCACCCGTTTCGGTTTGCCACCAGGTATCTACAATAGGACATTTTTCTTTTCCTATGTTTTTGTAGAGCCAATGCCACGCTTCTTCGTTTATAGGTTCGCCTACAGAGCCTAATACTTGTAAAGAACTTAGGTTTTTATCTTTTACAAAATCCAACCCGTGTGCCATAAGGCTTCTGATAGCGGTGGGTGCGGTGTATAAAATATGCACTTGATGTTTGGCTACTATATCCCAAAAGCGCCCTGCATCGGGATAAGTGGGTATGCCCTCAAACATAAGACTGGTAGCCCCGGCGGATAAAGGCCCGTAAACAATATAACTATGCCCTGTAATCCACCCTATATCGGCTGTACAAAAATACGTTTGCCCGATTTGATATTGAAACACATTCACAAAAGTATAATGAGTCCATACCATATAACCTGCGCAGGTGTGCACCACTCCCTTGGGCTTTCCGGTGGAGCCGGAAGTATATAATATAAACAGAATATCTTCCGCATTCATTGTTTCGGCAGGGCAAATAGCATCTGCTTTTTTTAATTCTTCGCTCCACCACACATCTCTTCCTTTTTGCATAAACACAGGACTGTTGGTACGCTGGTACACAAATACTTTTTTTACAAAAGCAAGATTTTGAATGGCTTCATCTACTGTTTTTTTTAGTGGAATATCTTTAGCGCCTCTGTACGCGCCGTCGCAAGTAATAATAAATTCGGCGTGAGCATCTTGCACCCTATCGGAAATAGAGCGGGCAGAAAAACCACCAAAAATAATGGAGTGTATAGCCCCTATACGAGCGCAAGCAAGAGCGGCTATAGATAGTTCCGGTATCATGCCCATATATATGCATACGCGGTCGCCCTTTTTTACGCCGTTGTTTTTTAGCACGTTAGCAAAGCGGCACACTTGTTCAAACAAATTTTGATAACTAAGGCTTCGGAACGATTCATGGGGGTTATTAGGTTCCCAAATAAGAGCAGGGACATGAGCCCTTTCCGGTAAGTGGCGGTCTAAGCAGTTTTCTGTAATATTTAGTTGCGCCCCACTAAACCATTTTATGTTAGGCTCTGTAAAATTCCATTCTAGTACTTGGTTCCATTTTTTTTCCACACAAAATGGTTGGCTATATCGGTCCAAAATTTTTCCGGGTTATCTAAACTTTCTTGATACTTTTGGTTATACTCTTGCCATGTTTTTATTTGGTAGGAAGCGCTCATATTTATTTTTTTATACGAATATAGGCATAATAGCTATGGGGACAAAATAAAAGAGCCGAGAAAATTTTCTCGGCTCTTTTGTACAGTTTGTTGTTTTTTTATCGGGCTATAATCAGTCGGCTTGTTTTTATCGGTTTACCATCTATGTTTACCGAATAAAAATAAATTCCTTCTTCTAAGGACGACACATCTATTTTAGTACTGGTATTATAACTTTCTAACGAATTTGTTTTTACCAAAGTGCCTAACATATTATATATTTTTAAAGTGGCACCCTGTGTGTTTTTCAAATCATGAGTTATTGAAATGCTGCTCGAAGCAGGATTAGGGGCTGCGTTAGAGATGTTGTAATCTACCGTATTTTGTTTAATGCCGGTAGCCGCCACAATGTGGTAAAGAATGGAAATAGTTACCGCATCGTGAGGGTTTGAAGAATTAAAGATATTGTAGCTCACAGCAGCATCTTTGCCCACACCACCAAAATCAGTAAAATCAAGCAATAGGCCATTGGTAGTAAGCGTTCCGTTTCCGGGTATAATGGTAGCCGGCATGGTTTGTCCTGCATTGTGGCACTGTCCACCAATGCAATACTGTATAATATCGCTGCCGGGGTTTGCAACCACGGTGCTGGTGCCTTGCACGCTAAGAGGAGTGCTAAGGTTGTTTTTTATGTAAAACAATCTAGAGTCGCCACCGGAAGCAACTACCGAAACCGTATAGCTGGGCTGTGCCATAGCATGCGTAGCGGTATCCACAAGCGTCATGCTGGTTTGTGCGTTAGCACCTAAAAACCCGGCTATTAGTAACGAAAAAGTAAAAATATTTTTTTTCATGATTTTAAAAAATTTAAAGTGATGCCGCAAAGATAGGGCATTTTTACGAGGCTTAAACGCACATTGGAACAAAAAGCCGTTATATTTTAGTTAAAAAAATTTCAGAATTGAAAATTCGTCTAAGAAAAAGGGCTAATCGTCTAAAAATAGTTTTTTTTGATGCCACTCTCTGCTTACATTTGTCCAAATCTAATACATACAAACATGAAAAAAACACTATTAACAGCGGCCGCCTTTTGCTTAGGCATGAGTGGTTTTGCACAATTGCCTTACTTACAAAACTTTGAAGGCACAAACCCTCCTGCGGGCTGGGCATTTACAAAAACAGATGCGGCAGGTTGGAAATTTGGAAATTCTACGGCGGCATCTAGCACCTATTTTGCGCCACCGGCACATACTACTTTTGCTTATATGAACGACGACGCTCTAGGGAGTACAGCTCCTATGGCAAACGACACCATGAAAACCGCTACTATTACGGGTATCGTTGCCAACGCATGGCTAACTTTTGATTATTACTTTTTTGGTAATCAAGATCCAACTTCTGGTTTATATGAGAAGTTTACGGTGAGCGTATCTACTAATGGTGGCGCTTCTTGGACTCAATTAGCCTCAGTACCCGGCATCAGCACCAATGCCTGGGCTACGATACAATATGATTTATCTGCTTATGCAGGACAAAGCATTAAATTAGCCTTTGTATATGACGGTGGTGTAGCTTATATGTATGGGGCAGCCGTGGATAATATCGCTATTTCCGTAGTACCTACTAACGATATTCAATTTACTGCTTTAAATCCAATAGTAGGTTCTCCGGGCGCCTATACCATAGCCGGAAATAATATTACTATGAATGGAGTTATTACCAACTTAGGTTCTAATCCTATCAATACCTTTTCGGTACAATATACCGATGGTACCGGTACTTGGGGTGCTACTATAAACCCTGCTGTGGCAGTTACAACATACAACACCTATTCTTTCTCTATTACGCCTTCTTACAGCGTAGCTATGGGGCCTCACAACATAAAATCATGGGTAAACCTTACAGGAGCTACTCCTCAATCGTATGACACCTTAACTACCGTACTTACCGGAGCCTCTTTCTTACCTGTGCATAAAATGGTAGTAGAAGAAGGTACCGGCACTTGGTGCGGCTGGTGCCCTCGTGGTACTTGCTATATGGACTCTATGAAAGTAATGCATCCCGATAGCGTTGTTTTAGTAGCTGTTCATAATTCTACTTCAGATCCTATGCAAGTTCCGGTATATGATAACGGAATGACCTCTTTACCCGGCTTCACTGGCTTCCCTACTATTACTGCTGATAGAAAAACGCTATACGATCCTTCTCAAATTTTCCAAGCTTATAGCGACCACCAACCCGATTTTGGTTTTGCTAATATAGCCCTTGCTGCTACTTTATCTGGTTCTAACCTATCGGTAGTGGCTAGCGCCACCACAGCAGTAGCTATGAACGGCGCCTACAACTTTGCCGTAGTATTAACCGAAGATAGTTTATATGGAACCAGCACGGCTTGGGATCAACATAACTACTATCAAGGAGGCGCTAGTGGGCAAATGCGTGATGGAACCAGTGGTTGGGATTTTGATGTATTGCCAAACCCGGTACCTGCTGCATCTATGCACTACGACCACGTAGCCCGTTCTATAACCGGCACTTATAAAGGTACCAACAACAGTTTACCCGCTTCTATGACAGCTGGGGGTACTTATACCTACACTTTTACTTCTATACCTATGAATGCAGCTTGGAAAACACGCAACATGAAAGTAATTTTAATGCTAATTGATGCAGGCGCAGACCACATCTTAAACGCTACTGCTATCAACTTTAGCCAAGTAGCATTAGGTATTGCCAAAGTAAAAAGCAACATCAATGGAGTAAACGTATATCCAAACCCATCTAACAGCAACTTTAACGTGAACGTAGATTTAGAGAAAGCTCAAAAAACAACCGTTATACTTACTAACATAATGGGACAAACTGTGTATAGCAAAGATTTTGACTTTAATTCTGGTCAGAATTTACTAAACATATCGGCCGACCAATTAGCTAGCGGTATGTACACCTTATCCGTAGTTTCTGAAACAGGCACCAACCAAACTAAAATAACTGTGGTTAAATAATAAAAATAAAGTTATTTAAAAAATCCCTCTGAGAAAACAGAGGGATTTTTTATTACTATTGCACTCTTAAAAAAACACACATGAAAAAAATAATGGCATCGCTGGTTATAGTTATACTATGCTGCACCGCCTTTACCTTTGAAGGAGGAAAAATACCCTCAGTAACCATAAAAAATTTAGACGGAAGTAAAATAAACACTTCCACTTTTTCCAATAACGGGAAACCTATTATCATCAGCTTTTGGGCCACCTGGTGCAAACCTTGCAAAAAAGAATTAGACAACATTATGGAAGATTATGCCGATTGGCAAAAAGAAACGGGGGTAAAAGTAATCGCCATCTCTATTGACGATGCACGCACCATGCCCAAAGTAATTACCGATGTAAAAACAAAAGGCTGGACTTATGAAGTGTATTTGGACGACAATCAAGACTTTCAACGTGCCATGAATGTAAATATGGTGCCTCATGTTTTTTTGGTTGATGGCAAAGGCGATATCGTATGGTCGCACAATTCGTATGCCGAAGGCGACGAAGCTATTTTATACGAAAATGTAAAACGCGTTATAAAAGGCGAAAAATTAGAACACTAAGACTTTTTTTTGTGAAGAAATTTTTAATTGGCTTATTAGCTCTTTTTAGTTATTCGGTTAAAGCCCAGTTGCTAAAAGATGTATCCGAATCCATACATGGAAACTTTGAAGTAGATGCACAGTACTACAATAAAGATACAGCCATAGGAGCACCTATTGTCCCCCAAAAAATACTGTCCAACGGCTTTGGAAACCTAAACTACATACGCGGAAACTTTTCAGCTGGCTTACGATTTGAAAGCTACAATCCTGTTATGTTAGGATTTGACCCCCGCTATCAAGGAACCGGTATTCCCTACAAATACGCACGCTATAAAAATAACTTTGTAGATATAACCGCCGGTAATTTTTACGACCAATTTGGTAGTGGTATGATACTGCGTATATACGAAAACAGAGGGCTTTTGTATGACAATACCATAGAAGGTTTTAGGGCCATCATCACCCCTCTAAAAGGCGTAACCGTAAAGGCCATGATAGGCAGGCAGCGCGTATTTTTTGGATTAAGCCCCGGCATTGTGCGCGGAGGCGATGTAGAATGGAATTTAAACGAAACCTTCGATTCGCTTATGGCGCATAAAAAAACAAAAGTAACCTTAGGAGGCAGTTTTGTGAGCAAGTATCAAACCAACCAAAGTCCAACCCTTAATGAACCCGAAAATGTAGGTTGCTTTGGCGGAAGGGCTAATATAAACCACGGCGGCTTTAATATATATGGCGAATATGCCTATAAAATAAACGACCCTTCGTATGTAAACCGCTATAATTTTAAAGATGGGCAAGGAGCTTACCTTACCACCTCATACGCCGGCGATGGTTTTTCTATCATGGCAGCCGGTAAATATGTAGATAACATGAGCTACCGCAGCGACCGCGACCAAACGCTAAACGCAGCTATGATAAATTACATGCCCGCCCTTACCAAATACCACACCTATTTGATGGCTACTTTTTACCCCTATGCCACCCAGCCCAATGGAGAAATGGCAGCGCAAGGCGAGTTTCAATACCATTTTAAAAAAGGATCGGCTATTGGCGGCAAATACGGCATGGAAGTAGCACTCAATGCCTCTGTAGCTTATGGGTTGGATACGGTAAACTTGGCTCCTCAAAATGATGCCCGGCAATTTCATTATTACGTACGCTCTTTACGCCCGGGAGAGAAGTATTTTCATGACTTTAATATAGAAATAAGCAAAAAAATAAATAAAAAAGTAAAAGGTACTTTTTTGTATTCCAATCAGTTTTACAACAAAGATATTATAGTAGAAAACAGCTCGGTAAATATCTATCCTAATATAAAAACCAACATCTTTGTATTAGATGTAACCTACAAATATAAAACGGGTTCCTCTATTCGTTTTGAAGCACAAGAAATGTACACCAAGCAAGATAAAGGCAGCTGGGCTGTAGGCATGATAGAATGGTGGCCTGTATCTAAATTTTTTGCAGCAGTAGTAGATCAATGGAACTACGGAAATGATGATCCCAGCAAACGTTTTCATTACTATTTATTTAACATAGGCTTTATACGCGATGCCGTACGGGTAACTTTATCGTACGGAAAACAAAGGCAAGGTATTTTTTGTGTAGGCGGAGTTTGTCGTACCGTTCCGGCATCAGATGGGGTGGCCTTAACCGTAACTGCCACTTTTTAAAAAATAATGCGTACCTTTGATATGATGAATATGTATAAAAAAATAAGCATAATATTAACCTTTATGGTCGCACTTGCCTCTTGCGATTATGTTTCGGCTCCTTTAAAAAGCAGTCAGCCGATAAATAACAACACCGGCAATAGCAATAAGGTTTTAAAAAACGTGTTGATAGAAGATTACACGGGTTCTACCTGCGTAAATTGTCCTTCGGCTGCGGCTGAATTAGATTCGCTGATAGCGATGTACGGAAGCCGTATTGTACCTATATCGGTTAATGCGGGCAGCTTTGCCATTCCGGTTCCTACGTATTCTCTTAATTTACAAAGCGCCGTAAGCGATGCTTACGATGGTTTTTTTAATATGTCAAATACCGGCAACCCTTGTGGTATGATAAACCGAAAAGGCACACCCCTATCGGCTAAATACTTGTTGTGGGGGCAATGGGGCGCCGCCACACAAAGCATTATACAAAACGACACCGCCTTTGTACAGCTAGCCCTTACCACTACTTTTGACACCACCAGCAGGGCTTTGAACGTAAGCGTAAACACTACTTTTTTAAGTGCTTTAACAGGAGCCTATAATTTAGTAGTACTCTTCACTCAAGATAGTATTATAGGTCCGCAAAAAAGCATCACTTTGGGCGAAATAGTAAATTATGCCCACCGCTTTGTATTGCGCGACAACCTAAGCGCCATTTGGGGCGATGTGCTGGCATCATCGGGAACCAATATAGGGCAGGTAGTAACCAAAACATACAGCTACAACGTAGGCGCTACCTACCCGGCAGCCGGCACTACTACCAACCCCGGCAACCAACCTGCCATAGCTTGCAATTTTAAAAAATGCAGCATCGTGGCTTTTGTGTACAACGCCACCACCAGCAGCCCTTCTCAGTACGAGGTATTGCAGTCGGCTACTAAAAAAATATATCCTTAGTTTTTTTGCGCACAACTACCATTTTTGTTTTCGGTATAATGCCTACCTTTGTAGGGTGAGTAAAAGCGCTGATGATATTCAAATACTAAACAGAAGAGCTACCTTTGATTATTCGTTTTCTGAAAAATGGGTGGCGGGAATTATTCTTACCGGGACGGAAATAAAATCGGTGCGAGCCGGAAAAGTTTCTTTAGCTGATAGTTATTGTTTTGTAAAAAAAAGTGAAGTATTTGTAAAAAACCTGCACATTACCGAATACGATAAAGCTTCTTTTTACAACCATGCCCCGCTGCGTGAACGAAAATTGTTGCTTAATAAAACCGAGATCAATAAAATAGAGCGCAACCTAAAAGACACAGGCACGGCACTTATTGCACTAAAAATGTTTATTAGCAAAAGCGGCTATGCTAAACTTGAAATAGGCCTAGGAAAAGGAAAAAAATCCTTTGATAAAAGAGAAGACATTAAGAAAAAAGATATAGAGCGCGAAACCGCGCGAAGGTTTTAATCATGTTTTTTTCGTTTTTAAAAAAATACATTCTTTTTTTGCTTTGTAGCCCGTTTTTGTGTCAAGCGCAAGACATGGTTTATACACAAAAAGTACTCCGTACTCTTTGTTCAAAAGAATATGCCGGGCGGGGTTATATAAATAATGGCTTGGGGAAAGCCGCTGAGTTTATTAGCAAAGAATTAAAAAAAAGCAATATCTCGCCTCTACTTGCTACGGGCTATTACCAGTTTTTTGATATGAACGTAAACACTTTTCCGGATAAAATGGAGCTAAGTATTAACAACAAAAAACTGATACCCGGGCAAGATTTTATTGTAGCCCCGTATAGCTTAGGCTTGAATTGGAATGGAACTTTGTTCGACAAAAAAGACAGCGTAACTTTTGCAAGCAAAGAAGTGCCTCTGCTTATTTCGTTGAAAAAAAAACTAACCTTTAGCGTAGCTACCGGGTACGAAAAATATAGTGCCGTAGAAGTATTAGATACCAACCACCGCTTTGATGAAATAAAAAAAGTGCAAGTGCATATAGAAAATAAATTCCTTACCAAATACATCTGTAAAAATATAATAGCCAGCATAGAGGGTACTACACAAAACGATTCGTTTATCGTGTTTACTGCCCATTACGACCATTTGGGCATGATGGGGAAAGCAACTTATTTTCCAGGCGCCAATGATAACGCCAGTGGAGTAAGCATGCTGCTTAATTTAATAAAACACTATAAAAAGCAAGCCCCTAAATATAAAACGATATTTGTTTTTTTTGCCGGAGAAGAAGCCGGTTTATTAGGCTCCCAGTATTTTGTAGAACACCCTCCTATAGCATTAAGCAAAATAAAATTTTTGATAAATCTTGACTTATTAGGAACGGGCAGCGAAGGTATTACGGTTGTAAATGCTACCGAGTTTAAAAAACAATTCGACCTACTGGCAAAAATAAACCATGATAAAAAATACATGCCGCAAATAAAACAACGTGGTAAAGCACACAATAGCGACCATTACTGGTTTACAGAAAAAGGAGTTCCTTCTTTTTTTATTTACACCTTGGGGGGCATCAAAGCTTATCATGATATATATGATGTGCCTAAAACGCTACCTCTCACTAAGTATCAAGAATTGTTTCATCTGCTCCTTGATTTTGCAGAACAAGTATCCGTTTTATAAAAAGCTGCCTGTTTTCAGTCGGTTACTCTATATCATCTCTTAGCAAGTCGCTAATCTTATTAGTAACTTTTTCAAAAAAGCTGCCGCGTATTTTCTTAGAGTGGTCGGCGGGTTTGGCTTTTTCTTCTTTTACTTTCGGCGCAGTAGGTTCTGTAATTTGGTTGTTTTTTTTGCTTTGCTCTTCCATTTTTTTCATGCCCATCATTACTAAACCTACCCCGGTAGAAAACATAGGGTTGGTAACGTTTTCTGAACTTTTGGCCAAATGTTCGTTGGGGGTTCCTATTCGGCAATCTAACCCGGTATAATACTCAAAACATTGGGTTAAATGTTTTAATTGGGCACCACCTCCGGTAATAACAATACCTGCTGCTAATTTCTTTTCGTAACCGCTGTTTTTTATTTCATGCATTACAAAGGCAATAATTTCTTCCATTCGTGCTTGTATAATGCTGGCTAAGTTTTTTACTGAAATTTCTTTGTGAGGGCGCCCGCGCAAACCGGGTATAGAAATCACCTCGTTATCGTGGTTTTCTACCATCATAGCCGAGCCAAATTTTACTTTTAATTGCTCTGCTTGGTTGGAAATAATAGCACAGCCTGTTTTTATATCCTCTGTAACAATGTTTCCTCCTAGGGGAATAACGGCGGTATGCCTGATAATGCGGTCATAAAAAATAGCTATATCACTGGTACCGCCGCCAATATCTACCAGCACTACGCCGGCTTCTTTTTCTTCATCGCTAAGGCAGGCATCGGCAGAGGCCAAAGGTTCCAGGTTTAAATCTACTATTTTTAAGTTGCTGCGCTCTACACATTTATAGATATTACGTACCGCCGAAACTTGGCCGGTAATAACATGAAAATTACCTTCTAAACGTATGCCGGCCATACCTATAGGGGTGGGTACCCCTTGCTCATGGTCCACAATATAATCTTGCGGAATAACATGGATAATTTCTTCGCCCTGATTCATAGCCAAGCGGTGCATGCTGTCAATCAGGTTATCTACATCATTTTGAGAGATTTCATCTTCTATATTTTTTCTGATAATGGAGCCACGATGTTGCAAACTTTTAATGTGTTGCCCCGCAATGCCTACTACTACTTCATTTAGATCGCAAAAATTTTCTAATTTATGGGGTTGCAGCTCGCCTTTTTCTCCGGTTTTTAAAAGAATATCTTTTGATAGAGCATCTGCTACAGCCGCCTTTATAGAACGAATGGTATCTTCTATGTTGGAAACCACACCGCGTTTTACTCCTAAAGACGGGGCTTTACCTATGGCTAAAATTTCTATTTTTCCATATTCGTTTTTTCTACCTACAATAGCGGCTATTTTGGTTGTACCAATATCTAAACCTACTACAAAATCTGATGCGTCCATATTTGTTTAATAATAATAAAGTTGTTGCTCTCTTTTATTGCGCCAATTTCATCATATATACGGCTGCTTTTTAAAGAATAGGTTGCAACTTTTTCACGCACAATTGTTAATAACGTTGCTTTTTGTTTACATACTACCCGGTATTTGAGCTTCAAATATCTTGTATGCTCCTATTTTTCTCAAATTATTCGCTACTTTTGTTCGCTTTATTTTATTAAACTAATTCGTAATTTTTTCTTTTTTTATGATGGACATACCGCAACTTAAAAATCTTTGTACGCAAACACGACGTGATATTGTTAGAATGGTTCATGCCGTTGCTTCCGGTCACCCGGGAGGCTCTTTGGGTTGTACTGAATTTTTTTGGGCTTTATATGGTCAGGTAATGAAATACGATCCCGCCCGCTTTACTATGGACGGAAAAAATGAAGATTTGTTTTTTCTTTCAAACGGGCACATATCTCCTGTTTTTTATAGCGTATTGGCGCGCTCCGGCTATTTTCCTATAAAGGAATTAAATACCTTTCGTAAAATAAACACCCGCTTACAAGGGCATCCTACTACGCACGATCATCTTCCGGGTGTGCGCATAGCCTCCGGATCTTTAGGGCAAGGCATGAGCGTAGCTATAGGCGCTGCTCTTAGCAAAAAGTTAAATAACGATAATACGATAGTATATTCTTTACATGGCGATGGCGAATTGCAAGAAGGTCAAATTTGGGAAGCTGCCATGTATGCGGCGGCTAACAAGGTAGATAATTATATTGCCACGGTAGATTGTAACGGAAGGCAAATTGATGGCGACGTAGAAAAAGTACTTTCTCTCGGAAGTTTACATGATAAATTTGAAGCGTTTGGTTGGCATGTAATGGAAATACAAGATGGAAACAACATAGCCGACATTATAGATAGCTTTGAGCGCGCCAAATTCTTTATAGGAAGGGGATCGCCTATCGTTATTTTAATGAAAACTGAAATGGGGGCAGGGGTTGATTATATGATGGGTACGCACAAGTGGCATGGAAGCGCTCCCAATGATGAGCAACTATCTAAAGCCCTATCGCAACTACCCGAAACCGTGGGTGATTATTAAAAGCGGCGCAGTCGTATATGATGTGTTAAAACGCAATTAAATTTACACTCTCACACCTATTATCAACACATCATCTACTTGTTCTAACATACCTTTCCAAGCATGAAAAATACTTTCTAAAACTTGTTTTTGTTCCGGCATTGTTTTTTTACTGCAAAAAAGCAATACTTCCTCTAACTGCTTATACTTAAATTTTTTTTCTTTAGGCCCACCGAACTGATCGGCATAACCATCAGTAAACGTATAGATAACATCCCCTTTTTGCAAATCCACTTCGTGTTGTATGAAAGGAGCATGGTGATTGTTATGACTCTTACCGACGGGCATTTTATCGGGTTTTATTTCTATTACTTCGGTGTTCCGTACAATCCAAACAGGGTTATTGGCACAGGCAACAAATAGTTTCATTTTTGAAAAATCATAAACGCACAAAGAGCAATCCATTCCGTCTTTTCCGCCGTCTGAACTCCCGTCTTTTTTTAGGCGGTTAATAATTTCTTTGCGTGTGTAATCTAAAATTTTTGAAGGTTGGGTAATCCCTTGCTCAACGGCTTTTTCTAAACTCATACTATTGAGTAAACTCATAATGGCGCCGGGCACTCCGTGCCCTGTGCTATCAGCAGTAGCGAGAATAAAATTATTATTTGCCAAATTTGCCGAGAAATAAAAATCACCACTAACAATATCTTTGGGGCAAAAGAAAATAAAATACTCTTTCAAATTGGCGCCTAAGTTTTCTTTTGTGGCTAAAAAACTGCGCTGTATTCTTTCCGCGTAATTGATGCTGTCGGTTATTTCTTTATGGTGTTCCTCTATTATCTTTTTTTGATCACTTATTTCTTTTAAAAAACGACTATTTTGAGAACGAAACACACCTGACACAATCGCTATTAGGGTAAGTAATATAAAGGTATTACTCATGTTGTGTGCGCTGTAATCATTAGAATTTACAAATTCTAATGGGGTTATTTTTGAGTAAAAAAACCGAGTACTAAAAAATAAACACAAAGCGACCATATAATATAAAAACAACATTTTTTTTCGAGTAAATATCAAAGAAATAAAAACAACATAGAGTCCATAATAGTATTCAAACCCAATTTGACTACCACAGCCTAAACAAAAAAAGAATATGTAAATACAAGTTGTTATTAGCATCACATGTTTAGCTATTTCTAATTTGTTTTTATGTGTTAAATACAAACAAAAAAGCAGTACTAAAAAACAAAAAGTATTATCCGCTAAGAGAAAATAATACTCCCTTTCTAATAAAACAAACATATTAGGTATAAAAAAAAGCAAAATAGATAATACCAAGCCATTAAACGACAGTAATTGTTTTTTTGTTTCGTAATCACTTATGTGTTGCAATCCAATTCCTTGCAACCTATATATACCTCTTTTTATTTTTTTATTTAAAGGCAAAAAAAAGGCACTTATTGACTGATCTATTTTTTTCATTTTTAAATCCGCATTAAAGATATATTTTTTTGATAAAAAGGCAAAAAAAACAAAACAAAGCCAAACTCTTGTTTAAAACATAAAAAAACAGGGCATCGCATTATCCGCAAGCACTTGTTTAAAAGTTTATAAAAGCCCTTTGTAAAGACAAAAAGTAAGCCCTTACTTTTGTTTACAAATTTTTTTATGATGAAAAAAGCCATAAGCCTGCTGTGTATCGGTACTTTTGTATTGGTATCTTGTGTTCCTCAAAGAAAACTGGAAGAGTGCCAAGCCAAACAAAAAGCCTGCGAAGACGAACTGTCGTCACTAAAAAACACCAACCAAACGAATGAAGCCAAGCTGAAAGATTTGAATGAGCAGCTAACCAACACCACTAAAGAAGTGGAAGGGTTAAGAAAAGATACCAATGTAATGGGTACCAACTACCGCATTCTGACTGTAAAGTACGACAAGCTAAACCAACTAAATGACGAGCTAATGGATAAGATGAACAAACAACTATCCAGCAGCGAAAAAGACAATGCGAAACTAAGCGGCGATTTGCAGTCCACGCAAACACAATTATTAAAAAAACAGGACGAGCTTAACACCTTGTCAGCCCAGCTAAATAGGCAAAAAAACAGTTTAGATTCTTTATCCGCACAACTGCAACTGCGCGAAAAACGAGTAAATGATTTAGAAAGCATCTTGAAACAAAAAGACCAGGCCGCCGCCGATTTAAAGAAAAAACTAAGCGATGCTTTGTATAATTTTGAGAATAAAGGGCTAACCATCACTCAAAAAAACGGCAAAATATACGTGAGTATGGACGAATCTTTATTATTTGCCAGCGGTAAAACCGAAGTGCAAGCAAAAGGCGTAGAAGCCCTAAAAAATTTAGCTAAAGTACTGGAACAAAACACAGACATCAACATTATGGTAGAGGGGCATACCGACGATGTACCCATGCACGGAAGCGGCGAGATAAAAGATAATTGGGATTTAAGCGTGATGCGCGCCACCTCTGTTACCAAAATAATTTTACAAAACGGCCCCAGCATTGTGCCCCAACGCATTACTGCTGCCGGCCATGGACAATACTTTCCTTTAGACCCTGCTAAAACACCCGAAGCCCGCAAAAAAAACCGCCGTACCGAAATTATCTTAACCCCAAAATTAGATGAGCTTCTAAAAATTTTAGATACCAACTAAGTACTTTATATAACAAAAGAAATGGAGCTGCTATTTGCCTCGCCTTTGCTTAATTAGGCTTATTTTCTTACCTTTGCGAAGTGAAAAAAGTAGCTTTTCATACCTTAGGTTGCAAACTTAATTTTGCCGAAACATCTACCATTGCCCGTAAGTTTGAGCAAACGGGTTATACCAAAGTTGATTTTGCAGAACAGGCTGACGTATATGTACTCAACACCTGCTCGGTTACCGAAAACGCAGATAAAGAATGTAAGCAACTTATTCGTACCATAAAAAGAAAAACGCCGCAGGCGCTGGTAGCTGTTATTGGCTGCTACGCCCAACTAAAAGCCGATGAGATAGGGCAGATAGAAGGGGTTGATTTGGTGTTAGGGGCAAAAGAAAAATTTAATCTGCCTTATTTTGTAGAACATCTTGGTAAGCAAGAAGGCAGTCAGGTGCATAGTTGCGAAATAGAAGAAACCAACCAATTTGTATCTTCCTATTCGATAGGCGACCGCACGCGCTCTTTTTTAAAAGTGCAAGACGGCTGCGACTACACCTGCTCCTACTGCACCATACCCTTAGCAAGGGGTAAAAGCCGCAGCGACAGCATTGAAAGCGTGATAGCACAAGCAAACGAAATAGCTTTAAGTGGAGTAAAAGAAATTGTGCTTACCGGAGTAAACATTGGCGATTTTGGGTTTACTCATAACAGCGATGTGCAAAAAAAACAAGAAACCTTTTTAGACTTAATAAAACAATTAGATAAAATAAAAGGCATTAGCCGTTTTAGAATATCCTCTATAGAACCCAACTTACTAAAAAATGAAATTATTGATTTTGTAGCCGCATCAACACGGTTTACGCCGCACTTTCATGTTCCGTTACAAAGTGGCAGCAACGCTGTTTTAAAACGCATGCACCGCAGGTATATGCGCGAGCTATATGTAGAACGCGTGGCTCAAATAAAAAAAACGATGCCTCATGCCTGCATAGGAGCAGATGTGCTGGTGGGCTTTCCAGGCGAAAGCGAGAACGAATTTTTAGAAACCTATCATTTTCTTAACCAAATAGATGTTTCGTACTTACATGTGTTTACCTATTCCGAGCGCCCCAATACAGAAGCAGCCAACCTTGCCGGTAGCGTACCCATGCACATACGTAAGGAGCGAAACAAAATGTTGCGCATCTTATCGGCAAAAAAACAACACCACTTTTACCAGCAACACAAAGGGAGCATACGCAGTGTTTTATTTGAAACAGAAAATAAAAACGGATGGATGCACGGGTTTACCGACAATTATATAAAAGTGCAAGCCCCTTTTGTAAAAGAACAAACCAATACCATACACCAAGTATGCTTGCAAAAAATAAATGAAAACGGGTTGGCAGAAGCTGTGCTTTACGCCCCAAATCTTGCTGTATGAGTATAGGCAAAACACTTACTTTTTTAGCGCTTCTTTTTGGCTTCTTAGCCTTACTATCCTGCTTTTATGCACCGCTTCTTTTTTGGGGGCTGCTGTGCTCGGTAGCGGGTACTGTTTGTGCTATCTTCGTTATTTTTAGGCGCACCCGGTATATGCTCGAAACCAAGTGGAACCACCCCGTAGTGCTGGCCTTAGTACTAAGTTCAGCCCCGGTATTATATCTTATCTGTATTATTTTTATTTTTTCTAAAACAGCCTAACGTGATACCTCCTTTAAACCTTGCCCAAAAACAGGCGCTTATAGCACACCTAAAACCCATGATAAGCGACAATCGCTTGCAACGATTTGAAGAAGTATTGGAGCAACGTATTGGCCACATGCACATAGTATTAGAAGATATTTATCAAGCGCACAACGCCAGCGCCGTACTACGAAGCGTAGATTGCTTTGGCATACAAAACGTACATCTTATAGAAAACAAAAACCACTATAAAGTATCAGACGATGTGGCCTTAGGAGCCTCGCAATGGCTAAGCATACACCGACACAAAAACACAAAAGCAACCTTACAAGCGTTTAAACAACAAGACTATAAAATAGCAGCAACTACCCCTCACCAAAACGATAAAACAATTTATGATTTTGATATATCTCAAAAATTTATGTTGGTTTTTGGCACCGAAAAAGAAGGTATCAGCAACGAGGTATTAGAAGCTGCCGACGAATTTATAAAGATACCCATGTACGGCTTTACCGAAAGTTTCAATATAAGCGTGTGCGCCGCTATGTGTATGAATGAATTTAGTAATAAAATACGGAAACAAGTGCCTAACCCCTATCTATCAGAAGACGAAAAACAAGACATATACATACAATGGCTGCTGCAATCTATACGAAAAAGCGAGGTAGTGCTAAAAGATTTTTTGAAAAAACAGACTGATTTTTGAATTCTTATTTCTTTACAACAGGCGCTGAGTTTACCGAAGCATCTAAGGAAAAAGAAAATAAAAAAGATTTTTTCTTTACAACAGGCGCTGAGTTTACCAAAATGCTTAGTTTCTTTTTTTTTATACTTTCTTTAGAAGAAAGTATGCAAAGAAGCGAGGTTTTCAAAGGCGATTTTTCTTATAGAAAACCACCGACATGCTTCGCGAAGCGTTACGGTCGCTTCTATGCTCGCATGCGGCTATCGCTGCTGAAAACCTCATACGCAATACTCCTGTTTTCATGTTTGTTTGAATGCTACAAAAA
>JAFDYI010000010.1 GCA_018267475.1 Bacteroidota bacterium | reverse complement strand
GGAGGCAACAGCTTATCTAACAGCGATTTTTTAGGAAGCACCAACAACATGCCTCTTATCTTTAAAGTAAATAACAATACCCAAATGCAGCTTAGCAACAGCGGTTTAAAACTCAACAGCCTAAGCGGCAGCAGCAACTCCCTTTTGCAAAGCGATGCCAATGGTAATGTGCTTTTGTTTCCTATGGGTACAAGCAACCAATATCTATCCGGTACGGGCGCTTGGGTAAACCTACCTACCATACCAGCCCCTTTATGGAGCAGCAGCGGCAGCAACATCTACTACAATACAGGCAAGGTGGGCATAGGCACCAACAACCCTCAAACGGCTTTAGATATAAACGGCGACCTGACGGTAAGCAACAACGTGTATGTAGGCGGCGGCATCCTCATAAGCAACAAAATACACGCTCCCATAGAGATAAAAACCAATGCTTTAAGAGCCGACAGCCTTTTTCCGCAAACCCTGCAATTAGCCGCCGGCAGAGATGTGTTGGGAGATGCCAGCTTTGCGGGCAACCTTACCGCCAAAAACAGCCTTACCGTACAGGGCAGCGCCAGCGTAGTGGGTAACTTTAACATAGCAGGCAATAGTACCATACAAGGGGTTTTAAGCACCAATACTTTAAACATCAATACGCTTAATCTTAATGGAAGCGGCATGGGCTTAGGTTATATACCGGCTTCGGGCGGCTCAGGCCCTGTACTTTTGTTTGGTAACCAAACTCCACCCAACGTACAAAATATTAGTTGCAATAATTCAACACCAAACAACAATAGCGGCTTACACAATTTTTTTGGAGATGTTATACAAATATATAATTACTGGGGGGCAAGCACACCGGGCAAAAGGGTTTTATCAATAGGTACCGATTACTCGGGGGCAAGTATTGATTTAGCAGGGCAGGCAGACAACACTAATAACACAAACGGCTCCTTGTTAATAGATTATTATTGCGGAAAAGATGTATTTATCTGCAACAATTTATTAAATGGAGGAGGCTCTAATGGCAGAGGGGGTGTGGTAAGTATGGGGCAGAATGTAACTATAGGCAACCCTTTTCCGAGCGACTACAGCGCGGCTCTTGTTCTTAAATCTCAAACTGGTATAAACAATGCCATAAAAATACAAGATGCCAATAATAATCCTGTATTTAGCGTAGAAAGTAACGGAAAAACACACATAGGGGGCTCAACCCAATTAGTATCAGGGCCACATGGGAATGCTGCCCTTACCGTTGCGGGCAAAGCCGTATTTCAATCAGCTTATGTAACGATGCAAAACTGGTCTGATTTTGTATTTGATAAAAATTATTCTTTAATGCCTTTGCAAGAAGTGGAACGTTTTTATAAAAAAGAACACCACTTACCCAATGTGCCTACCACAAAAGAAATACAGGAAAAAGGCAACAACTTAGGCGAAACAGATGCTATTTTGCTGCGAAAAATTGAAGAATTGACTTTGTATTTAGTAGAACAAAAAAACATTATAGAAAAACTACAAGAAGACAATAAAGAGTTAAAACGATTAATAAAAAAATAATACGCAAATGAAAAGTACATTATTTCTGTTATGGTGTGTTTATCTTAGTTTTGCACAAATAAAAGCCCAAGACAGCCTTTGTTTTAATAAAAAGTATGTAGCTAAAAATAATGTTACAGCCGAAGTTTTTGGTTTTGCTTATCTTTACTCTTTGAACTATGAAAGAAACTTTTGCATAAAAGAAAATATATTTCACAACTTTAGAGCAGGGCTTAGTTATTGTATCTTACCTAATAAAGGAATGGGGGTTTATATTCCACTCGGTTATTCCTTTAATTTAGGAAAAAAACGAAATAAATTTTTTTTGGGTACTGGAGCCACCTTAATGATAGCCACAAACCCCTACCCCACAAGCGCAGCAGGAAGGTCCTATGCACGCCAATATGCCGATACAGCAAAAACGAGTTGGGGGCAACCATTCACAGATGTTTATGTTCCTTTATTTGATCTAATGTTTCATCCAGTGTATATGGGCTATCAATACACTTCTAAAAAAAGGCTGTACTTAAAAGTGGAAATAACTACTCTTTTAATTGATATGAGGCCAATAAGGCAACAGTATATACTTTCTGGCTGGGCTGGAGTTACTTTTGGTTTTAAATTGAATAAAATGAAATGAAAAAAAATATTACAACACTCTGCTTATTGATATCGCTTAGCTTTAGCTCTAAAGCGCAAAACATAGTAGGTAATCCTGGCTTTGAAACAAATTCAGGATTGATTAATGGGAATAATGGTTGCTATAGCGCTTTAGTACAACAGTGGCTTCCAGTAGCTCCATGGGGTGTTCCATGGGTTACTAATATTTGTTTAGCATGTGGGGCAGGACTTACTCCTTGTCATTCTTGCGTAGAGTCTCCTGATTTGGGAAAAGAATTTGTACCTTTAACCAACACTTGGAATTATTATAGTACTACTTTAGAGAATGAATATATTGTACAAGATTTTACCAATCCTATGCAAGCCGATCACGAGTATTTTATTCAGTTTCGTGCTCGTCCTAACGCAGGAAGCTCTGCAAATGGAGGCATACACTTTAATATGAAACACCCTAAACAGTGCACGAATAATTATATAAAAGGATATGGTTTTACTGCGCCTAATGTTGCTATACCTGCAAGCATGTATGATAGTCAATGGCATAAAATTTCGGCATATTGGGTAGCAAAAGATAATTTTAAGAGCTTAACATTAGGGTACATACACCAAACGGGCGGTGATAATTTTGGTGTTAATTGGGATGATTTTAGAATATATGATGTGGGCAGCAGCACCTGTCCGCAATATAATTTCATACAAAATGTGAATTTTGATGATGTTGATGGCATTTTGTACAAATCATCTGTTTTAACAGCGGCAGGCAGTTCTTTTGATCCAAGCCAACCAACAGGAGAGGTACATGTAGAAAACACTTCTGATGTTACCTTCATATCCGAGCAGCAAGTAGCTTTAATGCCAGGATTTAGTGCCGATGCGGGTAGTACGTTTAGCGCCTTTATAGCACCTTGCAATGATTACGCCTGCCCGATAGCCTCCGCTTATATAGGTGCAGAAAATGAATACTGTGTACAAGCAGGACAACAAGTGCCATTAGGAGGAAATGGGGGAAATAGCGATGAAACTTGTCAGTGGACAGCCACAGGTTTGGGAGGTATTGATATGAGCAGTTATCTTAGCAACACTAACGGACCAAATTCAACACTTACCATTCCTACTGGTTCTGGCTTTATACAGGTAACCGAAACTGTTCATAACACATGCAGTAATACCGACGCTACCGACCAAGCTATTATTTATTATGATGATGCACCGGTAAGCAACCCTGCAATAAGTGTAAGTCCTTCTTCTATTAACTCAAATAGCACAAATTTTATGCTTTCTATTCAAGGCAATAGCCATACAGAAAATGTATATATTACCTTAAATGACAATTCTAATAATATAGTAGCTACATGGGATATAGATGATTTTCAAACCCTATGCAATTTGAATTACCAATATGCATTTAATGGAGCTTACCCCTCATTCGATCCTTGTAAAAACTATACATTTAACATTATGTCAAAAAACATTTGCTCCAATAACCTGTCAAGTACTCCAGCTCAAGTTACTTGGTCTTATCCTCCAAGTGCAGGTATAGGTATTGTAAGAGGAGATCTTTATGTTTGCAAATGGGGAGTCCCTATGAAAATTTATGCCAATTTTATTGACTATTACGATATTACCGTGTATGACAGATATGGTACAAAGGTATATTATGGGAGTGGAAACCCAGGTGGCGCTAATCCGTTTCCTGTTTATGATGGGCAGTGTAATCAAGGGTGCAGTAATTACGGCGTTACAGATGGTACTTACTCCTTTATTCTTACGTTACAAAACACTTGTGGGTATCAACAAACCTTCGATAATTTTGTAACGGTAACAAGCGGTTGCAGAGTAGCCGATTCCTCAAATATAAACCCTGCGGGGTGGGCTGTATTAACTCCCAGTGACTCATCTCAAACAAATAGTAGGCTTAGCCACGACTCTTTAAGCACTGCTTCATTTCCAGTAAAGTCAAATGTAACTTCAGCAGGTATAAAAATATTTCCAAACCCCAGTTCAGGTGAGTTGTCTATCAGTTTTAGTTCTTCAAAATCGTTTGCCATGCAAGTTACCATTTCAGATGGAACCAGCAGGGTTTTATTGCAACAAAATTACAGCATCAACCCGGGCAGCAATAGCTACAAAATAGATATAAGCAGCTTAGATAGCGGAGCCTATACGCTACAAATAGATAACGAGCGCTTTAAAATTATTTTAGTAAAGTAAAGGGCTTGCGCGGCATATAAAAAACCGTATTTACAAAGGGGCTACATTTATATACCGCCTTACGAAGAAGTTTTTTTTAAACAAGTAAAAGGGTAACAAAGCTACTGCACTAAAAGGTTGCAACCTCTAATATCGCTGTTATCAAACCGCCCGGCCAACTCAAAAAAAGCAGGGTTATGCGCTTTTCCTAAATCTTGCGTAGCAATAAAAGAGCATGAGTTCAAATTGGCTAAATCTACCACGTTAATACCCCCTGTTTTTTTGTAGGGCACGTACGAGAGCGAGTCGGTGGTATCGCGCACCAAAACACGCGCCCAGTGCGGAAAGCGAAACAAGCCCTCTTTTAGCGAATAGGCCTGGCTTAGCAACTCCGTCATTCCATATTCCGAAACCATTTCGGTTGTTTCAAATTTTTCTTTCAGCACTTGGTGCAACTCTTCTTTTAGCATTTCAGGTCTTTTGCCTTTCATACCACCCGTTTCCATTACCTTAAAAAAAGGAGGCAGCGGTATGCTTATTTCGGCTAAATCAAGCAAGGCGTAGCTTACCCCCAGCAAAATAGTGGGTTGCTTTTGAGCTATAAGTTGTTTTATGGTTTCTACCAGTTCTTCGTAGTTATGCAAGTAAAAACGGCTGCTGGGGTGCCGGCTGCTGGCTATTAACTTATCGGCCATATACACCAAAGAAGAGCCGCCCCTTTCTATATAAGAAGGCAACAAAGCCAAGATGCAATACTGAGAAAGCGCACCAAAAAAATGCGTAAAACCTTGAAAAAAACTTTTTTCGTACAAGGCAATATCCAACACGTGATGCGATGAAGTGCCCGTATGCGTGGTACCGCTGCTGGTAAACACAAAATCGACTTTGTTTTTTGCAAAGGGGGTAACTACTTTTTGGGTTTTAAAAAACTCGATGGGCAAAAAGGGGATTTCTTGCAGAGAGCAAACCTTTTTAGGTACAACTCCTAAAGCATCTACAAACCGCTGATACACTTCATTGTATTGATACTGAATACGAAAAACCTCTATGGCAAGCGCCTCAAATTCTTGTTGTGAATCGCTCAACGAAAAAATACGCGCTGTTAAATTATCGTAAATATTGAAGTTGTTTTTTTTCACAAAGCAAAATTATGCGTACTTTTATGCAGGCAAAATAGCGGCGCTGCAAACAATTGAAACACAAATGATACAACAGAAACCATACTTTACAACAAACAAAAAAACAAATTTACACATAATAAAAAAAGGAAGTTGTTTTTTGTTTCTTTTTATTTTTTTTGTTTCCTGCCAAAAACCTATCCCCCCCGCACCGGGGCCTCCGGCCATCTCTTTTGTAAGCTTTACCACCAGCGATAGCTACAACGCCCAGCTTACCTTTAGCTTTTCTGACCCCGATGGCGATATTGGCAATCAAGTAACCGACCAAGATACCAGCAACTACGATTTTTTTATGCGCTACTACTACAAAAACCACAACGGCAACTACGTGCCTTACTACGCACACAACCCCCAACTGCCGCCCGACCCCTTACGCGATAGCACCATATACCCATACCACCTGCCTTACATAACCAATACCATAACCACACGCGCACTCAATGGGCAAATTATAGTAACCCTATCGGGATATAAACCCGGAAATTTGGATAGCTTAGACAATTTTAGATACACCTTTTGGATATACGATAGGGCTCGCCTAAAAAGCAATGTAGTTACTACGCCGTCTTTTCACACACCATACTGATGCAAAAATACAGCTTAGATTTAACCCCGTCGTTTGATTTTTCTTTACTGTCTATCTCAACCCAAGTGCCCGATTATACGATGTGCATTGAGTTGAACCGCTTGCTAGATATAGACCTGGAGTGCGATGCCCCCCTTGACTTTCAAGAAAAAGGAATGAGCGCTCCACTGTTTTTTTCTTGCTTTTCATTTCATGATGAATACGACCAAAGTGATTATTTTTTATTATCCAACACCAGCAACAACTCCGTTTCTATGAAAAAAAAAGAGGGAAGCACTCTGTCTTTATTTGATGAAACAGAACAAGAACATGTAAAACGCCTGCTGGTTCCGGAGCTTCCTCAAGGAAACTTTTTATTTTTATTACGCGCAGAAAATCACACAAAAAACATATATATCATACAAAACAAGATAAAGACGCTTACCTTTGTGGGCGCCGTACAAACCATAGAAGTAGAGACCTTATCTTCAAAAAAAAATTTAATACTATAACAAAAAATATGAAAGAATTAACGCATCGCACCAAGATAGTAGCCACCATGGGGCCCGCCACAGCAAGCATAGAAGTTTTAGAAAACATGTTTGCCGAAGGCTTGGATATTTGCCGCATTAACTTTTCTCACGGAAATTACGACGCTGTAAAACAAACCGTGGAAAACATTAGAACACTAAATCAAAAAAGACACTCGCATGTAGGCATTTTAGCCGATTTGCAAGGCCCCAAACTGCGCATTGGTGAAGTAGAAAACAATGCTATTGAACTGATAAACGGAAACGAAATTATCATTACCACAAAAGAAAGCATAGGCACCGCTCAAAAAATATATATTACCTACCCCCAGTTTCCGGAAGATGTAAAAACAGACGAACTGGTATTGATTGACGATGGAAAAATACACCTACGCGTACTGACTACCAATAAAAAAGATGAGGTGCGTTGTAAAATTATTTCAGGCGGCGTTTTATCTTCAAAAAAAGGAGTGAACCTGCCCAACACTAAAATTTCGCTGCCCTGCCTTACCGTAAAAGATTTGCGCGATTTGGATTTTGCCATTGAAAACGATTTTGACTGGATAGGCCTTTCTTTTGTACGCAGCGTTACCGACATTGTAGAACTAAAAGAAATTATTCGCAACAAAGGCAGCAGAGCCCGAGTAATTGCTAAAATTGAAAAACCCGAAGCCATAAAAGAAATTGACAAAATAATGGAAGTTACCGACGGCATTATGGTAGCACGAGGCGATTTGGGAGTAGAGATGCCTATGGAGGAAGTTCCGCTTCTGCAAAAAATGATTGTAAGCAAATGCGTACAAGCCGGAAAACCCGTAATTATTGCTACCCAAATGATGGAAAGCATGATAACCAACTACACCCCCACCCGAGCCGAAGTAAACGACGTAGCCAATGCCGTGCTTGACGGAGCCGACGCCGTAATGCTAAGCGCCGAAACATCGGTAGGAAAATACCCCGCAAAAGTGATTGAGTTTATGCGCCGTATTATTTACCAGGTAGAAAATGGAGCCGCTATATACTACCGCGACCACACCCCTCAACTAAAAACCAATACTTTTATTACCGATAGCATCTGCTACAACGCTTGCAACTTAGCCAAACAAGCGGGAGTAAAAGCCATCATATCCATGACGCACAGCGGCTACACAGCATACCGCTTAGCCAGTCACAGACCTAAAGCCTCTATCTATATTTTTACCGACAACCCCTCGCTACTTACCGCGCTAAGCCTGGTGTGGGGGGTGCGTGGCTTTTATTACAACAAATACGAAAGCACAGACCAAACCATATCCGATTTAAAAAAATTTATAAAAGATAAAGGATTGGTAAAACAAGATGAACTCGTAATCAATATCGCCAGCATGCCCATGAAAGAAAAAGGCAGAACCAATATGATGAAACTGTCGTATATATAAAAATGAAATCGCTTTTTTACCTAAACAAGTATTTTTACAAATACCGATGGCGCCTGGCTTTGGGAGTTGTCTTTATTTTAATATCCAACGTATTGTTAGTAGCACAAGGCGTTATTATAAAAAATGCTACCGACTCCTTTGCTTATCATAATAATACCATGGCCTCTGCCTATGTAATTTACGCTATAGAGCTTTTAGCACTTACTGTTTTTAGCGGCCTGTTTATGTTTTTAAAAAGACAAATGGTTATTGTAGTTTCACGCTACATCGAGTTTGACTTAAAAAACGACATCTACAACCACTACCAACTGCTGGATATACATTTTTACAAACGCAACAGCACCGGCGATTTGATGAACAGAATAAGCGAAGACGTAAGTCGCGTGCGTATGTACGTGGGCCCTGCTGTAATGTATATTGTAGATACCGTTGTTACCATCACCACCGTTGTTTTTTTTATGTGGAACGAAAGCCCCATGCTCACCCTTATTGTGCTGGTACCCCTGCCTATCTTATCTTTTTTAATTTTTAAAGTAAGCAATGCCATTGGGAAAAGAAGCGTAAAAGTGCAAGAAGCGCAATCAAAAATTACTACGGTAGCACAAGAAACCTTTTCGGGCATTAGGGTAGTAAAAGCCTACAACCGCATTCGGCATTTTTACGAAACCTTTGTAGGCGATGCCGAACAATACAAACAAAAAAACTTAGCGTTGGCGCGCACCGAAGCCGCTTTTCACCCCTTTTTAGGCTTTATGGTGGGGCTTAGCATGCTCTCTATCATCTATTTTGGCGGTAAGATGTACGCCTCAGGGCTCATCACCTCGGTAGGAAATTTCCCTCAATTTATTTTTTATGTTGGTAAACTGACCTGGCCCTTTGCCTCCTTAGGCTGGGTATTATCGCTTGTACAACGCGCGGCCGCATCGCAAAAACGAATCAATCAGTTTTTAGAAACGAAACCCGAAATTGGATTAAAAGAACAAAACCATTTTAACCCATCAAACCTACATATTGCCTTTAAAGAAGTATCTTTTACCTACCCCGACACCGGTATCACGGCTTTAAAAAACGTTTCTTTTAGCCTTGAGCAAGGAAAAACAATAGGCATTATAGGAAAAAGCGGAAGCGGAAAAACCACCATTGCCCAGTTGCTCATGCGCTTTATGGATGTAAACTCCGGTAGCATTTTAATAAACCAACAAAACATAAAAAGCATCAACCTAGAACAACTTCGCCAACAAACAGGATACGTGCAACAAGATGTTTTTTTATTTTCGGATACCGTAAAAAACAACATTTCTTTTTCAGGCGCCTACGCTCGGGAAGCCGTTGAACAAGCCGCTAAAGATGCCGTAGTGTACGATAACATTATGGAACTTACCCAAGCCTTTGATACCGTGGTGGGCGAGCGCGGCGTTACCCTTTCGGGGGGGCAAAAGCAACGTATTTCCATCGCAAGAGCCATCATTAAAAACCCTTCTTTTTTTATTTTTGATGATTGCCTAAGTGCCGTGGACAGCGATACCGAACAACGCATTTTAAACAATTTACAAAAAGTAACCCATAAAAAAACAGGAATTATTATTTCGCACCGCATATCATCTATACAAAATGCAGATGAAATACTGGTGCTAAACCAAGGCGAAATAATAGAAAAAGGTTCGCACAGCCAACTGATACAGCAGCAAGGCGAGTATTACAAACTATATCAAAAACAAAAACTAACAGAAAGAGAAACCCCTCTTTCTACAAAATAAAAGCCTTATTTTTGCGTTCTTATACCACCGTTTTGAATAAAAAAAGCAGCATAAAAAAAATACTTATTGGGGTATGCGTACTATTAGCCGGCGCTAGTGCTTTTGCGCAACCCATTACCCAAAACGGACTAAACTTGCCTAAGTTTTACATGCGCCGCATACATTTTGGGTTTAGCATTGCTTTTAACTCTACCGACTTTAGAGTGCACACCGTACCCAACTCGCAACTGTACCACAACCTGCGCGATACCATTCGCTATCCCAACGATACCTTAAACCTAAAAGCCATTAGAAGTCAGGCGCAACCGGGTTTTAACTTAGGCATTATTGTAGATGTGAGGCTGCACCAATATCTGCGCCTTCGTTTTTTGCCGGGCGTATGCTTTGCCTCCAGAAACTTGCTATACGACTTTACCGGCACACGCACCTTTACGGCTATCAGAAAAACCGAATCGGCTTTTGTACTGCTGCCACTACTGCTAAAGCTACAATCAAAACGTATTAAAAACTACGGCGTTTATGCAATAGGAGGCGCTTCTTATAGCATTGACTTATCTTCCGGAAAAAACGACAAAGCCAACAGCGATGTAGTACGACTAAAAAGAACCGATGTGTTGATAGATGTGGGCGGAGGTATGGATTTTTATTTTCCCTATTTTAAATTTGCTATTGAGTTTAAACTCAGCACCGGCATCAACAACATGATTATACAAGACGGTACCGAATTTACTACCCCTATTCAAAAATTAAACACGCATATTTTTACTTTTGGCATTACCTTTGAAGGCTAATATACTATCTTCGCAGGGCGTGAAAAAACACAAAATACTACTTATAGGACCTGCCTTCCCGCTGCGGGGAGGCTTGGCTACTTTTGATGAATTGTTTTGTCAATCCTTAGTAGCCGAAGGGCACGATGCTCAAATTATTTCCTATGCCTTGCAATATCCTTCTTTTTTATTTCCGGGCTCTACCCAGTACGACACCACGGGCAAAGCACCTCGAAACATTATTATTCACACCCTCATCAACTCCATCAATCCCTTAAATTGGGTAAAAACAGCTCTTTTTATTCGTAAACAAAAACCCGATTTTTTAATCATACGCTTTTGGCTCCCCTTTATGGCACCGGCCTTAGGCACCATAATAAGGCTCATCAACAAGAAAAAAACCAAAGTACTGGCCATAACCGACAACGTTATTCCCCACGAGAAAAGAATAGGTGATGCCCTTTTTACTTCTTATTTTATTTCGGTCTGCGATGGCTTTGTTACCATGAGCCAAGCGGTAATGAACGACTTGAATACTTTTACAACCAATAAACATAAAAAATTTTTACTACACCCCCTGTACACCTCTTTTGGAGAAAAATTAAACAAAGAAGAGGCGAGAAAACAATTGCAGTTACTACCCTCCGACAAAGTAATTTTGTTTTTTGGATTGATACGCGCCTACAAAGGATTGGATTTATTGCTTGAGGCAATGAACGAAGATCGCATCAAAAAAGCAGGAATTAAACTACTGATAGCCGGCGAGTTTTACGAAGACAAAAAACCATATTTAGACCTCATCGAAAAAAACAAATTAACCAACCTTGTATTATTTGATACCTTTATTCCAAACGAAGAGGTAAAATTATATTTTTCAGCAGCAAACCTACTGGCGCTTCCATACAAACACGCCACTCAAAGCGGGGTAACACAGGTGGCTTTTCATTTTGAAATACCAACCTTAGTAACTAATGTGGGAGGGTTGGCCGAAATTATTCCGGATAAAATTTGCGGATACGCCGTGCCCCCCCAAGCTGCTGCCATTGCCGATGCGATAGTTGATTATTTTGAAAACAACCGAGAAAACGCTATGAGTAAAGCTATGCAGGAAGAAAAGAAAAAATACGAATGGAGCATTTTCTCTAAAAACGTAGTACAACTTTACGAAGAAATAAAAACATGATTATACGAAGCAAAGCCCCCCTACGTATTGGTTTGGCAGGAGGCGGAACCGATGTGTCGCCCTACTCCGATATTTACGGAGGTGCTATTTTAAATGCCACTATTGATTTGTATGCCTACGCCTCTTTAGAACCCCTGCACAACCAAAGTATAGAATTTTGCATAGACGGCACCGACCGCTGTATAAAATTTGAAGCACAAAAAGAATTGCCGTTGGTAGAAGGTTTTGAACTTTTTGCAGGCGTGTATAATCGAGTTATCAAACAATTTAATTTACCCGCACAATCGTTTCGTTTAAGTTCTTATATAGAAGCCCCTCAAGGTTCCGGCTTAGGCACCTCATCTACCTTGGTAGTATCGCTGCTGGGCGCTTTTGTAGAATGGCTCAAACTCCCTTTAGGAAAATACGATATAGCACACTTAGCCTACGAAATAGAGCGCATAGACCTGAACATGAGCGGCGGCAAGCAAGACCAATACGCAGCTACCTTTGGCGGCATTAACTACATAGAGTTTTTTGCCAACGATAGAGTAATTGTAAACCCGCTACAATTAAAGCCCGAAGTGCTGCACGAATTGGAGTTTAATCTGCTTTTGTACTTTACTGCTACCCAGCGTCTTTCGGCAGCTATTATCAACGAACAAGTACAAAATGTAAAGCAAAAAAACGAAAAATCAATAGAAGCCATGCACAATTTAAAAGAGCAAGCACATCAAATGAAAGACTGCCTGCTGCGTGGCGAACTAAAACAAATTGGTACCATCTTACACTTTGGTTGGCAAAACAAAAAACAAATGGCACTCTCTATATCCAACACCTTAATTGATACGATTTACCAAACAGCTTTGCAAAATGGAGCCACCGGAGGAAAAATATCGGGCGCAGGCGGCGGTGGTTTTATGTTTTTCTTTTGCCCCAATACCAGTAAGATAAAAGTAGCACATGCTATTGAGATATTAGGCGGAAAGGTACAGCCTTTTAAATTTACCCAGCAAGGCCTTACCACCTGGACTATACATTCATAAAAAAAACTACTCTTTAATAAACTTAGTGTAAGCACCTTGGGCTAACACCGTATAAATGCCCGAAGCATAAGCGCTTATGTTTAATTGGGTTTGAGTGTTTTTTACTTGCAATACCTCTACCACTTGCCCAAGAGCATTGTAAACAGTAATAGTGCCTAACTCCGCCTCAGCTTGTATATTTATTTGGCTGCTCGCCGGATTGGGGTGTATGGATACTTTGTTTTTATTAGCATTAAATTGCTCGATACCCGTAGTAGTACAGTTTAACAATACAGCTACTTTGTAAGTGGTATCTTCTGCGGCTATATCCGGGCGCCCATCGTTATTGAAATCGGCAGAGCATACTGGGTATGGACATATTCCTGCTCCAAACTGAATAGGGGGAGTAACAAAAGATCCTGTAGCCGAACCGAGCATAACCGACACGACATTATTATATAAAGTAGCTGTTACCAAATCCATATACCCATCATTATTAAAATCAGCTGCGCTCAAACTCATTCTCGTTGTTGTACCCAGTGTGTAGGTTAAAGGAGCAGCTAAAGCACCCGTAGAAGATCCTATTAAAATAGATAAATCATACGCGTTTTTAAGTAATGCCACATCGGGATGCCCGTCATTATTAAAATCCGATATGCAGCTAAAACCAACCATACCTCCAAGAGAATATGTTGTTCTAGAGATGATAGCACCCGTTGCAGATCCCAAAAAAACAGACACGGTAGAATAACTAGTAATTGCTAAATCCTGATGGCCATCGCTATTAAAATCGGCGGCCTTTATATCCATTGGTACCCATCCTGTATTGTAGTTTACCGCCGGTGATAAAGCCCCCGTAGCTGATCCGAAAAAAATAGACAACGTACTATCAGACCATCTTGTTGCTGCCACATCTGCGTGCCCATCATTATTAAAATCGGCAGAGCATACAGCCTCGTAAGCTGACGTTACCGTATAAGCAGCAAAAGGAGTTAAGGAACCTGTTGCCGAACCTAAGGAAATAGATATATTATTTGCCCCACACACTGCTACATCAGGATGTCCGTCGCTATTAAAATCGGCCGTACACATGGAATTAATCCAATTTGAAAGAGTCCCATAATATGTTGGCCCCGAAAATATACCCATGGCAGAGCTAAATAAAATAGCCACTTTACTGTTTCTAAAAGTAGCTATATCAGGATAGCCGTCTCCATTAAAATCAGTTGGGTACCAAGTTTTTGAAGTAGCACTATCTCCATACAGCGCCGCTGGGTTAAAACACAGGGTTTGTGCTTGGATTTGAGCGCCTGCGAGCAGCATTACAAAAAATGCTAAAAATATTTTTTTCATGACTTTAGTTTATTAAGGCTTATACGAAGATAAATCCTTTTTCTTAAAACCACTAAAACCTTTTTTGTTTTTAGCAAAAATTAACGTTTTGTTTTTGCAATATCTCTTCAAGGCACCTTAAAAACAAAAAGGCTTCCATAAATGAAAGCCTTTTTGGGTTTTTATTTTAGGAAGAGAAACCTATGCTTCTTCACCTACTTCTTCTTTAGAAGCCATCAACTGCTCGTATTCTTCTTTGCTTCCCACAACTAGTTTTTCGTATTGACGAATACCCGTTCCGGCAGGAATTAAATGTCCTACTATCACGTTTTCTTTCAATCCTTTCAACCAATCTATTTTTCCGCTTATAGCCGCTTCGTTCAACACTTTAGTTGTTTCTTGGAACGAGGCAGCCGATAGCCAACTGCTGGTTTGTAAAGAGGCGCGTGTGATACCTTGCAACACCGAGTTGGCGGTTGCCGTCATGGCATCACGGGCTTCAATACGCTTAGCATCTTTCCTTTTTAGAGAAGAGTTCAAGTCTCTCAGTTTGCGCGAAGAAATAATTTGACCGGGTTTTACATCGGTACTGTCACCGGCATCTACTACTACTTGCATACCGTACAAACGGTCGTTTTCGTTCATAAAGTCGGTTTTGTTTACCATTTGTTTTTCTAGGAAAATAGTATCTCCCGGATCTTCAATTTCTACTTTACGCATCATTTGGCGTACTATCGTTTCAAAGTGTTTATCGTTTAGTTTTTGTCCTTGCAAACGATATACCTCTTGAATTTCATTTACAATATATTCTTGTACTGCTGTTGGGCCTTTGATAGATAATATATCGCTGGGGCTTATAGAGCCATCTGACAAGGAATCGCCGGCGCGCACAAAGTCGTTTTCTTGAACCAATATATGTTTGGATAAGGATACCAGATAGGTGCGTTTTTCGCCCGTTTTAGCCTCTACCGATACTTCGCGGTTACCGCGTTTTATTTTTCCAAACGATACAATACCATCAATTTCGGCTACTACAGCAGGACTGCTTGGGTTACGTGCTTCAAACAATTCGGTTACACGAGGTAAACCACCGGTAATATCCCCTACTTTTCCTGTTACACGAGGTATTTTTACTAATACTTTACCCAGTTCTATTTTCTCTCCTTCGTCCACCACAATATGAGCTCCTACGGGTATGTTGTACGATTTTAGTACTTCGCCTTTTTTATCTACAATTTTCATCATTGGACTCTTCGTTTTGTCGCGGCTTTCAATGATTACTTTTTCTTTAAATCCGGTTTGCTCATCGGCTTCTTCGCGATAGGTAGCTCCTTCTTCAATATGTTCATATTCTACGCTACCGGCAAATTCAGAAACGATAACCGCGTTATAAGCGTCCCAATCACAAACTAGTTGGCCTTTTTTCACTTTATCGCCCGATTTTATATACAGTTGCGCTCCATAAGGGATGTTGGCTGTGGTAAGAACGATGCCTGTGTTTGCATCTACAATACGTATTTCGGTAGAGCGTCCAATCACCACGTTTACTTTTTGTCCTTCTGGGGTAGCGCGGCTTACGGTGCGCAACTCTTCTATTTCGGCAATACCATCGTATTTAGCTTCTATTTTAGAAGTAGCTGCCGTGTTGCTGGCAGTACCCCCTACGTGGAAGGTACGAAGGGTAAGCTGCGTACCGGGCTCTCCGATAGATTGGGCTGCTATAACACCTACTGCCTCGCCCAACTGTACAAACTTACCATTACCCAGGTTGCGACCATAACATTTGGCGCATACACCTTGGCGGCTTTCGCAAGTAAGTACCGAACGAATTTCAACACTTTCTAAAGGTGATTTGGCAACGGCATCGGCTACTTTTTCATCAATCAGTTCGCCTCCGGTTGCTATTAATGCACCTGTTGTTGGGTGGTATATATCGGCTAATGCTACACGGCCTAAAATGCGGTCGTACAAAGATTCTACAATCTCATCGTTGTTTTTTAGCGCAATGGCTGTTAGCCCACGCAAAGTACCGCAATCGGCTTCAGTAATGATAACATCTTGAGCTACATCTACCAAACGACGAGTTAAGTAACCGGCATCGGCTGTTTTTAGTGCCGTATCGGCCAAACCTTTACGGGCACCGTGGGTAGAAATAAAGTATTCTAAAATGGATAAACCTTCACGGAAGTTACTCAATACCGGGTTCTCAATAATTTCGGCACCGGCGCTGCCTGCTTTTTGCGGCTTAGCCATCAAACCACGCATACCGCTAAGCTGTTTAATCTGCTCTTTGCTACCGCGTGCTCCCGAATCCAGCATCATATAAACCGAGTTAAAACCTTGTTTATCGCTGCTTAGGGTATCCAACACTTTTTTGGTTATTTTTGAGTTGGTGTGTGTCCAAATATCAATAATTTGGTTGTAGCGCTCGTTATTGGTAATAAAACCACTGTTGTAGTTTTCCATCACTTCGCCAACCTCTTTATGTGCTTCGGCTACTAGTTTGTGTTTTTCGTCCGGAGTTTGAATATCGCCTAAGTTAAAGGATAAACCTCCGCGGAACGCGGTTTTAAATCCTAATTCTTTGATATCGTCCAAAAATTTGGCTGTTTTGGCCATTCCGGTTTTTTTCAATACCGCACCAATGATGTCTCTCAACGATTTTTTGGTTAAAAGTTCGTTGATATAACCGGCTTCGTGTGGCACTACCAAGTTAAACATAACGCGCCCAACGGTGGTTTCAATTACTTTAGTAACTAATACATCGTTATCTAATGCGTTGGTAATGCGTACTTTTATTTGTGCGTGTAAATCCACGCGTTTTTCGTTGTAAGCAATAATCACCTCTTCGGGCGAGTAAAAAGTCATGCCTTCGCCTTTTACGGCATCGCCTTTCATATTCTTTTTTGACTTGGTGAGGTAGTATAAACCCAACACCATGTCTTGCGAGGGTACGGCAATGGGTGCCCCGTTTGAGGGATTTAAGATGTTGTGCGAAGCCAACATCAATAATTGCGCTTCTAATACCGCTGCGTTGCCTAGAGGTACGTGCACGGCCATTTGGTCACCGTCAAAATCGGCGTTAAAGGCAGTACAAACTAAAGGGTGCAGTTGTATGGCCTTACCTTCTACTAGTTTAGGCTGGAAAGCCTGAATACCCAGTCGGTGAAGCGTTGGTGCACGGTTTAGTAACACCGGATGTCCTTTTAGTACGTTTTCTAAAATATCCCAAACAATCGCTTCTTTTTTCTCTACTAATTTTTTGGCTGATTTAACTGTTTTTACTACTCCGCGCTCTAACATTTTACGGATAATAAAGGGTTTAAACAGCTCGGCTGCCATTTCTTTTGGTAAACCGCACTCGTGTAGTTTTAATTCAGGCCCTACCACAATTACCGAGCGGGCTGAATAGTCCACGCGTTTACCTAATAAGTTTTGACGGAAACGGCCTTGTTTTCCTTTTAATGAATCGGATAAGGATTTTAAGGCGCGGTTGCTTTCGGTTTTTACGGCATTGGCTTTACGCGAATTGTCAAATAAGGAATCTACCGACTCTTGTAACATCCGTTTTTCGTTACGTAAAATAACATCGGGGGCTTTAATTTCTATCAGGCGTTTTAAGCGGTTGTTGCGGATAATCACACGGCGGTACAAATCGTTCAAATCAGAGGTAGCGAAACGTCCCCCATCTAGAGGTACCAAAGGGCGCAACTCTGGTGGAATAACCGGAACGGTTTTGATAATCATCCACTCTGGACGGTTCACTATATTTTGATTTGCCTGGCGGAATGATTCTATTACCTGAAGGCGTTTTAAGGCCTCGTTTTTTCTTTGTTGCGAAGTTTCATTATTCGCTTTATGGCGCAATTCGTACGAAATAGAATCTAAATCAATACGTTGCAATAAATCATAAAGCGCTTCACCTCCCATTTTGGCAACAAATTTGTTAGGATCTTTGTCGTCTAAGAATGCATTTTCTTTAGGCAGCGTTTCTAAAATGCCTAAGTACTCTTCTTCCGTTAAAAAGTCTAACATATTTACTTGAGAGGCCAATCCTGCATTGACTACTACATAACGTTCGTAGTAAACAATCATTTCTAATTTTTTAGTAGGCAATCCTAATAAATAGCCTATTTTGCTGGGTAATGAACGGAAGTACCAAATGTGGGCTACGGGCACCACTAAGTTGATATGCCCCATGCGCTCGCGACGCACCTTTTTTTCTGTAACTTCTACTCCGCAGCGATCGCAAATAATGCCTTTGTAACGAATGCGTTTGTATTTTCCGCAATGGCACTCATAATCTTTTACCGGCCCAAAAATACGCTCGCAGAACAAGCCGTCGCGCTCGGGTTTATAGGTACGGTAGTTTATTGTTTCGGGTTTCAGTACTTCTCCGCTCGAACGGTTTAAAACGGTTTCGGGCGATGCCAAACTGATGGTAACCTTTGTAAAATTTGATTTTATTTTTGTTTCTTTTCTAAAAGCCATTTTTTCTTTTTGTTTTTTTTAACTGTTTAGCTCTTTATTTTTATTCCCTCGCTTTTTAACAAAGCGAGGGAATATTTTTTAATCCAAGGTGATTTCTAGTCCTAAGCCGCGTAACTCGTGCAACAACACATTAAACGACTCGGGTATGCCCGGTGTGTGTGGGTTATCGCCTTTTACAATGGTTTCGTAGGCTTTAGCACGTCCCATCACATCATCTGATTTAATGGTTAATAGCTCTTGTAAGATGTTGGCTGCTCCATAAGCTTCAAGTGCCCATACCTCCATCTCTCCAAAGCGCTGACCACCAAACTGGGCTTTACCACCCAAAGGTTGTTGCGTAATAAGCGAGTATGGTCCGATAGAGCGTGCGTGCATCTTATCATCTACCATGTGGTGTAGTTTTATCATATAGATAATACCTACTGTAGCGGGTTGGTCAAAACGCTCTCCGGTGCCGCCATCGTACAGATATGTTTTTCCGTACTGAGGTATGTTCGCATCGGCACAGTATTTATTAAGGTCTTCTAAAGAAGCACCATCAAATATAGGGGTAGAGAATTTTAACCCTAATTTTTTACCCGCCCAAGCCAATACCGTTTCGTATATCTGTCCAATGTTCATACGAGAAGGTACGCCCAGTGGGTTTAATACGATATCTACCGGTGTTCCGTCTTCAAGGAAAGGCATATCCTCTTCTTTAACAATACGAGCTACAACTCCTTTGTTACCATGGCGCCCGGCCATTTTATCACCTACACGCAGTTTGCGTTTTGAGGCAATATACACTTTTGCCATCTGCACAATACCTGCTGGTAACTCATCGCCTACCGTAATTTGGAATTTTTCGCGTTTGTGTTTACCCATCAAATCGTTATGACGAATGATGTAGTTGTGCATCAAACGTTTTATTTGATTGTTCACATCTTTATCGGTAGTCCAGTTATCGGCGTTTATCTCGGTGTAGTCTAATTTTTCTAAAAGTTTTTGAGTAAACTTAGTTCCTTTAGTAATAACCTCTTCTTTTAAGTGGTTTAATACCCCTTGAGAAGTTTTGCCATTAACTAAGGCAAATAATTTTTCTACTACTTGTTCTTTTAAAACGCTTACATTTTTATTGTAGTCTGCATCTAATTTATCTACCAAGCCTTTTTCTTCTAATTTGGCTTTTTTATCTTTTATAGCGCGCGAATACAATTTTTTATCAATAACTACGCCGCGGGTAGAAGGGGGTACTCGCAAAGAAGCATCTTTTACGTCTCCGGCTTTATCGCCAAAGATAGCACGTAATAATTTTTCTTCGGGTGATGGGTCAGATTCTCCTTTTGGAGTGATTTTTCCTATCAAAATATCTCCTTCTTTTACTTCGGCCCCAATGCGTATCATACCGTGTTCGTCCAAATCTTTAGTGGCATCTTCGCTTACGTTCGGTATATCGGCCGTAAGCTCTTCCATGCCGCGTTTGGTATCGCGCACATCAATAGAGTATTCATCTACGTGTAAAGAGGTAAAAATATCGTCGCGCACAATTCGTTCGCTGATAACGATGGCATCTTCAAAATTATATCCTTTCCATGGCATAAAGGCCACTTTCAGGTTAATACCCAAAGCCAGCTCGCCACCTTCGGTAGCATAACCTTCGGTAAGAATTTGCCCTTTGTGTACTTTATCTCCTTTTTTAACAATAGGTTTTAAGTTTACGCAGGTGCTTTGGTTTGTTTTTTTGAATTTGGTAAGCTTATATGATTTCACATCGCCTTCAAAGCTTATTAAACGTTCGGCTTCTGAGCGGTTGTATTTTACTACAATTTCGTTAGCATCGGCAAATTCAACTACCCCTTCTCCTTCGGCAGAAATAAGTACGCGCGAGTCTTTAGCCACACGCCCTTCAATACCGGTGCCTACAATGGGTGCTTGTGCACGCATAAGTGGTACTGCTTGACGTTGCATGTTTGATCCCATCAAAGCGCGGTTGGCATCATCATGCTCTAAGAACGGAATAAGGTTAGCCGCTACCGAAGCAATTTGATTAGGAGCTACATCCATCAGCTGCACTTTTTCGGGCATTACAATGGGGAAATCGCTTTCATTACGGCATTTTACTACGTCTAAAGAGAAATTTCCTTTATCGTCTAAGGCTTGTCCGGCTTGAGCAATGGTTTTTAAGTCTTCTTCTTCCGCTGTTAGGTAGGTAATGCCTTTGTTTACCTCTACTTTTCCGTCGTTTACGGTGCGGTAGGGGGTTTCTATAAAGCCTAAGCGATTTACTTTGGCATATACGCAAAGGGCTGATATAAGCCCGATGTTTGGCCCCTCCGGTGTTTCAATAGTACATAAGCGGCCGTAGTGCGTGTAGTGCACGTCGCGTACCTCAAAGCCGGCGCGCTCGCGCGATAAGCCTCCTGGCCCAAGGGCAGATAGGCGTCGTTTGTGCGTAATCTCTGATAATGGATTGGTTTGATCCATAAACTGAGAAAGCTGGTTGGTACCAAAAAACGAGTTGATAACCGAGGAAAGTGTTTTAGCGTTGATTAAGTCAATAGGGGTAAACACTTCGTTATCGCGTACGTTCATACGTTCGCGAATGGTGCGTGCCATACGTGCCAAGCCCACGCCAAACTGAGCAAAAAGTTGCTCGCCTACAGTACGTACACGGCGGTTTGAAAGGTGATCTATATCATCTACATCGGTTTTTGAGTTGATAAGCTCAATTAGATATTTGATAATTAGTATCATATCTTCTTTGGTAAGTACACGCACGTTGATGGGTGTTTCTATACCTAATTTTTTATTGATACGGAAGCGGCCTACCTCTCCCAGGTCGTAGCGTTTGTCGGAAAAGAATAGTTTTTCTACTACCCCACGCGCTGTTTCTTCATCTGGAGGATCGGCGTTGCGCAGTAAGCGGTAAATTTCTTCAATAGCTCCTTTTTCAGAGTTGGTACCATCTTTTTGCAGGGTATTGAATATAATTGCGTAGTCGGAAGAGCTGGCATCTTGTTTGTGTAAAAGTACTTCTTTCACACCCGAATCAACAATGATATCAATATGTGCTTCTTCTAAAATTACCTCGCGCTCAATCAATATCTCGCTACGCTCTGTCGATAAAATTTCGCCGGTATCTTCATCTACGTTATCTTCTACCGATACTTTTACGATGCGTCCGGCTAATTTACGGCCTATTTCACGTTTCAGACCGGCTTTGCTTACTTTTACTTCTTCGGCTAGTCCAAAAATTTCTAAAATTTGTTTATCGCTTTCAAAACCTATGGCGCGCAACAAAGTAGTTACGGGCAATTTTTTCTTGCGGTCTATGTAGGCGTACATTACGTTGTTAATGTCGGTGGCAAACTCAATCCACGAACCTTTAAAAGGTATTACGCGGGCTGAGTATAGTTTGGTACCGTTGGCGTGGCGGCTTTGTCCAAAAAACACGCCTGGCGAGCGGTGTAATTGCGATACAATTACGCGTTCGGCTCCGTTTATTAAAAACGAGCCGCGCCCGGTCATATAGGGTATGGTGCCTAGATATACATCTTGCACTATGGTTTCAAAATCTTCGTGTTCGGGGTCGGTGCAATAAAGGCGTAGTTTAGCCTTTAAAGGCACGCTGTATGTAAGACCGCGCTCCAAGCATTCTTCTATTGAATAGCGAGGGGGGTCGATAAAATAATCCAAAAACTCTAACACGAATTGATTTCGCGAGTCGGTTATTGGAAAATTTTCAGAAAACACGCGGAATAACCCCTCTTCATTGCGGCTATCGGCGGTGGTTTCTAATTGAAAAAAATCTCTAAAGGATTGAATTTGTATATCCAACAAATCCGGATAATCTACCGGAAATTTTACTTGAGAAAAATTGATTCTCGGTGTTTTTTTTGGTGCAGCCAACGTGTTTAAATTTTTAGGTTATACAATGCTTTTACGAAAGAACGATTTTTTGTTGCTTTTTTCGGTGGCAACAAACAAGGAAAGGGTGTTGCTTTAGTAAGCACACCCTAGCCTCGTTATTTATGCGAAATTACTTAATTTCAACTTTTGCACCGGCTTCTTCAAGCGCTTTTTTAATAGATTCGGCTTCTTCTTTAGCAATACCTTCTTTTACAGGTTTTGGAGCGCCATCTACTAAATCTTTAGCTTCTTTTAAGCCTAGGCCTGTTAAGTCTTTTACTACTTTAACAACACCTAATTTTGCTGCACCAGCTTCGGTTAAGATTACATCAAAGGTGGTTTTTGCTGCTGCTGCGTCGCCGCCTGCTGCACCACCTGCTACTACTACCGCAGCGGCTGCTGGTTCAATTCCGTACTCGTCTTTTAAAACAGTTGCCAGTTCTTGTACTTCTTTTACTGTAAGGTTTACAAGTGTTTCAGCGATTGATTTTACGTCTGCCATTTTATTTTTTGTTTAATTGTTCTACTTAGTTTTACTTTTTTTTATTTTTTGTTTTTCTTTTCTAACAGGGTTTAAGCGGCCTCTCCTTCGGTAGATTTTTTGTTTTCCAAACCGCCTATTACGCGTTGTATAGGTGATTTTAGTAAGCCAATAATATCGCCGATAAGCTCGTTTTTAGATTTCAATGAAGCCAAGGCATCTAATTGATTATCGCCTAGGTATATCATTTCTTCTACAAAAGCGGCTTTTAAAAGGGGTTTTTTATTGCCTTTGCCGCGAAACTCTTTAATAACCTTAGCAGGTGCATTAGAGGTTTCGGCCATCATTAAGGCGGTATTTCCTTTCAGGGCGGGTATCATCTCGGCTAAGCGGCTATCGTTAGCGCGCTCTAAAGCTTTTTTTAGCAAGCTGTTTTTTACCACCTGAATAGAAATTTTTTTGTCAAAACATTCCTTTCTTAGCAGATTTACTTTTTCTACTGTTAAAGAAGAACAGTCAGCCAAATAGATTTTGTTGTTTACGTTCAACTTTTCTACTAACTGATTGATTGCCTGTGTTTTTTCTTCTTTGTTCATGATTTTAATTAGTTAAAAGATTTAGTATCTAAAGCGATTCCTTTGCTCATGGTGCTGCTGATGTAAGCGCTTTTCACGTAAGCTCCTTTGGCCGATGAGGGCTTTAGTTTTACGATAGCGCTTAGTAACTCATTAGCGTTTTCTGCCAGTTTAGCAGCATCAAACGATACTTTGCCTATGGCAGCATGAATAATTCCGGCTTTATCTACTTTAAAATCGATTTTACCTCCCTTAGCATCGGATACGGCTTTACCAATTTCCATGGTAACGGTACCGGTTTTGGGGTTTGGCATTAAACCGCGGGGGCCCAACACACGACCTAATGCTCCTAACTTACCCATTACTTGGGGTACGGTAACGATTACGTCAATATCAGTCCAGCCGCCTTTAATTTTTTCGATATACTCATCTAACCCAACGTAGTCGGCACCTGCTGCTTTTGCTTCCGCCTCTTTATCGGCCGGTACAAGAGCCAGTACGCGCATGGTTTTACCTGTTCCGTGCGGAAGGGTAACGATGCCGCGCACCATTTGGTTTGCTTTACGTGGGTCAACTCCTAAACGGACTGCTAAGTCCACCGATGCGTCAAACTTCGTGGTAGTGATTTCTTTCACTATTTTAGAAGCTTCTGCAACCGAGTAGGCTTTGGTGGCATCAAATTTGCCTTCCACAGCTTTTCTTTTTTTAGTCAACGTTGCCATGTTTTTTGTTTTTTACTTTGTTTTTAATTGTTTTTAAAAGGGGCTTCGCCTGTAACATTTACGCCCATGCTGCGTGCCGTTCCGGCAACCATTTTCATGGCCGATTCGATGGTGAAACAGTTCATGTCCACAATTTTATCTTCAGCAATTTTGCGTACTTGTTCCCAAGAAATGTTACCTACTTTTTTGCGGTTGCTTTCGCCCGAACCTTGCTTTATTTTGCCCAATTCTAATATCTGCGCCGCAACGGGGGTACGTTTTATGATGAAATCAAACGATTTATCATTATATACGTTAATAATAACCGGCAATAGTTTGCCTGGCGATTCTTGCGTGCGAGCATTGAACTGTTTGCAAAACTCCATAATGTTCACACCTTTGGCACCTAATGCAGGGCCTATTGGCGGCGAAGGGTTTGCCGCCCCTCCTTTGATTTGTAGCTTTACAATAGCTGATAACTCTTTTGCCATTTTTACTTTTATTTATTTGTTTTGTTCTTGTTTATTTGCTTGTTTTGGTTTCATCTTTGAGTTGGAAGCAGCAAAGCGCTCAATCAAAACAAGGTTATTTTAAAGAACTTTTTATAAAGAAAAACCAACCAGATAAAAGCCTCATATTCCTTTAGCTTTTGGTTTTTTACTTTCTCTTTTTTACTCGCGCTCTACCTCTCCAAAGCCAAGCTCTACAGGGGTTTTACGACCAAATATCTTCACAGTTACTTTTATTTTCTTTTTCTCTTCGTTAATTTCTTCTATCACGCCATTAAATCCGTTAAACGGACCGTTAATTACTTTAATAGATTCGCCTACGGTGTAAGTGTTGGCTATTGTGCCTTCAGCTTCTGTAAGCTCATCTACTTTACCTAAAATACGATTTACCTCGGATATACGCATCGGCACGGGTTCACCGCCTTTGGTTTCGCCCAAAAAGCCAATTACGCCGGTAATGTTTTTCAAGGTGTGCGCCACTTCGCCTGCTAAAATAGCTTCTACCAATACATAGCCGGGGTAAAAAGAACGCTCTTTGGTTGTTTTTTTACCGTTGCGCACTTGTATTACTTTTTCAGTAGGTATCAATACTTGCAATACGTGGTCGTTTAGCTTTAGTCGGTTAATTTCTATCTCTATATATTGCTTTACCTTTTTTTCTTGACCGCTAATAGCACGAAGCACATACCAACTGAGCACAGGTGGTTTGCTTTCCTTTTTTTCCTTTACTTTTGTTTTTGTTTGTGCGCTCATTGCTTTATAGGTTGTTTAGCAGTTGGTAAGCCAGTTCCATTAATTTTTTAAAGCCTGTATCCATCAAAAAAATCACTAAGGCTATCATGGCTGATGCTACCAAAACCACCACGGCGCTTTCTTGCAATTCTTTCCAAGTAGGCCACGAGGTTTTTTGTACCAGCTCGCTTGTTGTTTCTTCTATGTATGATCGTACGCTCATTTGTTCACTATTTTAATTTTTCAAAGCACGGGCAGAGAGATTCGAACTCCCATCAACGGTTTTGGAGACCGCTATTCTACCATTGAACTATGCCCGTATGGCCTCCAACCTATTTTAAACAGCAAAATGGCATACCGTTTTTCGGAAGCCATTTTGCTGCTTGTAAGGGGTTTTTATTTTATAATTTCAGTTACCTGACCGGCACCTACAGTACGGCCGCCTTCGCGAATAGCGAAACGCAAACCTTTATCCATAGCTACGGGTACAATTAACTTAACGGTAATAGTTACGTTATCGCCGGGCATTACCATTTCACGACCTGCTTCTAACTCAATTTCTCCGGTTACATCGGTTGTACGCATGTAAAATTGAGGGCGGTATTTATTGTGGAATGGAGTGTGACGGCCACCTTCTTCTTTTTTAAGGATATACACTTCGGCTTTAAACTCGGTATGAGGAGTGATAGAACCCGGTTTGGCAATAACCATACCGCGGCGAATATCTTTTTTCTCGATACCGCGTAATAAGATACCTACGTTGTCTCCAGCTTCGCCGGTATCCAAAATTTTACGGAACATTTCTACCCCGGTGCAAGTAGATTTTAGTTTCGTTTCTTGCATACCAATAATTTCTACCTCTTCGCCGGTGTTTACAACACCCGACTCAATTTTACCGGTGGCAACAGTACCACGGCCGGTAATGGTAAATACGTCCTCAACGGGCATTAGGAATGGTTTTTCTCTATCGCGAACGGGAGTTGGGATATAAGAATCTACGGCATCCATCAATTCCATGATTTTTGGAACCCAGTTAGCGTCTTTGTTTAATCCGCCTAAGGCCGAACCACGTATAATAGGAGTGTTATCGCCATCAAACTTATAGAATGATAGTAATTCGCGAATTTCCATTTCTACAAGGTCTAGCAACTCAGGGTCTTCAACCATGTCCACTTTGTTCATAAAAACAACGATTTTGGGTACTCCTACTTGGCGTGCCAAAAGAATGTGCTCGCGTGTTTGAGGCATGGGTCCATCAGTAGCAGCTACTACTAGAATAGCGCCGTCCATTTGCGCCGCACCGGTAACCATGTTTTTTACATAGTCAGCGTGGCCGGGGCAATCTACGTGTGCGTAGTGGCGGTTTGCTGTTTCGTACTCTACGTGCGAAGTGTTGATGGTGATACCACGCTCTTTTTCTTCGGGCGCATTGTCAATAGACGAGAAATCTCTTACTTGTGCCCAACCTTTATCAGCCAAAACGGTGGTAATTGCGGCAGTTAAAGTAGTTTTACCGTGGTCAACGTGACCAATAGTTCCAACGTTTACGTGTGGTTTGGAACGTTCGAATTTTTCTTTTGCCATTTTTCTTTTTTGTTTTTAGTTTAACGTTTATTTTTTAGTTGTCTTTTTTTCTTTTTTTTACTTTCAGAGCTGTTGAGCAGGATTGAACTGCCGACCTCTTCCTTACCAAGGAAGTGCTCTACCACTGAGCTACAACAGCTAACATTTTGCAGCCTTGTGGTTTTTGGAGCGGAAGACGGGTCTCGAACCCGCAACCTCCAGCTTGGAAGGCTGGAGCTCTACCAATTGAGCTACTTCCGCTTGTGCCGTTACCACACTACTGAAGCAAGAAAACTTGCTTTTGTTATGGCCTTGGTGGGGTAAGATGGATTCGAACCACCGAAGTTAAAAACAGCAGATTTACAGTCTGCCCCATTTGGCCACTCTGGTATTACCCCGCACAAGAGCCGAAAACTGGAATCGAACCAGCGACCTACTGATTACAAGTCAGTTGCTCTACCAGCTGAGCTATTTCGGCATTTTGCTGTGCTTTTTTTACAAAGAACGCACCTCTTCTTTTCAAAAAGGGAGCGCAAATTTAGGTATAATTTTTGATTGAGCGAAAAAAAACAAACATTTTTTTAAGAAATTTTCATCTTTTTTTTATCCATAAAGTTTTGAAGCAGCAAAACGGCGCTTATCATATCCACCGTTTCTTTGTTTTGCCTTTGCTTTTTGGTGCTGCCGGCGGCTATCATGGCTTGTTGCGACATAACGGAGGTAAAGCGCTCGTCAAGGGTTTCAATGCTTAAGCTAGGGTACTTTTTTTGCAATTTACGAACAAAACCAACCACGTGCTGGGCATTTTGAGAGGGGGTATTGTCTAATTTTTTAGGATTTCCTACCACAATGCAGCTCACAGGCTCTTTTTGCAGGTAATCTTCTATGAACTCAAAAATATCTTGAGTGGGCACTGTAGTAAGCCCCGTAGCTATAATTTGCAACACATCACTAACAGCAATACCTGTACGCTTGGTTCCATAATCTATAGACATAATGCGTGCCACGGGGCAAAGATAGTCTTTTTTTATGGTACAAACGAGTACAAAAACAGCCATCATAAAAAGGGCGGTTACCTTTTAATACTTTAATTATAAATTGATGAAACCAAGTATAAACCTTTAAAAAACAAAACGTATGAAAACCATTAAAACAATAGCTGCCGCAATTATTATATGTATAGCTATTAACGCCCAGGCGCATGACTTAGACGGCAAAAAATTTCACACCACAATGTATGCCTACTACGACTATAAGACAGACAGGTACTCTAATCAAAATAGGGTTGAGCACAATACGGTAATATACCCAAGCGAAAAAAAATTTTTAGCTTATCGAAAAAACGGGGCGATGTGCAGAGACGGTGTTGTTATTGCTAAACAGGTTATCGTATATAGAGATAGTGTTGTGTTTATAGGGTGTACATACACAAGCCCTATTACCAAGCAAGATATGTATCCGGGTTACACTTGCGACTACTGCTTCCATTTGTACGATGGGGTTACGGATATGAGAGACTACATAGGTGTTATACGCTCTATGAACTATGAGGAAATAACCGAGCGTTCTTTACCTTTTACCTCTTGTGTTATGTACAGCAATACCACTAAAACCTTCTATGATGACTTACCCCAACGGTGGAACTTTATCATTGATGACTTTCATAAAGAACTTGTATTACACAATGTAAAAAGCAGCATTCAGGGTAATACCTATACTGTGTTAAGCGCAGATACTGCTTCTAAAAGCGAATGGACTTTTAAATGTACAGATGTGAAGTATAAAAAAGATTGTGAGATAACCATATCTTTTAAAAACAACGGCAACGAGATGGCTATCGTTTACGCAGACCATATCGCCTACTTTAAAATACCCAAAGCGCTCATAAAAAAATACAGTTGTACCTATGGCGGTTTTGGTAATCTAAAATCGTTTGAGTAACACAAAATAAAAGCCTCTATTTTTTAGGGGCTTTTTATGCTTTTAAATGAGCATATAGGCGCCTTAACAGTCCTTTATTGTGAACAAAAGGACCATTTTACGTTAATCTGTTTAAAACATCTTTATTTTTGAGTTTTAATTTTTTTTTGTTTCTTTGCCTTTTTAGAATTAAGAAGAATTATGAATAAAGTTTTAAAACTAAGCACCTATTTGCTGTTATCGGCGGGTGCGCTTGCCCTATCTTCGTGCGGGGGCGGCAACGAAGATAAAAAAGCCGAAAACACAGAAGATATTCAAGAGGACACCACAAAAGCGGTATCGGCCGGGGTGGTGAACATGGGCGGAGAACTTTTTAGCATTCCCTCTCCTATACAAACGGCTATGCTGATACAAAGCTCCGGAGCCCAGTACGACAAAGCCATCTTAAACGGTAAAGAAAACCTTAGTCAATATACCACCGATTATTCAAAAGCCCTAAACCTGGGTATATACGGTGCCGATTTGGGCTATGTAAGCATGTACAACAAAACACAAGATGTGCTGATATACCTAACTGCCGTAAAAAAAATATCGGACGAGTTAGGGGTTTCCAGTGCTTTTAACGAAAGTACGATGAAACGCTTTCAAGACAATATGTCGAACAAAGATTCTATGACTGTGTTAGTAGGCCTTTCGTACCGAGAAGGCAACGCCTTTTTACAGCAAAACAAACGCACCGATATGAGCAGCCTGATATTGGTAGGCGGCTGGATAGAAAGTTTAAACTTTGCCTTGTGTGTAAATAAAGTAAAGCCATCTGAAGCTCTTAAACGCCGCATAGCCGACCAAAAACAAACCCTTGGCAGCATCGTAAAACTACTTTCGCAATACGAAAGCAAAGTGGAATATGCCGAGCTGATAGACCAACTAAAAGACCTTAGCAAAGTATATGATGGCGTAACATACAAATACACCTTTGAACAACCCGAAACCAACGAGGCTACCAAAACAACAACCATAAACAGCCATACCGACGTAACCATTTCAAAAGAGCAAATAGAGCAAATAACCAACAAGGTAGAAGCTATTCGCAAAAAAATTATTACCCCTTCAAAAGCATAAAAATTACGTAAAAAAAGCATTAAATATAAACACATGAAAAAGATTCTATCAGCCGCCTTAGTAACCCTTTTATTAGTAGCTGCCACCCCATCTAAAACCCAGGCTCAGTGCGACACCATTGCCAGTGTGTGTGCCAAACACATTATATCCACCTTTATATCAGACGGGCAACAATACCGCGCCCTGCTTTTAAATCCGGACGAAACAGCCGAGTTTAAAACTACTTTTTTTGGCGAAACCGTGTATCGCTTAGCCGCTTGCAGCGGGCTTACCGACGGCAATCTTATTTTCAATATCTACGACCAAGAGCGCAACTTGCTGTTCTCTAACAAAGATTTTAAAAACGCACCTTATTGGGATTTCAAAGTAAAATCTACCGTAGATGTAACCATTGAAGCCAAACTAAACCCAGTAAACGGGGGCTCGGGTTGTGCCGTGCTGCTTATCGGCTTTAAAGAAAGCAAAAAGTAGCATCAAAGATACCCCATTCTACGTTTTGCCTAAGGGTTAGCTTCCTTTCAGCATTTTAATTCGCTCTTTGCATTGGCGAATTTTTTCACTGTTTTGAGTAAAGAAAAAATAGTTTTGCGCCTTGCGGGTATAGGCAATGGCCTCTTTGTTATTTTTTTTCATTTCATATACAAAAGAAATTCCTAAAGAACACTCCCCGGCGTGGTCGCGAGAGCCTAACTCTTCATATATATCAAGCGCATCATTATAATAGCGAATGGCTTCGGCGTGATGTTTTAACTCCCTATGTGCATCGGCCATACTTTGAAAGCACATAGCCCTACCCGAAAGGTCGTTCAGCTCTCTATAGGTAATAAGCGCCAGCATATAATACTCCAACGCATGTTGATACTCTTTTTGTTGCACTTGCCCATCGGCTATCTCATAATACGTTTCGCTCAGCGCTTTTTTATTACCTGCTTGCTGATACTGCTCTACCGCCTGTAGCTTTTCTTGCAGGGCCAGGCTGTCCGATAAAGGCGCCTGCGTTTGCGCCTGCATCAAACCTGCTTCCAAAAAAACGAACAAAAGCCAAACATACTTCATGGGGCAGCAAAAGTAAAAAAAATAAAACACTATCTTTAGCCCATGAATATCGTTACTATTATTGGAGCACGTCCGCAAATTATTAAAGCCTCTGCCCTTAGCCGAGCCATAAAAACCTCTTTTAAAAACAGCATAAACGAAGTGCTGGTGCACACCGGGCAGCATTACGACACCAATATGAGTGCCGTTTTTTTTGACGAATTGCAAATACCTGCACCCCAATACAATCTAAACATTGGCAGCGCCAGCCACGGGAAACAAAGCGCCGCTATGATTGCCGGCATAGAAGAGATACTGCAAAAAGAAAAACCACAAGCTATTGTGCTGTACGGCGATACCAACTCTACCCTAGCGGGCGCTATAGCCGCCGCCAAAATACACATACCCGTAGTACATATAGAAGCCGGCCTGCGTTCATTTAACAAAACCATGCCCGAAGAGCTAAACCGCATTGCCTGCGACCACTGCTCTACCCTGCTTTTTTCGCCTACCCAATCGGGGTATAACAACCTAGTAAAAGAAGGTTTTAAAACCCACAACCCAGCCCCCTACTCTATAAACAACCCCAAGATATACCATTGCGGCGATGTGATGTATGATAACAGCATGTACTTTGCCGATGTAGCCGAAAAAAAATCGGAGGTACTAAAAAAATACCATTTACAAAAAGACCGTTTTATATTAACTACCATTCACCGCGATAACAATACCGATGTACCCGAGCGCCTAAACAGCTTATTTGCCTCTTTATTAGAGATACAACAAAGCAGCGGCATGAGCCTTATTTTTCCGCTGCACCCACGCACCAAAAAATGTATGGAGCAATGGCTTGATAAAACCTTGCTACACCAAATACAAAGCAACACCCACTTTATTTTTTGCGAGCCTCTTTCTTTTTTAGATACCGTAATGCTTGAAAAAAACTGCCAAATGGTAATAACCGATAGCGGCGGCGTACAAAAAGAAGCGTTTTATTTTAAAAAACCGTGCATTATTTTGCGTCCCGAAACCGAGTGGGTAGAAATAGTAGCCTGTGGAGCCGCCATTTTAGCCGATGCCGACAAAGAAAAAATACATTCGGCTTATCAACTTCTTTCATCAAAAAACAACTCCTTTCCCAGCCTGTTTGGCGATGGCAAAGCATCCGAATTTATCTGTAGCGAAATGCTTCAACATCTGTCTTAAATGCTTTTAGTCTATTCGCATAAAAATACCTCGCGCCTGGTATATGCCGCCACCTTTTTATTAAATAAGCTTTGTGGTTTTGAGGTTTTATTTACCGAAAAAAAAGAAGATTTTGCACAGCATACTCAAGGGAAAATATCCTACAGCGATTTTTTTGAACAGGCTCCTTTAAATATAATACCCCATACCCTGCTGTTTGAAAAAGGAATAAAAACACAAAATATTGCTATGGGAACTTGGCAAGGCACGCCCACCCTTTTCAAAAATACCAGTCAGCCCATTCCCTTTGATATTTTTGCAGCTGCTTTTTTTTTACTAAGCCGATATGAGGAGTACCTACCCCATATAAGCGACCAGCACGGGCGCTTTGAGGCCGATAGCAGCTTGGCTTTTCAAAATAATTTTTTGCATATACCTCTTATAAATTTATGGGCACTTGAATTAAAAAAAATAATTTTACAACAATTTCCGGAAGAAAAGCATCAAGAACAAAGCTATCAATACCTTTCCACTATTGACGTAGATAACGCTTGGGCTTTTAAAAACAAAGGATTGATGCGCACCGCAGGAGCCTTTGCTAAATCGCTGTTTCAAAAAAAATGGATCGATATAAAAGAGCGCGCCCAAACCTTACTGTGCCTGCGCCCCGACCCCTACGATACCTACACATACCTTTTAGAAACACAAAAAAAATACCAATTGCAGATGATCTATTTTTTTCTGCTGGGTAATTATGGGGCCAACGATAAAAATGTATCGGCTAACAACCTATCCTTACAAAGCCTTATAAAACACATAGCCGATTATGCCGAAACCGGCATTCACCCCTCGTATGGAAGTAACGAAAACGCACAACAAGTACGCATAGAAATAAACCGATTGGCCTCCATTACACATAAAAATGTAACCAAAAGCAGGCAGCATTTTTTAAAACTACATATACCCGGCACCTACAAAAACCTGATAAACTGCGGCATAAAAGAAGATTATACAATGGGCTTTGCCTCTCAGGTAGGCTTTAGAGCCGGCGTGTGCAGCGCTTTTAACTGGTACGATATAGAGGCAGAAGAAGAAACACCTTTAGTCGTTTATCCTTTTTGCGTGATGGACGGAACCTTAAAAAGCTATATGCAGCTTAGCCCGGAACAAGCTATTAAAACCTGCGCCCAACTAATAGAAGAAGTAAAAAAAGTACAAGGTACTTTCATCACTTTGTGGCATAATGAAACCCTAAGCGACTGGCGCCAATGGCAGGGCTGGCGCGCCGTTTACGAAGAAGTTGCAAAATTGGCAACTAAGTAGTACCTTCATATCGTTTTAAAAGCACAATATGGTACACATTTTATCAGAGGGGCACTCCATCTTAAACCAATACATAGCCGAGATACGCGACAAACACATACAGCAAGACCGTATTCGCTTTCGTAGAAATATGGAGCGCATAGGCGAATTTTTTGCTTACGAAATTTCAAAAACACTGCACTACCAAAACAGCCTTACACAAACCGTTTTGGGCGAAGCACAAAGCAAAACATTAGCTGCGCAACCGGTAATAGCCACTATTTTACGCGCGGGGCTTCCTTTGCACGCCGGTTTTTTAAACGTGTTTGATGGGGCACAAAACGCCTTTGTGTCGGCCTACCGCAAACATCATAAAGACAACTCTTTTGAAATTCAGATGGAGTACCTGTCCAGTCCCTCTTTAGAAAACAAAACCCTTATACTTACCGATCCCATGCTGGCCACAGGCTCCTCTATGATATTAGCCTACCAAGCCTTGTTATCTAAAGGAAAGCCTGCACACACCCACATCGTATCGGTTATTGCCAGCAAAGAAGGGGTAGATTATGTGCGCAAACAAATGCCCGACAATAACTATACCTTATGGATAGCCGCTGTAGATGAAGAACTAACAGCCCACTCGTACATAGTGCCCGGGTTGGGCGATGCGGGCGACCTTGCCTTTGGCGAAAAACTATAAAAAATGGAACCACACCCTTGGGGCGACCTCATAACGGCCTTTATTGCTTGCGCATACCGCCCCGTATTATTAGGCTTGCCTGCCGGCATTTTTGCCTTTCATTTTTCATTTATAAAGATACTTTTAATAAGCGTGTCAGCCGCTTCTTTTAGTTCCTTTATCTCTGCCTTTTTATCCAAGGAACTTATGATGTTGTACCAATACCTGATAAGAAAAATAATGCCTAATCGAAAAAAAAGAACCTTTACTAAAATAAACCGCTTGTACATTTATTCAAAAAAGTACATAGGCATAGGAGGCCTTGCTGCTTTTTCGCCTTTTTTATTATCCATACCCTTTGGCACTTTTTTGTGTGTGCGCTTTTTTGGCTACGAAAACCGAAAAAAAATTGTACTCTACATAAGTTTTGCTACTGCCTTGTGGACGGCAGCCGTATATGCCGCCTATCGTTTTTTTAATATCCAATTTTAGCCATAAGTTGTTAAAAAAAGAAAAACGCCTACACCCAAGCATACAAAAACAGCCCCTATCTTAGCCGCATGATAAAAAAAATAGCAAAAATACTTCTTCGGTTTTTTATCTTTTTTATTCTTTCTTCATTATTGGCAACCGTTATTTATCGGTGGGCGCCGATACCCTTTACCCCTCTTATGCTGATGCGCTGCGTAGAGCAAAAAACAGAGGGAAGCCCGATGAAACTAAAAAAAACATGGAAAGCATTAGAAGATATATCGCCCAACCTGCAACTGGCTGTAGTGTGCAGCGAAGACCAAAATTTTTTACTGCACTACGGTTTTGATTTTAAAGCCCTAAAAGAAGCCATGATAAACAACCAAAAATACAAAAGGATACGCGGGGGCAGCACCATATCGCAGCAAACGGCCAAAAATGTTTTTTTATGGGGAGGCAGAAATTACATACGCAAAGCCTTAGAGGCATACTTTACCCTGCTGATAGAAACCATTTGGGGCAAAGAGCGCATTATGGAAGTATATTTAAACGTAATTGAATTTGGCAACGGCATATATGGAGCCGAGGCCGCGGCACAACATTATTTTGGCAAAACAGCCGAAAAATTAAGCAAAGAAGAAGCGGCCGTACTAGCCTCTTTGCTGCCAAACCCACGCAGCTACGGGAAAAACATAAAAGGACGTTACATACAGGGGCGCAAACAGTGGATATTACAGCAAATGCACTTTTGGGGCGGAAAGCTAACCTTGCCCTAATTTTTCCACTAATCTCTGTTTTTTTTGCAAAAAAAACACTACTCCAAAAGTAGTATTTTTACGAAAAAATTTTTTTTAACTACGAAAAAAATATACATTTGTTCTCGCAAAAAAATGGAGTAAGCCCAAAAGCCATAAAGTGAGTAGGCAACAAAAAAAAGAAAAATATGAAAAAAGTACTTTTATCTGTAGCGGTAGTAGCCTTAGGTTTTGCAGCTACTTCTTGTCAAAAAAGTTATAATTGCGACTGCACTACATACAGTGGCAACGGACAAGGCAATGCTAACGGCACATGGAGTACTACTACCGTTAAAGCTAAAAATGCCACAGAAGCAGAATACACGTGTGAAGCCAACGGAACAGGACCTGGAGCTAACCAAACAGTAACTTGCCATTTAAGATAAATAAAAAATTACAACCTTTTTAACATAAACTGGAGTAAGCCCAAAAGCCATAAAGTGAGTAGGCAATTTAAAAAAAAAGAAAAACATGAAAAAAGTACTTTTATCTGTAGCGGTAGCGGCTTTAGGGTTTGCAGCTACTTCTTGTCAAAAAAGCTATAATTGCGACTGCACCACTTGGAATACAGGTGTTCCAACTTACAGTACATCAACTGTAAAGGGGAAAAATGCTACGGAAGCAGAATACACTTGTGAAACCAATGGAACTGCTCCTGGCGCAACCAATCAAACAAATTGTCACCTACGCTAAATTAAAAAAATGGAGTGAGCCCAAAAGCCAAAAAGTGAGTAGGCACAAAAAAATAAAAAATAAATATGAAAAAAGTAATTTTATCCGCAGCAGTAGTGGCTTTAGGTTTTGCCGCCACTTCATGTAACAAATCGTACACTTGTGATTGTCAAAATGCAAGTGGATACACAACTTCAACTGTTAAAGCATCTAATGCTACTGAAGCTAGCTACACTTGTTCTAACCAATCAACAGCCCCTGGTACTGCACCAGCTTCTGCTGTTAGTTGCCAGTTACGTTAATAGTGTGTTTGATTGCAACAATAAAACACGTATTTTATTGAAAAACAAAAGCCGCTGATTAACTTTGGCGGCTTTTTATTTTATGGAAAAAACAAAAAAAATACTTTTAACTCTTGTTTGCGCTGCCTTAGGAGGCATTTTTATTTTTTCGGCCTATACCAAAATATACCCCATAGAGCCTTTTGAATACACTTTTGTAGATTTGCATATAGCCAACTGGGTAAGTTCGCAAATTATAGCCCGCTTGCTTATAGGCTTAGAGTTTTTGATAGGCGCGTTACTGATAGCCAACATGGCCTTAAAAAAAATAACGTATAAACTAAGCGCTACCACCCTGTTGCTTTTTTGCATCTATCTTATCTTTCAGATCATACTAAACGGAAATACCGGAAACTGCGGTTGTTTTGGCACCGAATACTATATGTCGCCGCTGGCGGCTTTAATAAAAAACCTCATCATGCTGGCCGTACTCGCTCTTTTATATTTTAATCACACCGGTTTTAATTTTAAAAAAGCAACTAAAGTCGTTCTCATTACATTGGTAATAATTTCTTTTGCACTTCCTTTTATTTTAAACCGCATGGAGTTTGACCACTCGGCCTCCTACACTCAAAAAACACAAATAAAAGCCGATTTAGACAGTTTGTATCTATATGCTTACAACGGCATTCCACCTAAAACACTAAGCAAAGGGAAGCAAGTTATGTTGTTTTTTAGCCTTACCTGCAAGCATTGTCGTATTGCTGCAAAAAAAGCACACATTATGCACGAAGCCAACCCCAACATACCGTTTTATATGGTTTTGAATGGCAAGTACGCCGACCTGCCTGATTTTTATGCCGACACACATACACAAAACATAGCCCACTGCATGTTAAAAGGTTCGCCTTTTACCTATTTGGCGGGTTTTTCGCTACCCACCATTTATTTAATAAACAACAGTTTTATTGAACATACTTTGGTGTATATAGAGTTGGATCAGGCACAAGTAGAAAAATGGCTGCAACAACCATAAGTTATTAAAAATGAGTACTTGAAATTTATTAGCTCCCGCTTGGAGCAATTTATTTAGCTGCTAATACACAAAAAATTTAATCCCAGCGGAATAGTATAATGTATGTGGAAAAGTAATGATATTAACACCGTTATAATCATCAAAAAGTTGTGTGTTAGATATTTTTAAGCTCAAAAAAGTTCTTGGAAAAACACGAATATCAGAGGATACGTAAAACATAGGAAAAAATTCTCCTTTAGAAGATGTTTGATGTGATTGATACATAGCATATTCTTGATAGTAAGTGATGTTCGCCCTTGTAAAGGTATAAAAATTAGCTGCAAAACCTGCCGATAGCATTATTCTTTTTTTTAATCGGTACTGCAAACCTAATGGAACAGAAAAATTACCGACGGTAAGGATTGAACTGGCTTCTAAACCCCATAACCCATTTATTAAGTATAAGGAATCACTTAAAGCAATATTTTTTTGAAAACTTAAAGTAGCATCAACTCCCGTTTCAAAATAAAATCTCTTTGTTATTTTAAAATTAGCATGAACATAAAACATAAGCCCATTGCCAAGTGAGGAAGACTGATAAATAGATTTAGTTACATGATGCACCGCATACGGGCTACTGGAAGAAGTATTAGGCACATACCCTGGTCGTTCCTCCCAGTAATAAAGATTCCTGTCTTGAGGAACAGATACATAAAAGCCACCCGTTATATTAAACTTTTTTGTGTATAAAACGGTATCTTTTTGACTAAACATATATAGAGAATGTAGTGCACAAAAAAAGACGATTATTTTTTTCATTATTTTAAAATAAAATTTTTAACCCAGCAGAATAGTATAAGTTTTCGATAAACCCTGAATAAATAGATTTATCGTCTAATGCTCCATGAACTATACCTAAATTTAAGTATAAAAAGTGACACAAGTGAGTTGAAACTCCAATACTTTGCATAAAAAAAATCGACACCTCTTTTCTTTTTATTAAAGAAGATTTATTGAACAGCTCAGGGGTTAAATAATAAATTTTATCCCATGAACACACACTCGAATATACATTAAACGATATAATAAAGTGTTTATTTGCTCTAAATTCAATACCAGTTGGGATAGTGAGATTCTTATATTGATATTTCGCATAAATAGTATTAAGAATTTGTCCGCTGTATATTTTTATAGAGTCCCCTGAAGTAATATATTTTTCGGAAATGGAGTTAAACATAATTCCAACATTAAAATAAAATTTATTATATAGTTTAAAACCTGATATTATAGATATGGTAAATGGATTGAACCGAAAACTATATATGTTTAAATAATCTTTAGCACTTAGTAGTATTTGATGTCCTACATTCGGTGCGTTTATGTTAAAAAATGTTTGCTTTTCTCTGATTTGAGGTGTAAAAAAATCAATATTTAAACTAAAATTTATTTTTTGTTTTAATGCAGAATCAGGGCTATTAACAAAGAAAAACTGCTTTTTACTTGGTTCTTTATGAACACCAAAAGCAATAAAAGGAATACACAATAAAAAAACAACAATGTCTTTCATTAAATTTATTTAAGGAGAATGGCTTTTTTCTGTTTTAATTACGCTTAATTCATTACACAGCTTCAAATAATATACTCCGTTTGATAGTTCTGATAAATCTACTTTATTATTCCCCGTATTAATCCCATAAATTTCATTCCCCATCGTATCGAACACTTTAATATAAAATTGCAACGATTTAAGACTGTCTCAAATATAACGCAGTCCTTTTTTAAATACAATAGTATTAACAATCATTAACCAAAAAAACAAAATAATTAACTGATTTTTAACAAAACTCCGGACAACTAAATGGCTTGTACTATATCAAAAAAAAACGGACAACAATCCAGGTGTCATTTAATAAAAATCTACATCTATTTTTACACGTACTTTACTAAGTAGCTTATCTGTTCTAAAATCAAAAAGAATTTTTTGTACGAGTTGCCGGGTGGTGTTTGCAGAATAGCTGCGCTCTACTTTTAGCAATACCTGCTTATAGTACTCGTTTTTTACCTTACTTACTAGGGGAGATTGAGGGCCTAATACACGTTGAGAAAAAACAGCACGCATTTGCGTAGCAAACCAATCGCAGGCATGAGTTAATAAATCAATATCTTTATGAATAAACACAAAGCTAAATAAACGGGCAAAAGGCGGGTAAAGATGCTCTTGCCGCTCGGCCAACAAATGCTGATACATTTTTTGGTAGTCGTTGTTTAATACCCAGCTTAATACAGGGTTTTGGGGTTGTGTGGTTTGTATGAGTACGGTGCCTTGTTTTTTTCGTCCGGCGCGCCCGCTTACCTGCATCATAAGCTGAAACGCTTTTTCATGTGCTCTAAAATCGGGGTAGCCAAGCAGGTGATCTGCCTGCAAGATGCCTACCAAAGCTACATTATCAAAATCCAATCCTTTGCTCAACATTTGGGTTCCTACCAAAATATCAATTTCTTGGTTATCAAAAGCATCTATAATTTGCTTGTGAGCGTGCTTACTTCGCGTAGCATCTACATCCATTCTTTTTACTTTAGCCTGGGGAAAAAGCAGTTCTATTTCTTCTTCAATTTTTTGCGTACCAAAACCTCGGTAACGCAAATCGGGACTGCCGCAAGCGGCGCAGGTTTTGGGCGGTATGGTGGTGTAGCCGCAATAATGGCAAGTTAGTTTTTGTGTAGCTTTATGATAAATAAGCGAAACATCGCACTGCACACAATGCGGAATATGCTTGCAGGCAAAGCACTCGGTATAAGGTGCAAAGCCTCTGCGGTTTTGGAACAAGATAACCTGTTCTTTTTTATCTAAGGATTTTTTTATTTTTTCGTACAAAGTATTGCTTATTACCTCTTCTTTTCCTTTTTCTTCCGCACGAATATCTATCAGTTCTATGGCAGGCAAAGCTACTGCGCCGTAACGCTCTTTCAGCTCTACCAACCCATACTTTTTTTGTTGCGCCAGATAATAGCTTTCAATGCTTGGGGTAGCTGTGCCCAGCAATACTTTTGCGCCATGCAACGAGGCTAAATAAAGAGCGGCATCTCGGGCGTGGTATCGGGGAGCGGGATCGTATTGTTTATACGAAGTATCGTGTTCTTCGTCCACAATAATAAGTCCTAAATTATTAAAAGGAAGAAACAAAGCACTTCGCGCACCGATAACAATATGATGTTGCTGTTGGTTAAACGAATTATCTTTTTTATCAGGAGGCAATACCGCGTTCCACACTTCTACTCGTTCGTTTTCTGAAAAGCGCGAATGGTACACCCCTGCCCTATCACCAAAGTATCTTTTAATGCGCCCTACCAACTGCGTAGTAAGTGCTATTTCGGGTAAGAGGTATAGCACCTGTTTTCCCTGCGCCAAGGCTTGTTCTATCAAACTGCAATACACTTCGGTTTTTCCGCTGCCGGTAAGTCCATGCAAAAGAACTATTTCTTTAGAAGTAAAGGCATCTTGTATCTCGTCTAATGCTTTTTGCTGTGCCGAAGATAATTTTTTCGGAAGTTGTGTAGCGCTGCTTTCTTCTAACCTTCCTATTTCAAAATCTTGCTGTACAAAAATTTCTTTTTTTATTAGGGCATTTATTACCGTACTGTCAAAATGGGCTAAAAGGGTGCTTCTCTTTACCCACCGGGTAGCATGCTGTGTTTTTTCATCATCTGCGTTTTTCAAGTAAAAGAGTAAAAGTTCTAACTGCTTAAAGGCTTTGCGTTCCAATTGCTCAAATACTTGTTGTAGCGCTTGGTCGTTGTTTTGATAAGCGTCGTGCAGTTTTACATAAGAAATAATTTTAGGTTTATAGCGTTCTTTTATTTCTTCGTTTAGCGATAGGTAGCTTTTTATCAGCAGTTGCCGGATAATGCTTTGCGGGTTTTTTAAATTTACAATTTCACTTGCCTCGCTGTACGACAGCACCTTTCGTATTTGTATGGCTTCTAACAAAAGGTACTCTTTATCTGAAAGTTCTTTTATGTTTTCTTTTTCAAAATCAATCGCGTCGTTAAGCATCAATTTGGTTTCGCTGCTTAGCTTCAAACCCGAAGGAAGGGCCGCACTCATCACCTCGCCTACGGTGCATAGGTAGTAAGCGCTTATCCAATCCCAAAAAGAAAACTGAATGGGGTTTACAATGGGTTTAGAGTCTAAAATTTCTTCTACGTACTTAGCTTCATACGCTTGAGGTGGATTTTCGTGCACGCGCTTAATAAGGGCTGTATAAAATTTATTTTTCCCGAAAGGAACTAAAGCCCGAACTCCCTCTTGCGCCCAATCGTTTAACTCTAACGGTACGCGGTATGTGTACGCATTAGGTAAAGCCAAAGGCAAGAGCACATCAACAAAAATAGTTTTACGATTCATGTTTTTTAGCCGCCTCGATGGTAATACATACCCACGCCGAAATAAGCAGCAAACCGCCTATAGGTGTAAGGGGGCCTAATATCATGCCCGCATGTATGCCGCTTATGTTTTGTGTGGATAACAAATAGATAGAGCCGCTAAAACACAGTACACCCGACACTAAAAAATAAGAAGCTCTATTATATAATTTGTTTTTTCTATCTCTATTGATATAAGCTACTAGCAGTAAAACCAAGGCATGCACCAACTGATATTTGGTGGCTGTATCAAAAGCGGAAAGCTGTTCGGCTGTGATAATGCCTTCTTGCATTTTTTGTTTTAGCGCATGGGCGCCTAAAGCTCCAAAGGCTACTCCGGTAGCCCCCAACAAGCCCGCTATAAAAGAAAATATGTTTTTCATCTTTTTGTTTTTACTGTTTGTAATTTTCCGATAAAAGTACTTAAAAAAGCAAAGAGAACGAGGTTGTTTTGTTCTATTTATTTTTTCAAATAAAAGAAACTAACCTTTGCATATCTTCTTGCGTATTGTTGGCATGCAGGCAAATACGCAGGCGCTCCATGCCTTCTTTTACCGTTGGGCTTTTTATAGCACGCACATCGAGCCCTTGTTCTTTTATTTTTTGCGAAGCTTGCAACACGGCTTCATTACCCGCTATCAAAAAACAATGTATGGCGCTGGTGCTGGGTATCTTATTTTTTTTAGATGCTGTTATTTTATTAAAAAACAAAATATTTTCTTGCAATTTTTGTATGGATTGGCTTTGCTGCAAACACTCATAAGAAGCCATAACAGCCGCCACGCTCTGCGGAGACAAAGCGGTGGTGTAAATAAAAGAGCGCGAAAAATTAATTAAGTATTCATATAAATCGGCGCCGCCCAATACAGCAGCTCCATGCGCGCCCATGGCTTTGCCATAGGTGTAAATGCGCACCAAACAGTCTTGCTCTACATTTAAGCTGTTGCATAAGCCACGGCCTTGCGCTCCATATACTCCTATAGCATGTGCCTCATCAACTATTAAGTATGCTTTATTTTTTTTGCAGACAGCCACCAACTCTTTTAATAAAGCACAATCTCCGTCCATTGAAAAAACCGACTCGCTTACTACATACAAGGTGTCGGCCTCATGGTTTTTTTGCAACAATTCTTGCAGGTGTTGTAAGTTGTTGTGCTTGAATTTATAAGCCGTAGCAAAACTTAAACGAATACCATCAATAATAGAAGCGTGGCACAACTCATCATACAATATCACATCGCCGCGCTGCGGCAGCGAAGATAAAACGCCTACGTTAGCATCATACCCGGAGTTGTATAATAAGGCTTTTTCGGCTTGATGAAAAGAAGCTATTTTATTTTCGCAGGCAGTATGTATAATCGAATTTCCGGTTAAAAGTCGCGAGCCGGTAGAGCCGTTTTTTTGAACAGCATATTTTTTTAAAACATCTTGTTTAAAAGCACGGAACACTTCGCTCTCTGAAAAATTTAAGTAATCGTTACTGCTAAAATCTATTAAATGAGCAGCAGGCAAGGGCAAAGCACGCAAGTTGCCCTTAGAGCTTCTTTTTTTTAACAATTTTTTTAACTTTTCGGGCAAAAACATAATAGGCAAAAATACGCTTTTTATCTTTTTTAAAGGCAGCTATCAGCCGACTATCTTACCGAATTTTTGCCCAAACCGACCAGATATAAAAAAAATCCCGCCAGATATAAAAAATATTACTTTTTGGCTTTTTTATGCCTTACCTTTGTAATAAGCAAAACCAAAAACCATGAAAAAAGCAATACTCCTTACCTTGTTGGCAGCTATTATACTCAGCACCCGCACCTGGGCTCAGCCCACAGGTATTGTAACCGATGCCACTTGTACGATACCGGGATTGCATTACAATAACGCATCTTCGTTTATCATTGATAACAGTGGTAATAAATGGGTAGGATTTGACTCTCCGGCATCGGTCGTTCCTCCTAACCCCCAGTTACTACGCTATAACGGTACCCAGTGGGATACCTTTCCGCACATACCGGGAAAAAAGATAAACGTATTAGCGGTTGATGCGGCTAACAATATATGGATAGGCGGCAACCAAGGGCTTACCAAATTTGATGGCACCAGCTACACAACCTATAATACCGGCACCTCAAGCATTATTAGCGACACCATTATCTCTTTAGCTTATGGTAATGGAAACGTATATATCGGAACCTACCGTGGTTTAAGTGTTTTTAACGGAACTTCTTTTACCAATTACAACCGAAGCAACGGTATGGCTTGTGATAGCGTTTACTGCATTACCGTAGAAAATGCAACCACTATATGGTTGGGTAATCAATATGGAATGGACAAGTTTAGCGGTAGCTCTTTTTCCTTTAAAACCATACACGATAGGGTAAATTGCATTTACGTAGATGACCTACACCGCAAATGGGTAGGCACCTACGCTACCGGAAACGCTTGGCGATATAACGATACCACTTTTACCTTTATTTTTGATTTATTAGGGGGCTACGCCCATTTAAAAGAACTTTTTTGTGGAGATTACAGTTATATTCCTTGCTCCTCCTTCTGCAACAAAAAGGCATTCATCTGTAAAGGGCCTAAGGGCGGAGTATATATTGAAAATGTACAATGTTTACCATCTTTTGCACCCTTCAAATCTGTTGAGTTTTTTGATAATAACCGCTTCGTTTTTTGGAACGATGCTAGTGCTTTTCTTCAATACGATTATACTTCTCATAAAATGTATGGAATAAACGATGGAGTTTACTCTGTTGTTCTTAATCACATAGATACTACCTTATACGGAGGAGCTTCAAGAAGTCCTTGCGACTCTGTTGGAACATGGTCAGATTTTTCTGTGGCAGCAACACTTTTGGATATAAACAACGTAATAGCTGTTGTGTTGGATAATTCCGACGGCAATTGGCTCTATGGCTCAGCTGTACCCGGCTATAACGTACCCAAACAAAATGGGACGAGCCCCTTGTTTGCTTCTTCTTTTTGGATAGGAGGCTACAGCAACAACAACCTGCACATGGGGGCTATGACCTATAGACAAAACGGATACGACTTTTGGCCGGGGCCTCTTGATACCACCAACGCCACCGCCGATACCATTACCGCCGTAGCATACAATCAACTGTGGAAAGTAAATCGTTTTGACATTGCTAATTTTATGTACAACTGGGCTGCCGGCAATGTGCAAAGCGGCTTGTTTACACCTGCCCCTTCTATACTGCATTGGCCCGGCAACGGCTCGGGTAATTACGCTCACAATATGGCTCCTTACGTTGATGTAAACCACAACAACCTATACGACCCCTTAGCAGGAGGCGATTACCCTCTCATAAAAGGAGACCAAATGGTTTGGTGGGTGTTTAATGATAATTTTACCAACCATACCGAGACAGGAGGTTTGCCTATGGGTATAGAAGTACATGCCTCTGCCTACGCCTTTACCTGCCCGGGTATTACCGATAGCAATGCCGTGCTAAACAATACCGTTTTTTACAACTACCAGATATTTAACCGCTCGGCCAACCTCTATGATAGCTGCCATGTAATGGCTTGGGTGGATAGCGACTTGGGTTACTATTTAGATGATTATGTCGGCTGCAACGTAATGGGCAATTTTGGATATACCTATAACGCAGAAAATTACGACCCGGATTATGCGAACGCGCCCGGCTATCATAAGCAACTGCCCGCTTTTTCGTGTAATATATTAAACGGCCCTTATGCCAACCCACACGATGGTATAGACAACAACAACAACGGTGTGATTGATGAACCAAATGAAAAATGCCTTATGGGATCTATGCTTTACTATAACAATACAGGTTCCCCCATGAACGGGAACCCTAGCAGTGCTAAAACCTATTACAACCTTACTAAAGGGGTATGGGAAACCGGTTATCCCATGACCTTTGGTGATTTAGGCCTTGACAGCATCTCTACCACGCACCCAAAAACTAAATTTATGTTTCCCGGCACTTCAGATCCCTACGGCATTGCTTTGGGCGGCTCTATAGCAAGCCCCGTACCCACCCCAAGCGTAAACTGGAGCGAGTACACCACGCCCGGTGATGCCTTTGGCGATAGGCGCTTCTTACCCGGAATAGGCCCCTTTAGCATGCAACCTCACAGTGTATATGAAGTGGATTGGGCTTTTGTGTTTTCGCAAGATACTATAAATTGTGTGGGCAACAACCTGTGCATCTTACCTCGTATGGTGCAAGATAATAACCGTGTACGAAACTGGTTTAACAACAATAATTTTCCTTCTTGCCTAAATCTAAATTCAGTTGGTATTAAACAGTATCAAAACCCCATGCTGGAATGTAAACTGTACCCAAACCCAACCAACGGCAACCTATACTTAGCTTTTGCCAACCCTCAAAAAAACACCACGATAGAAGTGTATGATATGCTCGGAAATATCATCAACGGTTTTCAATACAACGAAGAAAGCAGCACCTTTATCATACCCACATCAGCCTTAGCAAGCGGACTATACGTATTAAAAGTACGAAGCCAAAACGGATACAGCGTGCAAAAATTTATTAAAGAGTAAGGTGGCTACTTAGCCCCGTCGGGTTCTTGAAACACAATAGGATGTTCTTCGTTATAGCGGCGTATATAAAATATCATCAAATCGCGGCGTTGTTTGCGGCGTAAGTTGGCATATTGAGTGTATATTTTCATATCTCTGCTTAGCAATGTTTCTAAATAAGAGGGAGTGCTTTCATCAATGTTTCCGGTAGCAAAATCCAATAAAAACTCGTGTGTTTCTGCCTGCTTTACCGGCACCGAAGGCGAGCCCATGCCGTACATGCCGTTGCCATAAAAACCGCCGCCCCAGCCGTAATTATAGTAATTGCTTACATAGCGGGTAACCATAATGGTTGCCATAAAATGAGATATTGAGCCAAACAAAGTAACCCTGGAAAATTGCCCTTTAAAGTTAATATACAAAATTCCATTTTGACAAAAACCCCAAGTGCGGGCCGTTTCGGCGCGGTACTTTGCGCCCTTATACGTAAAAACAATTTCTTTTTCGTTGCTCAATGTTTTTAAAATAAAATCAGGTTGGCTTTTATCTGCTTCTATCAAAATATTTTCTTTAGGCAAAGGATTGTTGGTTTGCAAATCTTTATACGAAAGATATACTCCATCTTTTAAAGTAATTACCGTTGGGGGTACCAAGCTATCTTCTTGCGAAATTACTTTTCCGCCTAAAAGAATAAAAAACAAATAAACAAAAAGACACTTTTTCATTCTTACAAAGATTGTAAGAATTTTTTACTTGAAATAATTTTTTTAGTTATTTATAGTTAGCTCCCAAAAAAGCATAAGAAATAATATTGGCGCCCATTTTCAGCGCTTTTTCATGTGTATCGGGACTATCTTTGTGTACTTCGTAGCTTTCCCAACCATCGCCCAAATCGCACTCATAATCATAAAAGCAAACGAGGCGCCCCTGATACAGCAAGCCAAACCCTTTCGGGGCTTTGTTATCATGCTCATGAATTTTGGGTAAGCCCTTATCAAACGGATATTTTTGATGGTATATGGGGTGGTCAAACGGCAATTCTACAAAATCCAATTCAGGGAATACTTTTTTCATTTGCGGGCGGATAAATTTATCCAAACCATAGTTGTCTGATATTTCTAAAAAGCCTCCTCCCAAAAGGTATTTCCGCAGGTTTTGTGCTTCGGCATCACTAAAAATAATGTTTCCGTGACCGGTTATGTGAGTAAAGGGGTAATTAAAAATTTCGTTGCTTCCTACTTCTACAACGGCTTGCTCGGGGTTGATGTTGGTTTTTAATTTTTCGTTACAAAACGCAATAAGATTGGGTAAAGAAGTTTCAAAATTAGCGTACCAATCGCCCCCGCCGTTATATTTTAGCAACGCTATTTGGTAGGAATAGTTTTGCGCTAAGGGGCTAAGCGCGTAACACAGTATGGCAAAAAAATATACAGCTTTTTTTTTCAAAAAAAACAGTTTTAAACTACCATTTAGCATCGGGATAGGTTCGTTGCAAGTACTGCATTTCAGTAAGGATATACCCCAAATGCTCGCTGTGTTTTCCTTTGCGCCCTCCTGTTTGCATAAACACGTTTTCGGGTATGCTTAGCTGCGCCTGCTGCAAAGTGGCATACACTTGTTGTTTCCAAATTGGTTTTATTTTATTCAAATCAACCGCTATTTTTTCTTTCAATAACACTTCGTCCACCTCATTCATTTCAAAAAGTTCGTCGGTAAAACGCCACAGTTCGTTCAAAGCTTTTTGCAGGCGCGCATGGCTTTCTTCGGTGCCGTTTCCAAACCTATCTACCCACGCCGCGGTATGCCTTACATGATACGTAATTTCTTTTACCGATTTAGCTGCAAGAGCTGCTAAAGTAGCGTCGGCGCTTTGGGTAAGTTCGGTGTAAAAAAGGAAGTCAAACACATCTATTAGGTATTGGCGTAGTATGGTTTGAGCGTAATCGCCGTTGGGTTGCTCTACCAACAAGGGGTTGAAAAAATGGCGCTCGCTACGGCGAAAAGCCAAATCGTCGGCTGTTTTTCCACTTCCTTCAAGTTGGGCGGCGTACTCCATCAGCAAATTAGCTTGCCCCAGTATATCTAACGTGATGTTGGTAAGGGCTAAATCTTCTTCTAAAAAAGGACCTTTAGAAGTCCACTCCGATAAGCGTTGTGATAAAATTAAACCCGCATCTCCTAAGCGAAGGGTATATTGATATAAGGCTTCTTTTGTAGTCATGATGTTGTAATTTGATACGCACAAAGATACTATAATAAAAGAAACGAGGCATCGCCATTTTAGGGTATTCTGTTTTTATGTCGGGGCAGAGAGGCGCTATTTAAAAATGCCTTTTTTTATGTAAAACCAGCAAATGGCTCCGTATTAACTTGTTTTTTTAGATAAAAGCACAAAAAAAGCTGTTTTTTAAAAAACAGCTTTACTTTCTTCTGCGGTGAGGGGGGGATTCGAACCCCCGGTACAGTTTAACCCGTACGACAGTTTAGCAAACTGTTGGTTTCAGCCACTCACCCACCTCACCTAAAAAGAGGCGCAAATATAGCAATTATTATATTTACACAAAACTTGAGTACTTATTTTTTCTCTATCAGAAACAAATGCTCTAAATACGTTCGTACTTTTTATCCCTTCATTAGTCCAGCCCATATTCCTCATAATGTTTTTTACACAAAACTAATTTCTCCAAAGATTTTACAGCACCAAAGGTTTTTTTTAGTGGTTCGCCCTCCTAAATTATCCAACAATAAAATATAGCAGGCCGTATTCATAATTTCTATATTTCATCTAGCATCTCGGCAGCCATATCGCCTACCAAACTGCCAATGGCCACGCCCATGCCGCCCATGCGTACGGCGCACACCACATTGGGACTGATTTTTGTTACAATCGGTTTTTTTTCATTTCCTACCCCCATAATACCGCTCCAACGTTGCTCAATCGTATAGGATTGTTTAGGTACGATGTTGTTTTGCAGAAGCTGTTCTAATTTTTGTTGAATAAGTCGGGTAGTGTGCATGTCGGTGCTTGTTTCTCCTGCAAAATCAAGGTTTCTGCCGCCCCCCAACAAAATACGGTTGTCTATATTTCTAAAATAATAATAACCCTGTTGGTAATGAAAAGAACCTTTTATTTTTAGTTTTTTTATAGGAGCCGTTACCAACACCTGTGCTCGTGCAGGCTTTAACTCTATTCCGGGTATCAATTGCTGGGCAAAGCCATTGGTAGCAATCAATGCTTTTTTACTGGATACGATGAGCTTGTTTTGCAAACAAATTTCTACTGCACGGCCATTGTCCTGTATTTTTTCTACCAACAAACCATTTAAAATAATAATGCCTTTTTTCCTCGCTTTATTAAGGAGGGTTTGCATCATCATTCCGGTATTTAATTGCCCTTCATATTGGTTTTTTATGCAATACTTAAACCCCGAAAAAAAACTATTTTGTGTTTTTTTTGCATCAACAACATAAACCCGGTTTAACCCCAGTATTTCTTTCATTTTTTTATTAAACGAAGAAATTAAATCCGCAGAGGCTTCAAAATCTTTTTTAGTATCAAATACTTCGTAGCCCCCACTGTGTTCGTAGTTCATTTGTAGGTCGGGTATTCTTTTTCGTAGTGTTTTTAAACCTTGGTAGCGCATGCGCACTGTATCCCACACTGCGTTTTCTGCACTGTGGCGTAAGTCGTCTGCCAACTCAGATACGCTGCCAAAGCAGCAAAAACCGGCGTTTTTGGTGCTGGCGCCATTGGGTAAAAAACCGCGCTCTACTACTAAGACAGTGCTTTTGGGGTGTTTTTTTTTATACGCCAAGGCTGCGTTTAGCCCTACTATACCGCTACCCACTACCAACAAATCTACCTTACTAAAGTACGTTTGATATTCCCAATAGCTTAGCTGCATTGTTTTTTTGTTTGTACAAACATAGCATTTTGTTTATTAAAAAAATACCCACTAAGAGTTTGCTGTTTCAAATAATAATTTAGCTATTTTTGAGCGCTTCACAAAAGTGGAGTTTCTTTAATTTTAATCTACCCTTATAAATGAATACCCCACAACAAGTTCTAAAAAAAATGTTGAGTCTTGATAAGTTTAGCGCTTGGCTGGGCTTAGAAATAGATAGCGTAAGCGACGGATATTGCAAACTGCATTACACCGTAAAAGAAGACATGCTAAACGGGTTTGGCAGCATACACGGTGGTGTTTTATTTTCGGCCGCCGATTCGGCTTTTGCTTTTGCTTGCAACTCTGATGGTGTTTTATCTGTAGCCTTAGATGTACACATTTCTTATACGCGCCCTGCCCAAACAGGCGATGTGCTGACGGTAGAAGCCCAAGAAATTCATAAAGGAAATAAGACCGGCCTATATGATATTAGTACCAAAAACCAAAACGGAGAATTGGTTTGTATGTTTAAAGGCACCTCTTACCGAACCGGTAAAAACATCTTGTAATTTTTACTTGTTTTTATTTTTTCTATCACTGCTATTGCAAGTATTACACGCTGTTTTTTTTTGATAGTTTTCAAAAAATAGTGCGGCAGGCGTCCACGAAAAGTGCGAACCAGAAGTTTTGTGGCTGTGGTGGTGCAGCCCTGTGCGAAAAACAAAAGCTTCTGGTTGGTTTTCGTGGTGGCTTTTTGCATACTTTTTTGCGGCAGAAAAAAGTAT